>JAEUOX010000420.1 GCA_016790475.1 Rhodoferax sp. | reverse complement strand
GGCCGAGCTGGGCTTCGAGGTGCATGTGGCCATGTGGCTGAGCGGCGTGGCGCAGGACAACGCGATCATGCAGCAGGAGTTCGGCCCGCGCTTCCACGGCCTGCCCTACGAGAAGCCGCTGCGCCGGCGCGAGAGCCTGATTGGCAAGTGGGTTCGCCGTGCACGTCAGCTCGTCGACGAAGACGCGCGCTACACCGAAGGGGTGGACGACTGGTACGACGACCGTGCAGACCCGATCCTGCGCCGCCTGGATGCCGAGATCGGCTTTGACATCGCGATCGCGGAGTATGTCTTCATGTCGCGGGCGCTGCTGGCGCTGCAATCGCCGCGGCTCAAGCTGATCGACGCCCACGATCTCTTCGCGAACCGGCACCGGCTGTTCCTGGCTGCAGGCGCGACCCCCCAGTTCTTTTCCACCAGTCCCGCCGAGGAGCGGCGTGGTCTGCTGCGGGCCGACGTGGTGCTGGGCATACAACCCGCGGAAACCGCGGTGCTGAACGCGTATTCCGGCGTGCAGGCCATGACCTTCGGCCACACGGTCCACCTGGAGGTGCTGTGGGCGCGGCAGCAGGCGGCGTGGGATCTGCTGATGGTCGGCTCCAGCAACCAGATGAATGTCGAAGGCATGCTCTGGTTCGGCAACGAGGTGATGCCCTTGCTGCTCGCCAGGATGCCAGGTGTGCGTGTGGCGGTGGTCGGTGGCGTCTGCAAGGCGACACCCGATTTCGCCGGCGTGACCAAGCTGGGCATTGTTCCCGACCTGCAGTCCGTCTATGCGACGACGCGGCTGGCGATCAACCCGGTACGCAGCGGCACGGGGCTCAACATCAAGTCGGTCGAGGCGCTGGGATACGGCCTGCCGCTGCTGACGACGCAGAGTGGCTGCCGCGGCCTGGAGGCCGCGGTGGGGCAGGGCCTGCTGGTCGCCGATACACCGGCAGCGTTTGTCGACGCCGTCGCGCAGCTGCTGCCTGACCCGGCGAAGCTGCACGCCATGTCGGCATCCGGCTACGCCTTTGCCGCACGGTGGAACGACGAACAGCAGACCGCGCTCGTGCAGCGCCTTCAGGCAGCGCTGTAGCCCCTCCACACGGCAGGAGCACCCGCGTGCGGGCCGGCTACAGGTACTTGGACAGCCGCCAACCCATCGGCAGACCCTCCAGCGCCTTCTTGGCAGCCAGTCGTGCCGGGAGCTTCATCTCGAACAGGTCGAAGCGGACATCACAGCAGAAATTGATATGCCGCCTCGGCACCGCCGTGGGCGTGCGCGGGCTGACCGCGTGGATCGACTTCGCCGAATTCAGGAACAGCACCAGCGTGTTGGCGGCATAGGTTGCGGACTTCACGGTGCGCACTTTCGCGGCGTCGACCTCGGCGGGCAGCGTCGAGATCTGCACGGCACGGGGATGGGGGTAGATGTCGGTGACGGCTTCGCAGACCTCCAGATTGGATCCGGAAGATTCATCATCCTCCCTTCGAAAATAGAGCAATGCCGCAAACAGCTCGGAGGGCCTGTCCACATGGGGCCCGCGCACGACGCGTGGCTGCCGGGTGTAGTTCAGGTAGAACTGGCACTCCATCGATACGTCGGCCCCGTCGGCCAAGGGGTCGCCGCGGCCACCGGGGCGCATGCCGACCTTGAAGTCTTCCAGCGACCGCCCTGCCTTTTTCTCCAGGTCCGGCGCCAGCATGCGAAGCTGGGGCCCCGCAAGTGCAACCAGTTCATCGAAGAAGGCCTTCGACGTATGGTAGGCAAAGAACTCGCGCCACAACGGCGACACACGGTCGTCCTTCACCACCTTGCAGGCCGGATAGTCGAACCAGGTGTCTTTGGGCGGGCGCCCGTTCAATATGACGTCGTCCGCCGGGAACTCGCGCGAGAGCTGTGCGAACACGGCGGGATCCAGCGCGTCGGTAATCACCAGGTGGGGATAGGGCGACGTCACCAGGTCCGCCTTGGCGGCTCTCGACAGGATGCTGAGGGGGTTGACCGGGTTAGTCATGGCTGCAGGATGCTCCACAAAAAGGGCAAGAGGGAAACAGACAAGGCGACTGTGCCACAGCCGGTGTCATGGCGGCAATTGTGCGCTGGCCTGTGCATAGATCCCTGCCAGCCGTTGCGCGCAGACCTCGATCGAGAATTCCCGGACGGCTGTCGCGCGGTTGGCACGGCCGCATTGGGTGCGCAGGGCATCGTCCCGAAGCAACGCATCGACGCTGGCGGCCATGGCGCCGCTGTCGCCGACGCCGACCAGCCGGGCACCGTCGCCACTGGCGTAATTCCGGACACCACCGACGTCCGTGCTTACGACCGCCAGTCCACTGGCCATCATCTCGATCAAGGCATTGTTGGCCGTTGAATCCGTGAGTGGAAGAACACCGAC
>JAEUOX010000391.1 GCA_016790475.1 Rhodoferax sp. | reverse complement strand
TGTGCCTGGGTGTAGCACTGCGCGGCGTCCTCGCCCACCTCGAACACGCGCCAGGGGCCCGGGGGGGCATCCTCCGGCGCCCGGCCCTGCAGCAGTGCAGCGAGCCAGGCGGCCGATACCAGCTGCCGCCCGCGTGGCAGGTTGCGGTGGCAAAGCGTGGGGGTGTCGGAAGGTGGCGTGCGCTGGGGCATGGTCGGCGCCACGCAGCGACCGCGCTGCGCCCTGAAGGCGCAGCCGCGGCACAGGGCGAACGGGCGGGCGGATTATCGCCGCGCGCCCGGTGCCGATCCCCTCAGCCGCGGTCGGTGGGCCTCAGAAACCGACCTTCAGACCGATCGTGTACTGATCGATGTGCGGCCGCGTGCCGAACAGCCGCGCGTCGTAGCGCTCCCATTCGCCGCGCAGCGCCACCTTGTCGGTCAGCGCGTACTGCAGGCCCAGGCCGACCTTCAGGCCGGTGCCGGTGTCGTTACCGGCGGTGGTGCGCACGCTGGTGCTGGCCAGGCCCACGCGTCCCAGTGCGGACCACTTGTCACCCAGGGGCCAGGTGCCGACTGCATCCACGAACCCGCCGTAGCCGTTCAGGCTGCCGGTGGCGCTGCGGGTACGGCCCAGTTCGACGAGGCCGGCTTCCACCGCCACGTTCGGCGTCAGCTGGTAGCCGCCGAACAGCTTGCCGTTGACATTGGACGTGCCGCCACCCACACCGTTGACCGTGCTCGGGTAGTCCGTGGCGCCGACACTGCCGCCGACATAGAAGTCGTTGGCGGGCGCCGCGAAGGCGCCCAGGCTGGCGGTGGCGACGACGAGCGCGAAGCCCAGGGGTTGGATGATCTTGCGTTGCATAGGTTGGAGACCTTTCTCTTCTTTGGTTTCCCGCACCCGGATGGATGCGAGGCCTTCATCGTGCAACGCCGGGGGCACTGCGATGTGTCGCCCGGTGCGCGGCAGGCAAAAGCTGGTAAGCAGGTGCAAGTTGTGCAAGATGCGGGGCCGGGATGCAAGCATGCGATGTCGCAAAGGGCCCCA
>JAEUOX010000366.1 GCA_016790475.1 Rhodoferax sp. | reverse complement strand
GATCACCGCCTGGACCGAGGACGGCGAGATCATGGGGGTGCGGCACACCGGTCTGCCGCAAGAGGCGCGGATGGAAGGCGTACAGTTCCACCCCGAGTCGATCCTGACCGAGCATGGGCATGCCATGCTGAAGAACTTCCTGCTCTGAGCGGCAGGGCCCGCGATCCCCTTCCTGCAGGAGCCACCCATGACAGATACCGTCGATCTGCGCAGCGATACCGTCACCCGCCCGAGCAGCGGCATGCGCGCCGCGATGGCCGAGGCCCCGCTGGGGGACGACGTCTGGGGCGACGACCCCAGCGTCAACGCGCTGCAGGACAAGCTCGCAGCGCTGCTCGGCTTCGAGACCGCGATGTTCGTGCCCAGCGGCACACAGAGCAACCTGTGCGCGATCCTGGCCCACTGCGGGCGGGGCGACGAATACATCGTCGGGCAGTTCCAGCACACCTACCGCTGGGAGGGCGGGGGCGCCGCGGTGTTCGGCAGCGTGCAGCCGCAGCCGCTGGAGAACCAGCCGGACGGCACGCTGCTGCTGTCCGACATCGAGGCGGCCATCAAGCCGGACGACATCCATTACGCTCGAACCCGGCTGCTGGCGCTGGAGAACACCTGGAGCGGCAAGCTGCTGCCGATGGCCTTCGTGCAGGACGCCACCGCGCTGGCGCGCCGGCGCGGCCTGCAGAGCCATCTGGACGGTGCCCGGCTGTTCAATGCCGCCGTGGCCCAGGCGCAGCAGACCGGCGGCACGCCGCTGGCGGAGGCGCGGCGCATCGCCAGCTGCTTCGACAGCGTGTCCGTCTGCCTGAGCAAGGGCCTGGGCGCACCGGTCGGCTCGGTGCTGTGCGGCGGGCGGGACTTCATCACCCGCGCGATCCGGATCCGCAAGATGGCCGGCGGTGGCATGCGCCAGTGCGGCATGCTGGCTGCCGCCGGGACCTATGCGCTGGACCACCAGGTCGACCGGCTCGCCGACGACCACCGGCTCGCGCAGCGCCTCGCCGCCGGCCTGCAGGGGCTGGACGGCGTGCAGGTCGAGACCCCGCAGACCAACATCGTGTTCGTCGATCTGACCGGCCCGGCCCGTGCGCGCGCCGCCGAGCTGCTGCCCTGGCTGCAGCGCCACGGCGTGCTGGCCTCCGGCCTGTACCGCTTGCGTTTCGTGACCCATCTGGACGTCGACGCCGCCGGCGTGGACCGCGCGGTCGCGGCGATGCGCAGTTTCCTGGCGGCCTGAGGCCACCCGGATCCCCCTGACCCCTTTCACCCAGGAGACCCCCATGCCCCACAGCCACAAGATCAGCCCCCAGGAGGCGCTGACCCGCACGATCGAGCACCGCGAGATCTTCCATGACGAGATGCTGCACATCGTGCGCCTGATCATGGGCGGGGAGGTGTCCCCGGTCATGATGGCCGCACTGATCACCGGCCTGCGCGTCAAGAAGGAGACCATCGGCGAGATCACCGCCGCGGCCCAGGTGATGCGCGAGTTCTCCACCAAGGTGCATGTCGCCGACAAGCGCAACCTGGTGGACATCGTCGGCACCGGCGGTGACGGATCGCACACCTTCAACATCTCCACCTGCTCGATGTTCGTCGCGGCGGCGGCCGGCGCCAAGGTCAGCAAGCATGGCAACCGCGGTGTCAGCAGCAAGAGCGGCAGCGCCGACGTCATGGAGTCGCTGGGCATCAACATCAACCTGTCGCCCGAGGCCATCGCGCGCTGCATCGCGGAGGTCGGGGTCGGCTTCATGTTTGCACCGAACCACCATCCGGCGATGAAGAACGTCGCGCCGGTGCGCCGCGAGCTGGGCATCAAGACCATCTTCAACCTGCTGGGCCCGCTGACCAACCCGGCCGATGCGCCGAACATCCTGATGGGCGTGTTCCATCCGGATCTGGTCGGCATCCAGGTGCGGGCGCTGCAGCGCCTGGGCGCCGAGCATGCGGTGGTGGTCTATGGCAAGGACGGCATGGACGAGGTCAGCCTGGGCGCCGCGACGATGGTCGGCGAGTTGCGCAACGGCGAGATCTCCGAATACGAGATCCACCCGGAGGACTTCGGCATGGTCATGGCCAGCAACCGGGCCCTGAAGGTCGAGAACGCCGCCGAATCGCGCACCATGCTGCTGTCGGTGCTGGACAACGAGCCGGGGCCGGCGCGCGACATCGTGATCCTGAACACCGGCGCCGCGCTGTACGCAGCCAACCTGGCCGACACGATCCGCGACGGCGTCGGGA
Source organism: Rhodoferax sp. (assembly GCA_016790475.1). GTDB lineage: Bacteria > Pseudomonadota > Gammaproteobacteria > Burkholderiales > Burkholderiaceae_C > CAISIP01. Next base: position 13,144 of record JAEUOX010000366.1, on the reverse strand, counting down.
TGGCCCGCAAGGCGATCGAATCCGGCGCTGCGCGGGCCAAGCTGGCGCAGCTGGTGGACGTCAGCGCGCGGCTTTGACGCAGCGCAGGGCGCCTGCGCCCTTGCTGGTTTCTACGGATTGACCCGCGGGGATGCGCGGGCTAGAGTCGTCATTGTTTTGTCATCATCGTGACATTCATTTGTCATCATCTAGTTTCCGGAGGCATCGCATGCGTCGTTCCACCATCACCATCCTGCTCGGCCTGACGCTGGGCGCAATCACCGCGCCGGCCCTGGCGCAGGGCAAACTGACGCTCTACTGCAGCTCCGACGAAGCCTGGTGCCAGCAGGCCAAGCGCGAGTTCGAGAAGAAGACCGGCATTTCCGTCGACCTGACCCGCAAGAGCTCCGGCGAGACCTACGCCCAGGTCAAGGCCGAGGCCTCCAACCCGAAGGGCGACATCTGGTGGGGCGGCACCGGCGACCCGCACCTGCAGGCCGCCGAAGAAGGCCTGACCGACGCCTACGTGTCCCCGTCCCGCAACCAGCTGCACGACTGGGCCAACCGCCAGGCGGTGGCCTCCAAGGTGCGCACCGTGGGCATCTACTCCGGCGCCCTGGGCTTCGGCTACAACGAGGAACTGCTCAAGAAGCAGAACCTGCCGGTGCCCGCCTGCTGGAAAGACCTGATCAAGCCGGTCTACAAGGGCAAGATCCAGGTGGCCAACCCGAACTCCTCCGGCACGTCCTACACGATGCTGGCCACGCTGGTGCAGATGCTCGGCGAGAAGGAGGCCTTCGACTACATGAAGGCCCTGCATGCCAACATCAACCAGTACACCAAGTCCGGTTCCGCACCGATCAAGGCGGCAGGCGCCGGCGAGACGGTCATCGGCATCGTGTTCGCGCACGACTCGGTGGCGGTGGCCGAGGCCGGCTTCCCGATCAAGACCGTCGTTCCCTGCGAGGGCACCGGCTACGAGATCGGTTCGATGAGCATCATCAAGGGCGCCCGCAATCTGGAGAACGCGAAGAAGTTCTATGAATTCGCGCTGACCGCCGAGTTCCAGAACATGGCGAAGGATGTCAAGTCCTTCCAGGTCATGTCGAACAAGGCGGCCAAGAGTTCGCCCAAGGCCCCCGATCTGGCCAAGATCAAGCTGATCGACTACGACTTCGTCAAGTACGGCTCCGCCGCCGAGCGCCGCCGCCTGCTGAAGAAGTGGGACGACGAGATCGGCGCGCTGGCCCGCTGATCGGGCCCGTGCTCCGCGCTCGCGCAGACTGATCGTTCCCGTGCAGAACCACCGCCTGGACCGCCAGGCCATCGGCACCGCGCTGTGCGCGTTGGCCGGGGTTGCGCTGTTGCCCTGGTATGCCATCGAAGACGGCTTCTGGAGTCTTCGCTGGCTGCTGCAGGGCTTCTCGCTGGAAGCCCAGTCGGCGCCGGCCCTGTTCCTCTGGCTGCGTGGTGCCAACCTGTGGCTGCTGCCGGTCGGCCTGATCGCGCTCTGCGCGCTGGTCATCGCCTGGCGCCGGCCCGCCGCCGAGACGCTCGGGCGCGCGCTGACCGTGCTGGGCGTGGCCGGCATCGCCTACCTGCTGACGCAGGGCTTCCTGTTCGGCTTGCGCGGGTGGACGGTCGGCTGGATCAACGACTGGCTGGGTGAATCCAGCCAGCGCCAGTTCGGCATGGGCTATGGCGCGCTGGTGGCCGGGGTCAGCTTCCTGTTTCTGGTGACGCGCGGCCTGGCCCTGCGCGGCATGGTTGCCGGCGATTCCTTCGTGGCCGGTTCGTTGGGCCTGGTGATCGCGCTGACGCTGCTGTTCATCGGCCTGCCGGTCGTGCAGATGCTGATCCTGCCGTTCAAGGCCGAGGGCGGGGGCTGGTCGCTGCTGCCGTTCTTCGCGCGCCTGACCGACGCGAAGATCTGGCGCCTGAGCTGCCTGAGCTCCAGCGCCGGCTGCGGCGTGGCCTGGAACACGCTGGCGCTGGGCATCACGGTCGGCCTGCTGTCGACGCTGCTCGGGCTGGCCTTCGCGCTGGTGCTGACGCGCACCGGCGCGCGCTTCCGAGGTGTCATCAAGTCGCTGTCGCTGCTGCCGATCATCACGCCGCCCTTCGTGATCGGCCTGTCGATCATCCTGCTGTTCGGGCTGTCGGGCAACGTGACGCAGTTCGTCGCGGCCCAGCTGGGGCTGGAGCCCACGCGCTGGGTCTACGGCTTCACCGGTGTGCTGATCGCGCAGCTGCTGTCCTTCACGCCGATCGCCTTCCTGGTGCTGATCGGCGTCGTCGAGGCGATCAGCCCCTCGCTGGAAGAGGCCGCGCAGACGCTGCGCGCCGGCGCCTGGGAGACCTTCCGCTCCGTCACCTGGCCGCTGATGCGCCCCGGGCTGGCAAACGCCTTCCTGCTCGGCTTCATCGAGAGCATGGCCGACTTCGGCAATCCGCTGGTGCTGGGCGGCAACTTCAACGTGCTGTCGACCGAGATCTTCTTCTCGGTCGTCGGCGCGCAGAACGACCAGGCGCAGGCGGCCGTGCTGGCCGTCATCCTGCTGACGTTCACGATCGGCGCCTTCTACCTGCAGCAGACCTGGCTCGGCCGGCGCAGCTACACCTCGGTCAGCGGCAAGGGTGATGGCGGCATGCATCCGCCGCTGCCCCGGCGCATCGCGATCCCGGTGGCGGTGATCACGACCGTCTGGGCGCTGTTCACCGTCGTGGTGTACCTGATGATCGTCTACGGCAGCTTCGTGAAGCTCTGGGGCCGCGACAACACGCTGACGCTGAAGCACTACATCACCGGCTTCTCGCTGTCGTATGGAGAGTTCGGCCTGCAGTGGTCCGGCTCGGCCTGGAACAGCTTCTGGACCACGCTGCAGATCGCCAGCATCTCCGCGCCGCTGACTGCTGCGATCGGCCTGATCACCGCCTGGCTGCTGACGCGCCAGCAGTTTCACGGCAAGCGGATGTTCGAGTTCGGCACGATGCTGAGCTTTGCGATTCCGGGCACGGTGATCGGCGTGAGTTACATCATCGCCTTCAACGTGCCGCCGATCGAGCTCACAGGCACCGCCGCGATCCTGGTGATCTGCTTCGTGTTCCGCAACATGCCGGTCGGCGTGCGCTCGGGCATCGCGTCGCTTTCGCAGATCGACAAGAGCCTGGACGAGGCCTCGCTGACGCTGGGCGCAGGCTCCTGGACGACCTTCCGCCGCGTCACGCTGCCGCTGATCCGCCCGGCCATCCTGTCGGCGCTGGTGTACAGCTTCGTGCGCAGCATGACCGCAATCAGCGCGGTGATCTTCCTGGTCAGCGCCAAGCACGACATGGCCACGAGCTACATCATCGGCCGCGTCGAGAACAACGAATACGGGGTGGCAATCGCCTACTCCACCGTCCTGATCGTCGTGATGTTGGCCGCCATCGGCCTGTTCCAGTGGATGGTGGGCCGGCGGCGCCTGGGCCGTCGCGGCATGAGCCAGGACTCTTCCATGATTGCAGGAGGCGCATGAATTCATCGAACCGCAAGGGGCCGGCGCGGGTCGTCTTCGACAAGGTCACCAAGCGCTACGGCACCAATGTGACCGCGGTGGACCAGATCTCGCTGGACTTCCCGGCCGGCACGCTGGTCACGCTGCTGGGGCCGTCCGGCTGCGGCAAGACGACGACGCTGCGCATGATCGCCGGGCTGGAGATGTCCACCAGCGGCCGCATCCTGATCGGGGACGACGACGTCACCAAGCTGCCGGCCACGTCACGCGACGTGTCGATGGTGTTCCAGTCCTACGCGCTGTTCCCGCACATGACGGTGCTGCAGAACGTGTCCTACGGGCTGCAGGTGTCCGGCTTCTCCAAGGACGTGATCGCCTCCAAGGCGCAGGACGTGCTCAAGCAGCTCGGGCTCGGCAACCTGAGCGCACGTTACCCGAACGAGCTCTCGGGCGGCCAGCAGCAGCGCGTCGCGGTCGCGCGCGCGATCGTGCTGGAGCCACGGGTGCTGCTGTTCGACGAGCCGCTGTCCAACCTGGACGCCAAATTGCGCCGTTATGTGCGCCAGGAGATCCGCGACCTGCAGCAGGCGCTCGGGCTGACGGTGGTCTATGTCACGCACGACCAGGAGGAGGCGCTGGCCGTCTCCGATACGGTGGTCGTCATGAACAATGCGGTCGTGGCCCAGAAGGGCAGCCCGCGCGAGCTGCATGACCGCCCGCGCACCCGCTTCGTGGCCGACTTCATCGGCGGCGCCAACGTGCTGCCCTGCGAGGTGGCCGGCGTGCAGGGCGAGCGTGCCACGGTGCGTCTGGGCGGGCTCAGCCTGCAGACCAACCACTGCGAGGGCAGCGCCGCGCAGCGCCATGTCGCGATCCGGCCGAACCGGGTGCAGATCCGGCCGGCCGGCACGCCGGATGCGCTCGCGGCCACGATCCAGAAGGCCACCTACGTCGGCGAGCAGATGGAGTACATGGTGCAGTCGCCACTGGGCGACCTGTTCGTGACCTCGCCCGACACCGAGCACCCGGTCGCCGCCGGGTCCTCGGTCGCGCTGTCGTTCCTGCCGGAAGACGTGGTGCTGCTCAGCGACTGAGCCGCACCGGCTGCGGCGTCAGGGCAGCAGCCCGATGCCGGTCATCGCGCTGAACTCCTGCGCGAGCGCCGCGTTCGTCACCAGCACCGGGTTGCCGGAGCGTACGCCGCCATTGGCCCAGAAGTCGTTGATGCGCCCGCCCGCCTCGGCCACCAGCAGCAGCCCGGCCGCCACGTCCCACGCATTGATGTGGGCCTCGGCATAGGCCTCGGTCCGCCCGGCGGCGACATAGGCCACGCCCAGCGAGCCGGACCCGGCTCGGCGCACCGAGCAGCCGGCGCGGGCGGCCTTGCCGGCCATGTCCAGGTAGGTGTCCAGCGGGATCCGCGTCGACCAGCCCACCTCCACCGTGGAGGCCTTCAGGTCGGCGATCGTGCTGACCCGCATCCGGCGCCCGTTCAGCCAGGCGCCCTGGCCGCGCTGCGCGATGTAGAGCTCGTCATGCATCGGCTCGTAGATCGCGCCGGCCTCCATCACGCCGTCCACCATCAGGCCCAGCGAGATGCAGAAGTGCGGGATCTGCCGCGCGAAGTTCGCCGTGCCGTCGATCGGGTCGACGATCCACAGGCGCGGACCTTCCACGAGGCCACCGGCCTCTTCGCCCAGCACGCCGTCGCCGGGGAAGCGCCGGGCGATCTGCTCCCGGACGAACTGTTCGACCGCGCCGTCGGTGACGGTCAGGTAGTCCTGCTGGCCCTTCATCGAGTAGGCCGGACGGTCCGGCGCGTTGAAGGCGGTGCGCATCATGTCGCCGGCGGCGCGCACGATCTGCTCGATGGAGGTCATCAGTTCGGTCATGGAAATTCCCGGGTTGGTAGGTGGGTGGCTCAGCGCAGCATCCATTCGTGGGCCGGGTCGTTGCGGAAGATCCACAGGCGCTTCGGGCCGGCCATCACGTTCAGGTAGTACAGGTCATAGCCGTGCGGCGCGACGACCGGATGGTAGCCGCGCGGCACCATCACGACATCATGGTCCTCGACGGCACAGGCTTCGTCCAGGCTGCGGTCGTCGGTGTAGACGCGCTGGAACGCAAAGCCCTGCGGCGGGTTCAGCCGGTGGTAATACGTCTCCTCGAGCTGCGTCTCGGCCGGTGGAGCCTCATCGTCGTGCTTGTGCGGCGGGTAGCTCGACGAATGCCCGGCCGGCGTGATGACCTCGACGACCAGCAGATGCGCTGCGCCCGGGTCGTCGTGCGGCAGGATGTCGCAGACATGCCGGGTGTTGCTGCCGGTGCCGCGCACGCTGCGGCGCATCGTCGCCGGGTCGAGCACGCGCACCGGATGCGACTGCCCGGCGCCTGGCGCCAGACACAGCGCGACTTCGGCGCCGCCGCGCGCGCAGATGCGCACCGGCTGCCCCGGCGGCACGTACACCGCGGCCGGCGCGACCGGATCGAACACGCTGTCGCGCGTGCCGAGCGCGGCAAAGGTCTGCGCCGCGACCGTGACGTCGACCCGGCCGGTCAGCACGACGACGCACAGCTCCTGGTCACCGGTGTCCAGCGACTCGGTCTCGCCGTCGGCCAGCCGCAGGGCCCGGAACCCGACATAGTGCCAGCCGGCGCGCTCGGGCGTGACGCTCACGATCTCGCGGCCCGCGCGCCGCGCCTTGGCAAGCAGGGGGCTCGGCATGTCAGCCTCCGGCCCGGCCGTTCAGGCCGTCGACGATGGCGCGCAGGCACTGGTAGCCCATGTTGGCGTAGCGGTAGCTCGGCGCCACGGCAGGATCCTGCTCGGCCTCGACGACCAGCCAGCCTTCGTAGCCGGCGCCATGCAGCGTCGAGAGCACGGCCTGGTAGTCGATGATGCCGTCGCCCGGGACCGTGAAGGTGCCGTTGAGCACGCCGGTCAGGAAGCTCCAGCCGTCGTTGCGGGCCTGCGCGATCACCTGCGGGCGCACGTCCTTGCAGTGCACATGCACCACGCGCGCGACATGCCGGCGCAGCAGCGCGACCACGTCGGTGGCGCCGCCGTACCAGGCATGGCCGGTATCGAACAGCAGGCCGACGCGGCGCGGGTCGGTGGCCGCCATCAGCGCGTCGATGTCCTGCGGCGATTCGACATAGGCCCCCATGTGATGGTGGTAGGCCAGCGTGATGCCGTAGGTGGCCTGCAGGTGCGCGCCGAAGGCATTGAGCCGCTCGCCATAGGCCGCCCACTGGGCCGCGTCGGTGAAGCGGGGCCGGCGCGCCAGCGGAGTGTCGATCTGGCCCTGGATCGTGCCGGCGCATTCGCCGTAGACGACCACCTTCGCGCCGTTGAACTGCAGCTTGGCGAGGTGCTCGCTGCAGCGTGCGATCTCGGCCTCGACCGTGTCCTCGGCCAGGAAGCCGGAGTACCAGCCGGACACGCAGGCCAGCCCGAACTCCGCCAGCTTGGCCTGCAGCCCCGGGCCGTCCTTCGGGAACTTGTTGCCGAGCTCGAAGCCCACATAGCCGATCTGTCGTCCTTCGGACAGCGCGGTCTCCAGCGGCGTGTCGCCCCCCAGCGAGGGCAGGTCGTCGTTCATCCAGCTGATCGGGTTGATGCCGATGCGTACGTTCCAGGTCATGGGCGTTGGTCCTTCTTGGCGGCGACATAGGCCGCATGGGCGACGCCGACTTCGGCGCGGGTGGAAACTTCCGGAATGGCCACCTCCCACCAGCAGCCGCCGTCGGCCGTGGTGCGGGTGTGGGTGGTGTCGATCACGATCACCTGGGTGCGCGTCGCCGCGCGCGCGGCGCGCAGCGCGCTGCGCAGCTCCGCCAGGTTGGCGGCGTGCACCGCATCGGCCCCCAGGCTGCGCGCGTGCAGCGCGAAGTCGATCTGGGGCAGTTCGCCGCCGGGCGCGACGCTGTCCTCCAGCATGTTGTTGAAGCGCGGGCTGCCGCTGGCCAGCTGCAGGCGCTGGATGCAGCCGAAGCCGCGGTTGTCCAGCACCACGATGATCAGCTTGCGGCCGAGCAGGATCGACGTGGCGATCTCCGAGTTCATCATCAGGTAGGAGCCGTCGCCCACCATCACGATCACCTCGGCCTCGGGCCGCGCCATCTTGACGCCCAGCCCGCCGGCGATCTCGTAGCCCATGCAGGAGTAGCCGTACTCCATGTGGTAGTTGCCCGGTGCGCCGGCGCGCCACAGCTTGTGCAGCTCGGCAGGCAGCGTGCCGGCGGCGCACACGACCACGTCATTGGCGGGGCTGTCGGCCACCGAGTCGCGCACGGCGCCGATGACGTCCGCATCGTAGGGCAGCGTAACCGCATCCGGCAGCGTGCCGGCTGTCAGCGCGTCGACCTGCGCATTCCATTGCCGGGCCAGCGTGCGTGCGCGCTCGGTCCAGGCGGCATCCGCCTGCCAGCCTGCGAGCTGCTGCGTCAGCTGGGTCAGCCCGACCTGGGCGTCGGCCACCAGTGTTGCGTCGGCGTTCTTGGCGGCGTCCAGGGCCTGCACGTTCAGGCCCAGGAGGCGGGCCTGCGTGAACAGGCTGTTCGAGCCGGTCGTGAAGTCCTGCAGCCGCGTGCCGACCGCCAGCACCAGATCCGCGTCGCGCGCCAGCGCATTGGCGGCCGGCGACCCGGTGACGCCGATCGCGCCGGTCTGCAGCGGGTGGTCCCAGGGCAGGCTGCTCTTGCCGGCCTGGGTCTCCGCCACCGGAATGCCGGCGGCACCGGCCAGCTGCGCCAGCGCGTCGCTGGCCTGGCTGTACAGCACGCCGCCTCCGGCCACGATCAGCGGCCGGCGGGCCTGGCGCAGCAGGGCCACGGCCCGGGCCAGTTCGCCGGCGTCTGGCGCCGGGCGGCGCAGCCGGATCGGTGCCGGCTGCAGGAAGGCGACCGGGCAGTCGAAGGCTTGCGCCTGGACATCCTGCGGCAGCGCCAGGCAGACCGGCCCGCAGGTGGCCGGGTCGGTCATGACGGCCAGCGCGCGCGGCAGCGCGTCCAGGATCTGCTCCGGGCGGCTGATGCGGTCGAAATAGCGGGTCAGCGGGCGGAACGCATCGTTGGCGCTGACATCGCCGTGGCTGAAGTCCTCCAGCTGCTGCAGCACAGGGTCGGGCGCTCGGGACGCGAACACGTCGCCCGGCAGCAGCAGCACCGGCAGCCGGTTCACATGGGCCAGCGCGGCTGCAGTGAGCAGGTTCGTCGCGCCCGGCCCGATCGACGTGGTCACCGCCATCATCTGCTGGCGGAAGCGCGCCTTCGCGAACGCAATCGCGGCATGGGCCATCGCCTGCTCGTTGTGCGCACGATAGGTGGGCAGCGCGGCGCGCTCGGCCCACAGCGCCTCGCCCAGGCCGGCCACATTGCCATGGCCGAAGATCGCGAAGACGCCGGCGCAGTAGGGCTGCAGCGTGCCGTCGGGCTGCTCGATGCGCAGCGCGGCCAGGTGCCGCACCAGCGCCTGGGCCATGGTGAGTCGGATGCTTGTCACGGGGGAACCTCGTTCAACGGAATGGAGCGGATCAGCCAGCGGCGCGGTCGCGCCAGGCCTGCACCAGCGCCTGGAAATTGGCGGCGACGCCATCCACCAGGGCGCTGTCGTCGATGCGGTTGGACAGCCACTGCTGCGCCGGCTCGGACCATACGCTGCGCCCGACCATGAAGCCCCGGACGATGCCGCTGGTGGCCTGCCGGAAGCTCTGCGCCAGCGCCGCGATCGGTTGGTTCAGGCCCAGGATCACCGCGCCACGGCATTGCGGGTCGCGGGCGCGGACCAACTGCTCCAGCGCCTGCCAGCCGGTGGCCTGCATCGGTGCGAGCTTCCACCATTCCGGCCGCAGCCCCAGGTTGTAGAGCCGCTGCACCGCGCGCAGCACCGCATCGTCGGGTGCCACATCGGGCGCGATGCCGGCCGGGCAGATGATCTCCAGCAGCAGCTCATGCCCGCTGGTGCGGGTCGCCTCCCACAGCGCGAGCAGCGTCTGCTCCTGGGCCAGGCGCAGGTCGACGGCGTCGTCCGGGTGGTAGTGCACCAGGCACTTCACGACCTGCTCCGCCGGCCAGCTGATCAGGTGGCTGCCGATCGAGCGGGTGCCGTCGAAGCGCAGCGGGCGCGAACCCGGCAGCTCGACCGGCCGCCCGATCCACCAGCCGCGCCCGGTCGCAGCGGCCAGGGCCTGCGCGCCGTAGGCACCACCGTCGATCAGCACGCCGACACGCCCCTGCAGGCCGGCCTGCGCAATGACGCGCTCCACGGCGCCGAGCATCAGCGTCTTGAGCGTGCCGATGCGCGATTCGCTGGCGCCGGCCTGGCGTGCCATGTCCAGGAACTGGCTGCGGTGGTCGAAGGCCAGCACCTGCAGCTCCGGCCACTGCGGGCGCGCGGTCGTGGTGCGGTGCAGGTGGGCCAGCTGGGCGTCGGTGTCGACGCGCGCCGGCCGCTGCCCGCTGAACCAGTGCGCCAGCTCTGCCGGCGTTGGCATGGCCGGGGCGCAGGCATGGCGGGACACCACCAGCGCGCCGCAGGCATTGGCCAGCCGCGCTGCGGCGGGGAAATCGTCGCCGCGCAGGAAGCCGGTCATCAGCCCGGCCGCGAAGGCGTCGCCGGCGCCCAGCACGTTGAGCACCTCGACCCGCTCGCCCTGCGCCGTCTGCGCGTCTGCGAGCTTTGCCGGCACCGGCCCCGGAATGAAGCAGCAGCCCGCCGCCCCCAGCTTCACGACCAGCGCCGCAGCCGTCACCGCCCGCACGGCGCGCAGGCTGGCCAGCAGGTCGCCGGGAACGCCGCCGGCGATCAGGAACTCCTCCTCGGTGCCGATCAGCAGGTCGAAGTGCGGCAGCATCGCCTGCAGCCGGGTGGTCACGTCGGCATTCGCGACGAAGCGGTTCGCGCCCTCGCCGCGCTTGGTCAGGCCCCACAGCACCGGGCGATAGTCGATATCCAGCACCCGCAACACCTGGTGGCGTGCGGCGTACTCCAGCGCGCGGGTGGACGCGGCCCGCACGGCCGGCGCGCTGAGGTGGGTGCCGGTGATCAGCAGCGCACGGCAGCCGGCGATGAAGGACTCGTCGATGGCGTCGGCATCCAGCGCCATGTCGGCGCAGTTCTCGCGATAGAACAGCAGCGGAAAGGTGTCGCGGTCCTTCAGGCCGAGCAGTACCAGGCCGCTGAGGCGCTGCGGATCGACCTGCACCTGCGAGACATCGCAGCCCTCGCGACGCAGCGTCTCGGTCAGGAAGCGGCCCATCTGCTCGTCACCGACGCGCGACACCATCGCGGCCCGCAGGCCCAGCCGGGCCACGCCGAACGCGATGTTGGCCGAGCTGCCGCCCAGGTACTTGGCAAAGCTGGTCACGTCTTCCAGGTGCGCGCCGACCTGCTGCGCGTACAGGTCCACCGCCAGCCGGCCGAGGCAGGCGATGTCGTGGCGGCGGCCGGAGGGGATGTTCAGGGTTGGCATGCGGTCTGGTTCGAAGTCGTTGCGCGGGGGTGCTTGGGCAAGCACAGCCGGAGGAAATGATTATTGCATCAGGAATTCCATTTAGAATAAATTTTCCATTCGACCGGGTGCCAACCTTTTCCATGACCCCGCCTTCTTCGCCCGTTCCAGCCGACCCGGCGGACCACCCGCATGCTGCGGCCCAGGCGTTGTTGGTGGCCATTCGCAGCGAGTTCGGCACGCTGAGCCGGCAGTTGCAGCAGATCGCGCGCTATGTCGAACAGCACCGGGACCAGATCGGACTGGACCGGATCCAGGACGTGGCCGAGCACTGTGGGGTGCAGCCCTCGGCCGTGATCCGGTTCGCAAAGCGCTTCGGGTTCTCGGGCTACTCGGAGATGCAGCGGATCTTCCGCGACGGCATCACGCAGCAGTTGGCGCCGGGCCGCAACTACCAGGCACGCATCCGGCGGGTGATCGACTCCGCCAAGGGGCGACTGTCCAGTGCCGACATCGCCGACGAGTTCATTGCCGGCAGCATTGCCGGCATGCAGGAGTTCCGGCGCGACCTGCAGGGCGGCAGCTTCGATGACGCGGTGGCCCTGCTGGTGGCCGCGCCGGCCGTCTGGGTGCTTGGCGCGCGGCGCTCGTTCGCGGTCGCGTCCTACCTGGCGTATGCGCTGCAGCACACTGAGAAGCGGGTGTCGCTGGTGTCCGGTCTGGGCGGCATGTTCGACGGGCAGGTGCGCGGCGTACAGCAGGACGACGTGATGCTGGTGGTCAGCTTCCAGCCCTATGCCGAGGAATCCCTGCAGTGCGCCCGGCAGGCCGCCGCGCGGGGTGCACGGCTGGTCGCGATCACCGACAGCCGCATGAATCCGCTGGCCGCGATGGCCCATGTCACACTGGTGGTATTCGAGAGCAGCACCTTCGGGTTCCGCTCGCTGACCAACACCATGTGCCTGGCCCAGAGCCTGTTCATTGCGCTGGCCTACCGGACCGAGCTGCTTTACAACCCGGGCCCGACCGACCCGATTTCCGCCGGCCGAGCCGGCATGGACCCGACTCCCTTACCACAGGACTCCGCATGAAAAACGTCGCCATCTTCGGTGCCGGCCGCATCGGCCGCATCCACGCCTCCAACCTCGCCGCCCTGCCGGGTGTGCGCCTCCAGTACGTGAGCGACCCGGTGCAGGCCGCGGCGTCCGGTCTGGCGCAGCAGCTCGGTGCCCAGGTGGCCAGCGTCGAGCAGATCCTGCAGGATCCCGGCATCGAGGTCGTGGCCATCGCGTCGCCCACGGACACGCACAGCGACCTGATCACGCGGGCCGCTGCTGCGGGCAAGCAGATCTTCTGCGAGAAGCCGGTGAATCTCTCCGTCCCGCGGGCACGCGAGTGCGCGGCGGCGGTTCAGGCCGCCGGTGTGGCCTGCATGATCGGCTTCCAGCGCCGCTTCGACCCGACCTTCAACGAGGCGCGCTCGCGGATGGACCGCGGCGAGATCGGCAATCCGGAGATGCTGGTAATCACCAGCCGGGACCCCGGCGCGCCGCCGCCGGCCTACATCCAGGCCTCCGGCGGCATCTTCCGGGACATGCTGATCCATGATTTCGACGTGTTCCGCTGGATCCTGTGTGCCGACGGCGACGAGGCCCAGTGGCTCAGCGCCACCGGCTCGGTGCTGACGGATCCGGCGATCGCGTCGCTGGGCGACATGGACTGCACGGCGGTGACCATCCGCACCCGCAAGGGCCGGCTGTGCCAGATCAACACCTCGCGCCGTGCGGCCTACGGCTACGACCAGCGTTTCGAGGTGCTCGGGTCGACCGGCATGCTGCAATGCGGCAACCACACGCCCAGCGAGGTGGTGCAGTCCGACGCGCAGGGCGTGCGCCGCGACAAGCCGGAGAACTTCTTCCTGCAGCGGTATGCGGCCGCCTACCGGCTCGAGATCACGCACTTCTTCGAATGCCTGCAATCGGGCGCACCCTTCCGCACAACCATCGCGGACGGCGTGGCGGCGCAGCAGCTGGCGGACGCGGCCAGCGAGAGCAGCCGCAGCGGGCAGCCGGTGGTGTTCTGACCGGGCGCGGCCGCGCTGCGCCTAAGATCGGGTTTTCGACGAAGCGCACCGCACCATGTCCGACATCCTGAACAAGATCGTTTCCGTCAAGCGCACCGAGGTCCAGGCGGCGCAGGACCGCAAGCCGCTGGCCG
>JAEUOX010000357.1 GCA_016790475.1 Rhodoferax sp. | reverse complement strand
GACGCCTTCATTGACCATGGCGACGCGATCCTGGACATGACGCGCCACCGCGCCGAGAGCCATTCGCTGATCTTCCTGACCCTCGGCGCGCCGCTGCTCGCGCTGGCTGCGGCTGGCCTGCATCGCGAGATGGCCTTGTTCTGCCGCTGGTGGCTGGCACTGTGGCTGGTGCTGGTCACCCACCCGCTGCTGGACGCGATGACGGTCTATGGCACGCAGCTGCTGCAGCCCTTCACCGATCACCCGTTTGCGGTGGGCAGCGTGTTCATCATCGATCCCCTCTACACCCTGCCGCTGCTCGTGGGCGTCGTGGTGGCGCTGCTGCGCCCTGCCGGCAGGGGGATGCGCTGGAACCATGCAGGCCTGCTGCTCAGCACGCTGTATCTGGGCTGGTCGTTTGCCGCCCAGCAGCACGTGACCCAGGTGGCCCGCGCGTCGCTGCACCAGTCAGGCATCGACGCGCAGCAGCTGCTTGTGACGCCGGCACCCTTCAGCACGCTGCTGTGGCGCGTCGTGGCGATCACGCCCACGCATTACCTGGAGGGCTACCGCGGTCTGCTCGATGACGGCACGCGGATCCTGTGGTCCTCGCATGACCGTGGCGCCGCTCTCTACGCAAGGCACCGCGAGCGCCTGCCGGTTGCCCGCGTGGCGGCCTTCAGCAAGGGCTTCTTCAGCGTCGCAGCGCAGGACGGGCGGCTGCTGGTGACCGACTTGCGCATGGGCATGGAGCCGGCCTACTTCTTCCGCTTCGATGTCGGCCCGCAGGACGCACCGTCTGGGCAGACGCACGCGGCCACACAACAGGGCGCCCGGCCCGATCCGTCGGTGTTCCTGCCCTGGCTGGGCCGGCGCATGCGGGGCGAGGTGCTCCCGTCGCCCGCCCTGGCACTCAGATGACGCGCTCCAGTGCCACGCCGCGGCAGTCCATCTCGTAGTCCAGGTCGACAACCGGCGGACGCATGTGGTGCCAGGTGATTCCGCCGCCATCGGCGCCGCGTGCCACCAGTTCGCTGGCCATGAAGGGGTGGATGTCGTGCACGGTGTAGACCTGCGTGGCGGTCACGTCGGCCCAGCCCCGGCCCAGCGCGGCCAGGCGGCGCTCCTGCTCGGCGAGCACCCAGCGGACCTTCTGCAGCAGGCCAACCGGTGAGGTGTCGCCCTTGGCGATGATGTGATCGCGGTAGTTGCTGCGGCCCTCGGGAACCTCACCCGAACCGGCGATCACGAAGTCGGGTGTCGCACCCGATGCGGGCACGGTGTAGCTGAACGCGTGAAAGCCCTCGCGGTCCGGCGCCCGGGCGACCGGCACCAGATTGCTGCGGGCCACAGGGTTGATGCCGTCGCGAAACAGGCCCCACGCGCGCAGCGTGTCGACGTAGCGCGCATTGAAGGCCGCGAACGCCTCGTCGCTGAACTGCGCCGGCGAGCGCAGCTCACAGGCACACAAGGCGGTGCGCGGCCGGCCAAGCCGCTCCAGGTGGGCGGCAATGGCCTCGAAACCCTCCTGCATCGGCAGCACGGCATGGAACCGCACCCGCTCGATCGCCATGCCAGGCAGGGACCGCACGCCTGCCGAATACGGGAAGACGCCGCGGATGAAGCAGTAACCGCCGTCGTCGAAGGAAAGGATGTTGGCCATGGTGTTCAGGCTTTCGGGGCTTGCCGGGACTGCGCCAGCAGGTCGGCATGGTAACCCCCGCACCTGAGGCCCATGTACATGATCTGGCGCAACACCCCGTGGGGTCGGCTGAAGGACACTTCTCCCCGCTTGGCGGGGGCGGCTGCACGGTGCGCCCGCGAGACTCTGCCAAGCGACGCGCGCGGGGTGACTGTGCGCCCATCAAGGACTGGCATGGATTTTCAGTACAACGAGACCACCCAGGCTCTCCAGCGCCGCCTGCAGGACTTCATGGACCGTCTGGTGCTGCCCCATCATCGGCAATGGCACGACCGTGCCGAGCGGGGCGAACACCCGACGCAGCTGATCGACGATCTGAAGGCACTGGCCAAGGAGGAGGGGCTGTGGAACCTGTTCCTGCCGGCGCTGCGGCCGGACGAGCCCGGCACCCGACTGTCGAACCTGGAGTACGCGCCGCTGGCGGAGACCATGGGGCGTCTCTACTGGTCCTCCGAGGTGTTCAACTGCAGCGCGCCGGACACCGGCAACATGGAGCTGCTGCACCTGTGCGCGACACCGGCCCAGCGCGAGGCCTGGCTGCTGCCGCTGCTGCACGGCACGATCCGCTCCGCGTTCGCGATGACCGAGCCGGATGTCGCGTCCAGCGATGCGACGAACATCCAGACGACGATCCGGCCTTCCGGCGCGGGCTATGTGGTCAATGGCCGGAAGTGGTTCACGACCGGCGCGATCCACCCGCACTGCCGCTTCGCGATCGTGATGGGTGTGCATGACGACGGGCAGGAGCGTGCCGCGCACCAGCGCCACTCGATGGTGATCGTGCCGCTGGACACGCCGGGCGTGCGCATCCTGCGCAACATCCCGATCATGAACCACCTGGCGGTGGACGGCCACTGCGAGGTGCTGTTCCGCGATGTGCATGTCGGCCCGGAGGCGCTGCTGGGCGAGGCCGGTGCCGGCTTCGCGCTGGCGCAGGCCCGGCTGGGGCCGGGGCGCATCCACCACTGCATGCGCACGATCGGCCAGTGCGAGCTGGCGCTGGACCTGATGGGCGAGCGGGCGCTGGAGCGGCGGGCCTTCGGCAAGCGCCTGGCGGACCAGGCCAACATCCGCGACTGGATCGCCGAGTCCCGCATCGAGATCGACCAGGCCCGGCTGCTGGTGCTGCGCGCCGCCGACCGCATCGACCGGGAGGGCAACCGCGCTGCCCGCGTCGACGTATCGGCGATCAAGGTGCTGGCTGGGCGGCTGCAGACGCGGGTGCTGGATCGGGCGATGCAGGTGTTCGGCGCGATGGGGCTGACATCCGACACGCCGCTGGCGTTCCTGTGGAGCTGGGGCCGTGCGCTGCGCTTCGTGGACGGCCCGGACGAGGTGCATCTCGGCGTGGTGGCGAAGGCCGAACTGGCGCGCATCCAGCAGGCGACCGGCAGCAACACCGCCTACTACACGCAGCCGAGGGACGACGCCCGGATTTGAGCGCGCACTGGCGCCCGTGCCAAGCCGTCAGCCAGCCTCGCCAGGCGCTTCGGACTCCGCCGGCTGCGCGGCTGCGATCGCTGCAGCCTTCTGCGCGACCTGGGCCTTCTGCCCGGCGGGTGCGAACTTGCTGTACTTGCCCAGCAGGCCCACCAGCTGGCCGTAGACGCGCGGATTGCCGGCCAGGCATTCCTTGTGGTCCAGGAAGTCCGCCTCGCCGGTCAGGTTGCCCACCAGTCCGCCGGCCTCGGTGACCAGCAGCGAACCGGCTGCGACGTCCCAGGGCTGCAGCCCGGTCTCGAAGAAGCCGTCGGTATAGCCGGCCGCCACATAGGCCAGGTCGAGGGCCGCGGAGCCGGGGCGGCGCAGGCCGGCGCAGCGCGGCATCAGCTCGCCCAGCATCGCCAGGTAGTTCGGGAAGTTGTCGCCGGGGCGGAACGGGAAGCCGGTCGAGATCAGGCAGTCGGTGAGCCGGGTGCGCTTGGAGACGCGCAGACGGCGGTCGTTCAGGTAGGCGCCGCGCCCGCGGGTCGCGGTGAACAGGTCGTTGCGGCCCGGATCGTAGATGACGGCCTGCTCGATCTTGCCCCGTACCGCGAGCGCGATGCTGACGCAGTAGACCGGGAAGCCGTGGATGAAGTTCGTCGTGCCGTCCAGCGGATCGATGATCCAGACGTACTCCGAGTCCCGGGCGCCGTGTTCGCGCCCGGATTCCTCGGCATGGATGCCATGGCCCGGGTAGGCATTGAGCAGCGTGTCGATGATGGCGTGCTCGCTGGCGCGGTCGACCTCGGTGACGAAATCGTTGACCTGTTTCTGGGACACGCGCACGGCCTCGACGTCGAGGGCCGCGCGGTTGATGATCGCACCGGCGGTGCGGGCGGCCTTGATGGCCACGTTGATCATCGGGTGAAGATTGGGAGACGCCATGGATTGTGCGGGACCGGAACAGTGGGGAGCCCCCACGATCAAGGGCCCGACCGACGCATTTTCCCACGAAAGGCCCGCCAGGCCGGCGCACCGATGGCGCGGAGACAATCGCGGCATGAAAACCCGGTTCATCCTGATCCAGACCAGCCACGCCGGCAATGTCGGCGCCGCCGCCCGCGCGATGAAGGTCATGGGCTTCGACGATCTGGTGCTGGTTGCGCCGCGCTGGGCCAATGTGTTGCGGCGGGAGGAGACGATCCAGCGGGCCAGTGGTGCACTCGACGTGCTGCAGCGCGCGCGCATCGTCGACACGCTGGACGAGGCGCTGGACGGCATCGACACGCTGTGCGCGACCGCGATGGTGCCGCGCGACTTCGGCCCGCCGACGCTGAGCCCCCGGGCCTGTTTCGCGGACTGGGCCCAGGGCCCGATCCGGCCGGCCGGCGTGGCCTTTCTGTTCGGCTCGGAGCGCTTCGGCATGCGCAACGAGGACGTCTATCGCTGCCATGTGGTGCTGAGCATTCCGACGAACCCGCACTTCGGCTCGCTGAACCTGGCCTCCGCGCTGCAGGTCATTGCCTACGACTGGCGCCAGGCCCTCGGCGGATTCGACGTGCAGCCGGCGGTGGTGCCGGCAGAGGCCGCCGACGCCCGGCAGGTCGCGGGTCTGCTGGCCCATTGGGAAGAGGCCCTGGTGGCGGTGGGCTACCTGGATCCGGAGGCGCCGAAGAAGCTGATGCCGCGGCTGAACCAGTTCTTCAACCGCGCGGCGGTCACCCAGGAGGAAGTCCATGTCCTGCGCGGTGTTGCCAAGGCGATGCTGCAGGCAGCCGGACGGGCAAAGGACTAAACTCCGCCCATGTTTTCGCGCCTGCGCTCCGACATCCAGTGCATCCTTGACCGCGACCCGGCTGCCCGCAGCACCTGGGAGGTGCTGACCTGTTACCCGGGTCTGCACGCGCTGGTGCTGCACCGGCGCGCCCACTGGTTCTGGAACCACGGCTTCAAGTGGATGGGGCGTTTCGTGTCCCATGTGGGCCGCTGGCTGACCGGCATCGAGATCCATCCGGGCGCCAAGATCGGCGAGCGCGTGTTCTTTGACCATGCCATGGGCGTGGTCGTCGGTGAAACCGCCGAGATCGGCGACGGCTGCACGATCTACCAGGGCGTGACGCTGGGCGGCACCTCGCTGTACAAGGGCACGAAGCGCCACCCGACGCTGGGCCGCGATGTGGTCGTGGGGGCGGGCGCCAAGGTGCTCGGTGGCTTCACGGTGGGCGACGGTGCGAAGGTCGGCTCCAACGCGGTCGTGACCAAGCCGGTGCCTGCGGGTGCCACTGCGGTCGGCAATCCGGCGCGCATCATCGAGGCCGATGGCGACGCCCGGCGCGAGGCGGCGGCATCGAAGATGGGCTTCTCGGCCTACGGTGTCACGCAGAACGACGACCCGCTGAGCCTGGCGATGCGGGGCCTGATCGACAACGCGTCCTCGCAGGAGCACCAGATCGCGCTGCTGTGGCAGGCCATCGCCACGCTGTCGGAAGAGCGAAGCGCCCAGGCCGGGAGCTGTGTGCCGGCCGATGCGGCGCGGGACGAAAGCTTCGAGGCCGCGCGCCTCACGCAGCTCGTTGGGCGCTGAGCGCCCCGCTGCTCACACCGTCCGCGGGGGCCGCCGCGCCGATGCCGGACGGAACGCCTGGCACACCGCATCCACGGTTTCCAGGTAGGGCCCGCCGATCAGGTCGATGCAATAGGGGACCGCCGCGAAGATGCCCGGGACGATCGGCTTGCCTTCGGCATCGCGCAGGCCTTCGAGCGTTTCGGCGATCGCACGCGGCTGGCCCGGCAGGTTGATGATCAGGCTGCGGTCGCGCACCACGGCCACCTGCCGGGACAGGATCGCGGTGGGCACGAAGCGCAGGCTGATCTGGCGCATCTGCTCGCCGAAGCCGGGCATCTCCTTGTGGGCCACGGCCAGCGTCGCCTCGGGGGTGACGTCGCGCAGCGCCGGGCCGGTGCCACCGGTCGTCAACACCAGCGAACAGCCGACCTCGACCAGTTCGATCAGCGTGGCGCTGATGCGCTCCTGCTCGTCCGGGATCAGCCGGGCCTCGAACTGCAGCGGGTTGTGCAGTGCGCGGGTCAGCCAGTCCTTCAGCGCCGGCAGGCCCTTGTCTTCGTAGACGCCGGTGGACGCGCGGTCGCTGACCGAGACGATGCCGATGCGGACCGGTTCAGGTGAGGGAGGAAGAGCGGACATCGTTGCGCAAGGGGTCGTCGTTGTCGGGGATCGCGGTCATCTGTTCCCGCACCAGCTGGAACAGCTCCCGGTAGGCCTTGCCATGGCGCGGCGTCTCGCCGGCCTTGGGCGGCACGGCATCCTTGCGCGACTGGCGGATCAGCGCGCGCAGCTGTTGCGTGTCCGTGGCCGGATACTGCGCGATCCAGTCGGTGAAGGCGGCGTCGTCGGCGATCAGGCGTTCGCGCCATTGTTCAGTCTGGTGCAGGGCCAGCGTTTCGCTGGCCGGGCCGCGCCGCTGGTCGGCGAGCGCGCTGCGGATGCGCTCGACCTCGGGCGCGTCGAGCTGGCGCATCAGCTTGCCGATGTACTGCATCTGGCGGCGCTTGCCCTCGAAGTTCGTGATGCGTCGGGCATCGGCCAGGGCCTCGCGCAGCTTGTCGGGCAAGCCCAGGCGTTCTGCGATGTCCGGGCCCAGGCCCAGCAGTTCGGTGCCCAGTTCCTGCAGGCCGGTGCTCTCGCGCTTGAGCTCCGTCCGGCTCGGGGCATCGCCGCCCTTGAGCTCGCGCTTGAGCTCCAGGTCGAGTTCGCTGCCTTCTGCGACGAACTGCCCGGAGACGAAATAGCCTTTTTTGAGTTTGCGTGCCATGCCGGCAAGTATCATAGCCGCCGACCTTTGCGAACCACGATGAAATCCACTTCCTCCCGCGCCGAACAGGGCTTCAGCTACAGCCGTCCCTTTTTCGAAGAACTCGTCGACATGGCCCTGGAGCACGCCCGCAAGCGGGGGGCCACCGATGCCGCTGCAGAGGCTTCCGAGGGTTGCGGCCTGAGTGTCTCGGTGCGCAAGGGCGAACTCGAGAACGTCGAGCGCAACCGCGACAAGGGCCTGTCGGTGACGGTGTATGTCGGGCAGCGCCGCGGCAACGCCAGCACCTCCGATTTCTCCCCGGCCGCCGTCGCGCAGACCGTGCAGGCGGCCTACGACATCGCGCGTTTCACTGCGGAGGATCCGATGGCCGGCCTGCCGGATGCGGCGGACATCGCCGAGCCGGCCGCGCGCGCGATGGATCTGGACCTGTTCCACCCCTGGTCGGTCACCAGCGAGCAGGCCGCCGAACTGGCGCTGCGCTGCGAGGAGGCCGCGTTTGCGACCGATCCGCGCATCCGCAACAGCGAAGGCGCTGCGGTGTCGGCCCAGCAGTCGCATTTCTTCAGCGCGCACACCCACGGCTTCCGTGGTGGTTATGCGAGCTCGCGGCATTCGCTGTCGGTGTCACCGATCGCCGGCTCCGGCGACGCGATGCAGCGCGATGCCTGGTACAGCTCGCAGCTCAGCGCCACCGATCTGGCCAGTCCGCAGCGCGTCGGCCGGTATGCGGCCGAGCGCGCGCTCAGCCGCCTGGGGGCCCGCAAGATCTCGACCCGCCAGTGCCCGGTGCTGTTCGAGTCCCCGCTGGCGGCCGGCCTGCTCGGGTCGCTGGTGCAGGCGCTCAGTGGCGGCGCGCTGTACCGTCAGAGTTCCTTCCTGCTGAACTCGCTGGGCAAGCGGGTCCTGCCGGAGCACATTGACATCTCCGAGGATCCCTTTCTGCGGCGTGGCAAGGGCAGCTCACCGTTCGACGACGAAGGCGTGCGCGTGGCGCCACGCCAGGTGGTCGAGGCCGGGCGCGTCAAGGGCTACTTCCTGAGCAGCTACACCGCGCGCAAGCTGGGCATGCGCACGACCGGCAATGCCGGCGGCTCCCACAACCTGGTGCTGCGCTCGCGCTTGACGCAGCCGGGCGATGACCTCGACGCGATGATCCGCCAACTGGGCCGCGGCCTGCTCGTCACGGAGCTGATGGGGCAGGGCGTCAACTACGTCACCGGCGACTACTCCCGGGGCGCCAGCGGCTTCTGGGTCGAGAACGGGCGCATCGCCTACCCGGTGCATGAGATCACGATCGCCGGCAACATGAAGACCATGCTCAAGGACATCCAGGCCGTGGGCGCCGACACATACAACTACGGTGCGAAGACCACCGGCTCGGTTTTGATCGGTAAGATGAAGGTCGCCGGCAACTGAGAAGCCGCGGCCGCCGGCTGCAGCGAACCAGGGGAGTCCAGAATACCGCCTCAGGCGGAGCACCCGGAGAGAAGCCTTGGAATGTGATGCTGTCCACACCGCGCGGAACCCGATGTCCCGGCGCGGGGCCCTCGCTGCCGTCGGGCTGGCCTTGGCCCTGGGTGGGGCCGTGTGTCTGGCGCAGGAGGCGCCCAAGCTGATCGCCCCGTCGCCGCAGCCGCTGCATGCCTGGCAGGTGCCGCCACCCCAGGGTGCGGCGGAGGCCTACTTCGTCAACCTGCGCAACAACGACAAGATCGAGACGCCCTTTGTCGTGAAGTTCGGGCTTTCCGGCGGCTGGGGCCTGGCGCCGATCGCGGCGCCCACCGGCGGAAAGTCCGGGCACCACCACCTGCTGGTGAACCGGGAACTGCCGCTGGATTTCAAGAAGCCGCTGCCCTTCAATGACCAGTACATCCATTTCGGCAAGGGCCAGATGGAGACCGTGATCAACCTGGCGCCCGGCAACTACACGCTGCGCCTGCTGCTGGCGGATGACAAGCACTTGCCGCACTTCGTCTACAGCAAGCCGGTGTCGATCACGGTGGTCAAGAAGAACCCGACCGATCCGGCCACGCTGGTGAAGAAGGGGATCGAGCTGATGGTGGCCGGTGATGCCGTCAAGACACCGATGCGGGTGCAGTTCCATGCCTCCGGCCTGAACGTCGGCCATCTGGCCCAGAAGCAGAAGGAGACCGGCCATTTCCGGCTGACGGTCGTGCCCCAGGGCAAGGGGCCGGAGGCGGTCATGGAGTTCTTCAACGGCCAGACCGAGGTCTGGCTCTCACCGCCGCCGGGCGAGTATCTGCTGAAGCTGGATCTGATCGACAACGCGAACCCGCCCCGGACGCTCGCCGAGACGGCCAGCCAGACGGTGCGCGTGCAGTAGGCGGCCCGCCGCGTCAGCCGGCCAGCGCGGCCTTGACCGCTGCAGACACCTGGCCCATGTCGGCCTGGCCCGCCAGCCGCGTCTTCGCCAGGCCCATGACCCGGCCCATGTCGCTCGCAGCCGGCTTGCGGCCCAGTTCGGTGGCCAGGCTGTCGACGATCGCCCGGATCTCCGCCTGCACCTGTTCCGCGCCGAGGCGCTGCGGCAGGTAGCCCTCCAGCACCGCCAGTTCGGCGCCTTCCTTGTCAACCAGGTCCTGGCGCTGCGCGGTCGTGAAGGCGGCGATCGAATCCTTGCGCTGCTTGACCAGCTTCTCGATGATCGCGAGCACCGCGGCGTCGTCCAGCGTGACGCGCTCGTCCACTTCCTTCTGCTTGCAGGCCGACAGCAGCAGGCGGATCGTTCCGAGGCGTGCGCTGTCCTTCGCGCGCATCGCGGTTTTCATGTCTTCGGTGATCTGGTCCTTCAGCGCCATCGTGTTCTCCTGGTCGGAAATGCAAAACCCGCTCGCGGCGTGCCGGGGGCGGGTTGGGAGGGGAGGGAAGGCCGGGGGCTTGCCCGGCCAGTGCCGTCAGTACAGCTTCTTGGGAAGCTGCATCGAGCGGATGCGCTTGTAGTTGCGCTTCACCGCGGCGGCCTTCTTGCGCTTGCGCTCGGCGGTGGGCTTCTCGTAGAACTCGCGGGCACGCAGATCGGTCAGCAGGCCCAGCTTCTCGATGGTGCGCTTGAAACGGCGCAGCGCCACGTCGAAGGGTTCGTTTTCTTTTACACGGATGGTGGTCATTGGCTCGATGTTTCTGAAAATGCGCCAAGGCGAGATCGGGCACCCGGGCTGAAGAACGATGTCGTACCCCGCAAAATTGGATGTGGCAGCGGGTTTCGCCAGCAAAGCCCGGGATTATAGTGCGATCGGAAAGCCGCTCAAGGCCCGCCCTGCACCCGGGCCGCCAGGGCCCGTGCGCAGGCATGCCCGCTGGCCCAGGCCCACTGGAAGTTGTAGCCGCCCAGCCAGCCGGTGACATCCACCACTTCCCCAATGAAATAGAGGCCCGGCTGCCGGGACTCCATCGTCTGGCTGGACAGGCCGCGCGTGTCGACGCCGCCCGCCGTGACCTCCGCCTTGGCATACCCCTCGGTGCCGCTCGGGATCAGGACCCAGCGCTCCAACTGTGCGGCCAGCGCGGCGAGTGCCTTGTCCGGCACGTCCCGGATCGGCCGCTGCCAGGCCGCGCGCAAGGGGTCTTCCCGGGCCAGCCAGGCATCGGCGAGCCGCGCCGGCACCTGCTGCGCCAGTTCGTTGACCAGCAGCCTGCGGGAGCTCGCCTTGGCGTGCTGCAGTGTGCCGAGCAGGCCGCCGTCGGGCACCAGGTCGAGCTGCACGGCCTGCCCCGGCTGCCAATAGCTCGATATCTGCAATGCGGCGGGGCCGCTGAGTCCGCGGTGCGTGAACAGCAGGTCCTCCAGGAATTCCATGCGCTTGCGCCCGGCGCCGGTGTCCACGCGCACCGGCAACGCGAGGCCGGCCAGCCCCGCCCAGGGCGCCCAGGCGCCGGGCTCGAACACCAGCGGGACCAGCGCCGGCCGCGGCTCCACGACCGCCAGGCCGAACTGCCGCGCGATCCGGTAGCCGAAGTCGGTGGCGCCGATCTTGGGGATCGACAGGCCCCCGGTGGCCACGACCACCGCGTTGCAGTGCACCGTCCCTTGCGCGGTGTCCACGGCATAGCGGGCATCTTCCTGCGTCACCGTGCGCAGCGCATGGACGGCGCAGCCCTGCCGCAGCGTCACGCCGCCGGCCACGCACTCGGCGCGCAACAGGTCGATCACGTCCTGCGCCGAGCGGTCGCAGAACAGCTGGCCCTTGTGCTTCTCATGGAACGGCACGCCGTGGCGCCGCAGCAGCGCGATGAAGTCAGCCGGCGTGTACCGGGACAGCGCCGAGCGGCAGAACTGCGGGTTGTCGCCCAGGAACTGGGACGCGCTGGTGTGCAGGTTCGTGAAGTTGCAGCGCCCGCCGCCGGAGATGCGGATCTTCTCGGCGAGTTTCGTGCCGTGGTCCACCAGCAGCACGCGCAGCCCGGCCTGCCCGGCGATGCCGGCGCAGAACAGGCCGGCTGCGCCGGCGCCGATGATCACGGCATCGAAACGCTCCATGCCCTGCAGTGTAGGCCGTGCACCGCCGGGAAACTCCCGCTGCGCGGGCCGGCGGCCGGGTCAGCCTTGGGCCCGGGCCGCGGCCGTCCAGGACGGCAGGGCCTCTGGCAGGCTGGCCGCATGCGCCACCTCCCCGACGATGATGACGGCCGGGCTGCCGATGTGCTGCGCCTGTACGGTGGCCGCCAGGTTGGCCAGCCGGGTCGTGACGCAGCGCTGCGAGGGCAGCGAGGCATCCTGCACCAGCGCGACCGGCGTGTCGCCCGGCAGGCCGGTCAGCAGTTCGGACTGCAGCTCCGCGACACCGGAGATGCCCATGTAGATCACCAGCGTCAGGCGGGCCTGGCGCGCCGTCGCCGCGAGCGCGCGCCAGTCCGTGGCCTCGCCACCGGTGCGGGCATGGCCGGTCACCAGCACGACGCCCTGGGCATGGTCGCGATGCGTCAGTGCCACCCCCAGCGCGTTGGCCGCGGCCAGCCCGGCCGTGATGCCGTTCACCACGCTGGCGTCGATGCCATGGGTGCGCAGGTGGTCAAGCTCCTCGCCGCCGCGGCCGAAGATGAACGGATCCCCGCCCTTGAGCCGGACGACCCGTTCGCCGTTGCGCGCCTCGGCCACCATCAGGCGCAGGATGAAGGACTGCGGTGTCGACAGGCAGCCTCCCCGCTTCCCCACGTAGACGACGCGCGCTGCCGGGTCTGCCAGTGCGATGACCTCATCGCCGACCAGATCGTCAACCAGCAGCACCGTGGCCTGCTGGATCGCGCGCACCGCCTTGAGTGTCAGCAGCTCCGGGTCGCCCGGGCCGGCGCCGACCAGGAGCACGTTGCCGGTCATGGCGTGGCCTCCAGCAAATGCGTGATCAGCGCCACCTGCCGCGCGATCGGGCCCGGAAGCGCCATGTCGCCAGCCAGCACGGCCTGGATATAGCGGCCGGTCGCGACCGGGTCGGTACCGGCCGGCAATTCCGGCAGCGCGACGAGCGCGCCTGGCTGGCCTTCCTCGACCAGCACCCGTTGGCCGGCCCGGAAGCCCTCCATGCGGGGCGTCCGGCGCGCGTCGGCTACCGGTTCGCCTTCGGTGCCGCGCAGCAGCAGGGCGTCGCTGCCGACGAGGGCGAGCGTCGCAGCCATGGATTGCGCGTACTCCGGGTGGGTGTAGCTGGTCACGATCAGGCAGCGACCCTCGCAGGGCCGCATCAGCTTCACGAGGCTGTGGGCCGGATTGCGCAGGCCGACGACCCGGCGAACGTCCAGCAGACGTTGCAGGCCGCCGCACAGCGCGGCGGTGGGCACGAACCGGACACTGCCGGCGGCGACCGCAGCGGTCGCGTCGCTCGGCAGGATCCCCAGTTCGGCCAGCACCCTGGCGGTGTAGACCCGGGTCGATTCGGTCGCGGCGCCGTGGATCAGCACCGGGTGCCCGTCGCGTGCCAGCAGCATGGCCAGCAGCGGCGTCAGCACCGGCAGCTTGCGCGCGCCGTTGTAGCTGGGCAGCACGACGGTGGCACGCGGGCTGGCGGGCAGGTGCTGCAGCCGGGCCGCGGTGGCGTCCAGGAACCCGGCCATCTCTTCCGGCGTCTCGCCCTTGATCCGCATCGCGAGACAGAAGGCACCGACCTCCAGGTCGGTGACCGCGCCATCGAGCAGTTGCCCGAACAGGTCGGTCGCCTGCGCGCGGGAAAGCGCCCGGGCACCGTCCCGGCCCCGGCCGATCTCCTTGATGTAGTGCGCAATTGCCATGGCCGGATTCTGATCGATGCCTGATTCCAGCGGGCTATGAGCTTATGCCGCTAAAGCGAGCTGGCGATCCGGCAGCCCGCCAGGTCCGACCGGACCCATCGCATAAACTCCCCGGCGATGCCAAACAACTCTGCCCTGCGGCTGGTGCTGGGCGTCGAATCCTCCTGCGATGAAACCGGCGTGGCCCTGGTGGAGCACGGTGACGCGGGCGTACCCCGCCTGCTTTCGCATGCCCTGCACAGCCAGACCGAGATGCACCAGGCCTACGGCGGCGTGGTGCCGGAGCTCGCCAGCCGCGACCATATCCGCCGGGTGCTGCCGCTTGCGCGCCACGTGCTTGACGAGGCCGGCAAGGCCCTCGACGAACTCGACGTGGTGGCCTACACCCGGGGTCCGGGCCTCGCAGGCGCACTGCTGGTCGGTGCCGGCGTGGCCTGCGCGCTGGGCGCGGCGCTGGACCGGCCGGTGATCGGCGTGCACCATCTGGAAGGCCATCTGCTGTCGCCTTTCCTGAGTGCCGACCCGCCGGAATTTCCGTTCGTGGCGCTGCTGGTGTCCGGCGGCCACACGCAACTGATGCAGGTCGATGGGGTCGGGCGCTACACGCTGCTGGGCGAGACGATCGACGACGCCGCTGGCGAAGCGTTTGACAAGTCCGCCAAGCTGATGGGCCTGCCCTACCCCGGCGGGCCGGCGCTGGCCCGCCTGGCGCAAGCCGGCGACCCGAAGGCCTACAAGCTGCCCCGGCCGCTGCTGCACAGCGGCGATCTGGACTTCTCTTTCGCCGGCCTGAAGACGGCGGTGCTGGTGCAGTCGCGCAAGCTGCTGCAGGAGGCAGGTCTGACACAGTTCAGCGAACTGCCGGTGCAACGCCAGGCGGATCTGGCGGCCTCGACCGAGGCCGCGATCGTCGAAGTGCTGGTGCGCAAGGCGCTGGCGGCCGTCATGCGCAGCGGCCTGCAACGGCTGGTCGTGGCCGGTGGTGTCGGCGCCAACCGCTCACTGCGTGCAGGCTTGGACCAGGCCTGCGCGAAGCGCGGCGTGCGCGTGCACTACCCGGAGCTGCACCTGTGTACCGACAACGGCGCGATGATCGCATTGGCAGCGGCCATGCGCCTGCAGGGCAACCCGTCGCTGCCGCAGCGGCACTACGCCTTCGACGTCAAGCCGCGCTGGCCGCTCAGTTGATGACGAGCTCGGTCACCTTGCTGGCCGGCACCAGCTTGGCGAGCTTGAGTGTCAGCACGCCGTGCTCCAGCCGGGCCTGGCTGCTGGCCACATCCAGATCGGTCGGCAGCTCGTAAGCGGCGTGGTAGCTGCGCGGCGCGTCCGCCTTCGAATCGATGCGCACGACATTGCCCTCGATGCCGATCGTCAGCTGCTCGCGGGCGATGCCGGGGACGTCCAGCGCCAGCGTGTAGGAAGTGGCGTCCTGCTCCACGCGCCAAGTCTGCGCACGCGGGGCGGCGGCGGTCCGGGCCAGGAACTGCTCCAGGGCCCGGGTGGGGTGGGCGTAGGCCGAGCGGCTGCGGAACGCGGGGGAGGTGGCGGCGAAAAACATGGTGGAACTCCTTGTACACTGCGCGGCGCTCGACCTTGATTGCCGCATGCAGCGTAACTGCGCGTGAATCCGCCTGTTTCAAGGACTCCTTCCCCATGAATATTCTTCGCCGCAGGGCCTTGAAAATCCTCTGCCTGCTGGCATTTGCGGTGGCTCCCGCCTGGGCGCAGCAGGCCTTGCCGCCGGTGCGCATCGCGATGATCGAGGGCCTGAGCGGCCCCTTCGCCAACACCGGCGAGGCGGTCTACCGCAACCTGCTGTGGGCGGTCGAGCGTGTCAATGAGCGCGGCGGCGTCCGCGCGCCCGGCACTGCGGCCCACGGCCGGCTCTATCGCCTGGATCGCTACGACAGCAAGGGACAGAACGAGGACGCACTGGCCGCGCTCCGCGCAGCGATCGACGATGGCGCGCAATTCGTCGTGCAGGGCAACTCCTCCGCCAACGCGGCCGCGCTGCTGGATGCGATCAACAAGCACAACGAGCGGGACCCTGCGCGCCGGGTGCTGTTCCTGAACTATTCCGCCGTCGATCCGGTGCTGACGAACGAGAAGTGCAGCTTCTGGCATTTCCGTTTCGATGCCCATGCGGACATGCGGGTCGCCGCGCTGATGGACCTGGTGCGTGACGACCGTGCGCTGCGCTCGGTGTACCTGATCGGGCAGGACTACAGCTTCGGCCAGGCGGTGCTGCGTGAGGCCCGGCGGCAGCTGGGCCTGCAGCGGCCGGATGTGCAGATCGTCGGCGACGAGTTGCACCCGATGGCCCGCGTGAAGGACTTCCTGCCCTATGCGACGAAGATCCGGGCCAGCGGCGCGCAGGCGGTCATCACCGGCAACTGGGGCAACGATCTCACGCTGCTCGTCAAGGCGGCCCGGGAGGCCGGCTTCGACGGCAAGTTCTACACCTTCTATGGCAATGCGCTGGGCGCACCGGCCGCGATCGGCGATGCGGGCATCGGCAAGGTGGTGGCGGTGGCCGACTGGCTGCCGAACCTGCAAACCCCGGCCAGCGAGGCCTTCTACCAGGCGTTCCGTGCGCGCTTTCCGCGGCCGGCGGACGACTATGTGCACATGCGCATGCAACTGATGATCGAGGCCCTGGCCCAGGCGGTCGACCGGGCGGCGGTCGCGCGGGCCGGCAACCCGGACGCGCTGTCGGTGGCCCTGCAGCTCGAAGGCGCAACGGTGAACTTCCAGGGCCAGAGCGGCCGGATGCGGGCGTCGGACCACCAGTTCCAGCAGATGCTGGTGGTCGGCGTGATGGATCGGGCCGGCACGCCCGGCGTCAAATTTGACGTCGAAGGCTCCGGCTACGGCTTTCGCGTCGTCAAGTCGATCACCGCGCAGGCCGCGGAGATGCCCACCACCTGCCGCATGCAGCGGCCCTGACCCACCCCCTACCCGGATCCATCCTTGCTTCCCATGCGCACCACCATCAAGAACCTCCAGGAATCGCGGATCCGCGAAGTCGCCAATGCCGGCATGGGCCGCAGCGACGTGCTGGCCTTCTGGTTCGGCGAGAGCGACGAGGTCACGCCGGCCTTCATCCGGGAAGCGGCGATCGCCTCGCTGCAGCAGGGCGAGACCTTCTATGCGCACAACCTGGGCCTGCCGGTGCTGCGCGAGGCGATCGCGCAGTACATGTCCGCGCTGCACGGCCCGCTGGGCGCCGACCGCATTGCCGTGACCTCCGGCGGCGTCAGCGGCCTGATGCTGGCGGTCCAGGCGCTGGTGGATGCGGGCGACGATGTCGTCGCCGTCACCCCCGTCTGGCCCAACCTGACGGCGCAACCCGCGATCCTCGGCGCACACGTGCGCTGCGTGTCGCTGCGGCCGGTGGACGGCGCCTGGACGCTGGACCTGGCGGAACTGCTCGCGGCCATCACGCCGGCCACGCGGCTGCTGGTCATCAATGCGCCGAACAACCCGACCGGCTGGACGCTGACGCGCGCGGAGCAGGCCGCGATCCTGGCGCATTGCCGGCAGACCGGCACCTGGATCCTGGCCGACGAGGTCTACGAGCGCCTGTATTTCGATGACGCCTCCCACTGCGCGCCGAGCTTCCTGGACGTGGCGCAGGCCGACGACCGCCTGGTGGTGGTGCACAGTTTCTCGAAGAGCTTCCTGATGACCGGCTGGCGTCTGGGCTGGATGGTGCTGCCTGCGGCGCTGACACCCCAGATCGGCAAGCTGATCGAGTTCAACACCTCCTGCGCGCCGGTGTTCGTGCAGCGTGC
Source organism: Rhodoferax sp. (assembly GCA_016790475.1). Classification (GTDB taxonomy): domain Bacteria; phylum Pseudomonadota; class Gammaproteobacteria; order Burkholderiales; family Burkholderiaceae_C; genus CAISIP01. Next base: position 1,875 of record JAEUOX010000357.1, on the reverse strand, counting down.
GGCGGCCGCCGCGCTGGCGCGGGCCGACGAGGTCACGCCGCGCGTGGTCGCGCACATGCGGCAGTGCCGCGACACGCTGGTGCCGCTGCTGCAGGCGATCCCGGGCGTTTCCGTCGCCCCGGCCCGGGGTGGCATGTATGCCTTCTTCCGGCTGCCGGGCTCGGCGGATTCGCTGGACACCGCCAAGCGTCTGGTCCGGGAGGCCGGCGTCGGGCTGGCTCCGGGCGCTGCGTTCGGCGCCACGGACGGTGCCGGGGGCGAGGCCGGCAGCTGGCTGCGCTGGTGCTTTGCGTCGCGCGACCCGCAGCGCCTGGTCCAGGGCGTGGACCGCCTGCGGGGCTGGATGCGTCAGCAACCGGGCGGCGGATCGTCCTGAATTGCCGGGCTATAATCCGCCGGTTTGGCAGATCCTGCCGACGCACGTCAGGGGCAGTTCCAGCGCCTGTCGCAAGTTGACCAACCGGGGCATCTGGCTTTGACAGCCCGCCCCATCCACAGGAAATCACATGATCGCATCCAGCATCAAGGCCACCGTTGTCAAGGACAACGCGCGCAAGGCCGGTGACACCGGCAGTCCGGAAGTGCAAGTCGCACTGCTGACCGCCCGCATCAACGAACTCACCCCGCACTTCAAGACGCACGCCAAGGACCACCACGGCCGCCGCGGCCTGCTGCGCATGGTGAGCCGCCGCCGCAAGCTGCTGGACTACCTGCGCGGCAAGGACGCCGACCGCTACACCGCGCTGATCACCAAGCTGAATCTGCGCAAGTAAGGCAGTACACCCAGACATCGGGCGCCTGAGTTGGTTTTTCTGGCTCAGGCGCCTCGTTGTTTGTCGGCAAATCGGGGAACGCAGGGGTAGAGCGAAGCTGTGTCATTCCAGGGGTGTTTGCGCCGGGTGGGCGATCATCGCTGGAATGGCATCGTGTTCTGCCATGTGGACTCCGGGCTTCGGGAGGCGGCCTGCGCCTCCCCACATTGACCAGGAGATGAATGCCATGAGCATGTTCAACAAAGTATCCAAGACCTTCCAGTGGGGCTCCCACACCGTCACGATGGAGACCGGCGAGGTGGCTCGCCAGTCCAGCGGAGCGGTGATGCTCGACATGGACGGCACCGTGGTGCTGGCCACCGTCGTCGCCAAGACCGAAGGCAAGGCCGGCCAGGACTTTTTCCCGCTGACGGTCGACTACCTCGAGAAGGCCTATGCGGCCGGCAAGATCCCCGGCAGCTTCTTCAAGCGCGAAGGCCGCCCCAGCGAATACGAAACCCTCACCAGCCGCCTGATCGACCGCCCGATCCGCCCGCTGTTCCCGGACGGCTTCTTCAACGAGGTGCAGGTCGTCGTGCACGTGATGAGCCTGAACCCCGAGGTGCAGGCCGACATCGCCGCCCTCATCGGCACCAGCGCCGCGCTGGCCATCAGCGGCATCCCGTTCAACGGCCCGGTGGGCGCGGCGCGCGTGGGCTACATCAACGGCGAGTACGTGCTGAACCCGGGCAAGACCCAGCTCGCCGACAGCAAGATGGACCTGGTGGTGGCCGGTACCGAAGCTGCCGTGCTGATGGTCGAGTCGGAAGCCGACCAGCTGAGCGAAGAGGTGATGCTGGGCGCGGTGGTCTACGGCCACGACCAGGGCAAGATCGCCATCGCCGCCATCAACGACCTGGTGCGCGAAGCCGGCAAGACCGAATGGAGCTGGACCGCTCCGGCCAAGGACGAAGCCTTCATCGCCAAGGTCACCGCGCTGGCCGAAGGCCCGCTGCGCGCCGCCTACCAGATCCGCAGCAAGCAGGCCCGCACGCAGGCCTGCCGCGTGGTCACGAGCAACGTGTTCGCCGCGCTGAAGGCCGATGGTGTCGAGTTCGACAAG
>JAEUOX010000336.1 GCA_016790475.1 Rhodoferax sp. | reverse complement strand
TTGGAGATCGGCTCCGGCGGCGGATCCTCGACCTTCTGCGGCTGCGGCCGCTTGATCGTCCAGTCGTTTTCCGGGCGCTCGGCATTCGGGCTGCGCTGCACCGGATCTTGGACGCTGCGAAAAACGGCCTCGCTGGCTTTTTGGGCCTGTTCGGCCTTCTGGACCGCGTTCTCGCTGATGTTGTTGACGACGCCCGGCTGGTGCGTGTGTTCCGGGGGATTGACCGGCTGCACCGGCACCACCCGATGACCGGGCGACGGTTCCAGGGCTGCGCCGGCGGGGCGCGCACCTGGTTGACGGTCGACGGAGGGGAGCTGCATGATGTCCAGGCCTTTGTTCACACTGCGGGTTTTGGCCCGCTCGTGACCTGTTAACGGCAGAACTGGACGGTTATTTAGCCCTTTTTTTGGCCTTTGACGCTACTTTTTGCTCAAAAACAGGCCGCATGGCCGTCCCGGCGGGAGTCGCTGGCCGCCACATAGCCGTCTTCCAGGTCGTCCGTCAGGCGCCAGATGAACTGGCCGGCGCCGAAATCCATATAGGAATCCTGGTAGGCCTCGATCTGGTGGCCGCGGTCCCGCAGGCCCTGCACCAGCGCCGGATCCATCGTCGCCTCGCAGTCGATCGACAGGCCGGTACCGACCTTCCAGCGCGGCGCATCGCAGGCCGCCTGCGGGTTCTGGCCGTGCGTGAGCATCCGGACGAGCGTCTGCAGGTGCCCCTGCGGCTGCATGTTGCCGCCCATCACGCCGAAGCTCATCCGGGGGCGGCCCTTTTCGGTCAGGAAGCCCGGGATGATCGTGTGAAACGGGCGCTTGCCACCCGCCACGACGTTCGGGTGGGCCGGATCCAGCGTGAAGCAGTGGCCCCGGTTCTGCAGGCTGACACCGGTGCCGGGCACGACGATGCCGCTGCCGAAGCCCATGTAGTTCGACTGGATCAGGCTGATCATCATGCCGTTCTCGTCGGCGGCCGTCAGGTAGATCGTGCCGCCGCGCGGCGGCGTGCCGTGCTGGAAATGTGTCGCGCGGTCGCGGTCGATCAGCCGCACCCGCTCGGACAGGTAGGCGTCGGACAGCAGGTCCTCCGGCTTGACATCGGTCATGAAACGCCGGTCCGCCACCCAGCGGTAGGTGTCGGCGAACGCCAGCTTCATCGCTTCGATCTGCAGGTGCTGCGACGCCAGGCTGTCGACCGGCAGGCTGGCCAGGTCGAGCTTGTCCAGCATGCCCAGTGCCATCAGAGCCGCAATGCCCTGGCCGTTCGGCGGGATCTCGTGCAGCGTGTAGCCGGCGTAATCCTTCTGGATCGGCGTGACCCATTCCGGCCGGTAACCGGCCAGATCGGCCAGCGTCATGCTGCCGCCATGGGCCGCCGCATGGGCCACCAGCTTCTCGGCGATCTCGCCGCGGTAGAAGGCCTCCCCCTCGGTTTCCGCGATCTTGCGCAGCGTCGCGCCGGCCTCGGCAAACACGAAGCGCTCGCCCGGCCGCGGCGCCCTGCCACGCGGCATGAAGGCCTGGGCATAACCCGGCAGATCCTGCAGCAGCGGAACCGCCCGCTCCCACTTGTCGGCCACGATCGTGGCGACACCATGGCCGCGCTCCGCCAGTTCGATCGCCGGCTCCATCAGGTCGGCGAACGGCAGCTTGCCGAAGCGCTCGGACAGCGCGACCCAGCCGGCCACCGCGCCGGGCGTGGTCACGGTGTCCCATCCGCGCATCGGCATCGTGCCGCCGTGCCGCTTGGCGAAATAATCCGGGTTCCAGGCCGCCGGCGCCACGCCGGAGGAATTCAGGCCGTGCAGCTGCTGGCCGTCCCACAGGATCGCGAAGTTGTCGCTGCCCAGGCCGTTGGAGACCGGCTCGACGATCGTCATGCAGGCGGCGGTCGCAATCGCCGCGTCAACCGCATTGCCACCCTTCTGCAGGATGCGCAGGCCGGCCTGCGCGGCCAGCGGCTGCGAGGTGGCGACGACGTTGCGGGCCATCACCGGGCTGCGCACGGTCGGATAGGGGTTGGTCCATTGGAAGTTCATGGTGAAGCAGGCTCGCGGAAGTTGGCAGGACAGGCGGGTCAGCGCTGGCGCGGGTCCAGCGCATCGCGCAGCCCGTCGCCCAGCAGATTGAAGGACAACACCAGCAGGAAGATCGACAGGCCGGGCCAGATCGCCATCCAGGGTGCGTTATCGACATAGTTCTTCGCCACATTGAGCATGCTGCCCCAGCTCGGCGCCGGCGGCTGCTGCCCCAGGCCCAGGAAGGACAGGCTGGCCTCGGCGATCACCGCAGCGGCAATCGCCAGCGTGGCCTGCACGATCAGCGGCGCCAGCACGTTCGGCAGGATGTGGCGCAGCGCAATGCGCCAGGGCGGGTTGCCGACGGCCCGGGCGGCCTCGACATAGTCCTCGACCTGCACATTGATCACCTGCGCGCGGGTCAGGCGCACGAAGATCGGCGTGGCCGACACGCCGATCGCGATCATCGCGTTGGTCAGGCTCGGGCCGAGGAAGGCGGCCATCGCGATCGCCAGGATCAGGAACGGGCAGGCCAGGAAGGCGTCGGTGATGCGCGAGATCAGCCCGTCGACCGCCCCGCCCAGGAATCCGGCCAGCAGACCGATCGGCACGCCCAGCAGCAGCGAGATCGACACACTGGCCATGCCGGCCAGCAGCGAGGCCCGCGTGCCCCAGATCACGCGCGACAGCACGTCGCGACCGATCTCGTCGGTGCCCAGCCAGTGCTCGGCGCTGGGCGCCTTGCGGATCGCGCCCCAGCTCGTGGCGATCGGGTCCTGCGGAGCGATCCACGGCGCGAACACCGCCAGCACGACAAACAGCAGCACGACCACGAGACCCAGCATCGCCCCGCGGCGCCGGCGCAGGCGGCGCCAGGCACGCAGCCAGGGGCCGGCCTCGGCCGGGTCCCGGGCCAGTGCGGCGTCGGCAGCGGCTGCGGTCGCCGCCATCAGGTGCCCCCCTGGGGACAGTGCGGCCGCCTCATGTGCGCAGCCTCGGATTGACCAGGAAATAGGCCATGTCGGCCAGCAGGTTCAGCACGATGTAGGTCGTGGCCGTGACCATCACGACGCCCTGCACCACCGCATAGTCGCGGTTGAATACCGCATCCACGACCAGCTTTCCGAAGCCCGGGATCGTGAACACCTGCTCCGTCAGCACCGCGCCGGACAGCAGCGTGCCCAGCTCCAGCGCGCCCAGCGTGATGATCGGCGTGAGCGCATTGCGCAGCGCATGCTTGAGCACCACGACCCGCTCGCTGAGGCCCTTGGCGCGGGCAGTGCGCACATAGTCGGCGCCCAGCACCTGCAGCATGGAGCTGCGCGTGTGGCGCATCAGCACCGCGGCAATCGCGTTGCCCAGCACGAAGGCCGGCATCAGCATCGACTCCAGGTTGGCGCGCAGGTCGACGAAGGGGCTCTCGTACCCGGAGGCCGGCAGCCAGCCGAGCTGCACCGAGAACAGCAGGATCATCAGGATGCCGAGCCAGAAGTTGGGCGTGGACAGGCCCCACAGCGCGAACAGGTTGGCCGCGTAGTCCCAGGCGGTGCCGCGCCCGACGGCGGACACCACGCCGGCCGGAATGCCAATCAGCAGCGCCACGCACATTGCCATCACGGCCAGCTGCAGCGTGACCGGCAGCTTCTGCAGGATCAGGTCCGTCACCGGCATCTGGTTGCGGATCGACTCGCCCAGGTCCCCCTGCAGCACGCCGCCGATCCAGTAGGCATACCGCACCGGCAGCGGCTCATCCAGGTGCAGCTTGGCGCGCAGGAAGGCGACCACCGCCGGGTCGCGCTCCTCGCCGGCCAGCACGACGGCCGGATCGCCCGGCAGCAGTTGCTGCAGGCCGAAGATCAGCATCGAGACGAAGACCAGCGTCGGAACGATGGTCAGCAGCCGGCGGAGGAAGTACTCGAACATGGTGCGCGCGCCGGGCGGGGGGAGCACCCGGCCCGGTCAGGCAGGCCGGTATCAGTTCATCTTCAGGCCGGAAACGCGCAGCAGCCCGTCCGGCACGCTGCGCACGCCAGCCAGCTTGGTGTTGTAGGCCCACAGCCAGTTCACATGGTAGAGGTAGATCACCGGGCGCTCCTTGATGACGCGGGCGGCCACCTGCTCCAGCACCTTCTTGCGCTCCGCGACGTCGCGCAGCGTGCGCTGCTTGTTCAGCAGGTCGTCCGTTTCCTGCGAGCAGTAGCCGGCGTAGTTCAGGGGCTGCTTGCAGCCATGGAAGCTGTACAGGTTGCCGTCCGGATCCGGACGGCCGCTCCAGGCCAGGATGTAGGCATCGAAGTCGCCCTTGTCGGCCATGTTCAGCGAGGTCGCGAACTCCGCCGTCTGGATCTTGACGTCGAAGCCGGCATCGCGGCTCATCGCCTGCACCACGAGCGCCAGGCGCTGCGCCTCCGAGGTGGTCGCCGCCAGCAGC
>JAEUOX010000332.1 GCA_016790475.1 Rhodoferax sp. | reverse complement strand
GCGTCGCGTGCCTGCGCGGCGTCCTCGGCAAAACGGCCGTCCAGCCGCAGACCCCGCGGCTGCGCGACCGGGAGGCCGTGCGCGAGCGCCCACTGCTTGACCGGCGAAGCCTGCAACTGCATGCCGCGACCGGCCGGGCGGTCCGGCTGCGTCAGCACCAGGACGACCTCGTGGCCGGCTTCGCACAGCCGCTGCAGGGCAACGCGGGCAAATTCCGGGGTTCCGGCGAAGACCAGCCTCAATCGCGCTCCTCGCGCTGCTGCTTGAGCATCTTGGTCTTGATCCGGTTGCGCTTGAGCGGCGACAGGTATTCGACGAACACCTTGCCCAGCAGATGGTCCATCTCGTGCTGGATGCAGACCGCCAGCATGCCGTCGGCGGAGATCGTGCGGGATTGGCCGTCCTGGTCCAGCGCGGTGACCTGCACGGCATCGAAGCGCTCGACGTTGTCGTAGATGCCCGGAACCGACAGGCAGCCTTCCTCGTTGACGTGTCTCTCGGCGCTGGTCCAGCTCAGCACCGGGTTGATCAGCACCAGCGGCGCGTTGCGTTCCTCGGAGACATCGATGACGATCACGCGCTCATGGACGTCGATCTGCGTGGCCGCCAGGCCGATGCCCTTGGCGGCGTACATCGTCTCGAGCATGTCCGCCACCAGCGAGCGGATGCGCTCGTCCACCTGCTGGACCGGCCGGGCGACCTTGTGCAGTTTCGGATCCGGAAAACAAAGAATCGGTCGCAAAGCCATGATTTCTCTACCAAGATGTCGGTATTTTCGCCACTTTTGGGGATGCAAGTTGCGCCAGACCTGGGAAAACGTTGCCCAATCAAGGACTTGAGCGCAAAATCGTGCGTGACTTGTCAAGATTATCCCGGCCACCGGACCGTATGGTAGCGGGCCGGTGCAGCCTTCAGGGGCGACCACCATGCAGCGAGAAATGAGCATTCGAACGTCCGCAACCACCACTGTGGCCCTGGCCTTGCTGGCCGGTCTGGCCGGCACGCCGGCGGCGCTGGGCCAGTCCTTCCCGGTCACGGCCGGCCAGAAGGCCACCGCCGAGCAGGTCGCACAGGCCGGTGTGCCGCTGACCGAACTGGCGCCGGATGCCCCGGACAACTACACCGTGAAGTCCGGCGACACGCTGTGGGCCATCAGCGGGCTGTTCCTCAAGAGCGCCTGGCGCTGGCCCGAGCTGTGGGGCATGAACCTCACCGACATCAAGAACCCGCACCGGATCTACCCGGGCCAGAAGCTGGTGCTGGAGCGCAAGGACGGCCGCGCCACGCTGCGCACCGCCGCCACACCGGCCGACGCGCCGCCGACCGAGACGATCCGCGTGTCGCCGCGCACCCGCTACGAGCCGATGGACAGCGGCGCGCTGCCGGCCATCAAGGCCCACCTGATCGAGCCCTTCCTGGCCGAGCCGGTCATCGTCGACGCCGCCGGCCTGGACAACGCCCCCCGCATCGTCGCCGCACTGGACGGCCGCGTGCTGCTGACCCGTGGCGACCGCGCCTATGCACGCGGCCAGACCGGCACCCCGCTGCTCGATGCACCGGGCCGTCAGCAGGAATTCCGCATCTTCCGCACCGCCGTTCCGCTGCGCGACCCGAGCAGCGGCGAAGTGCTGGGTTACGAGGCGCAGTACGTCGGCAAGGCGGTGCTGGCGCGCTCCGAATCCACACTGAGCACCCGCAACAAGGACGGCACCGAGGCCACCGAAGTCGTGCCCGCCACGATCGACATCGTCGCCGCAAAGGAGGAGATGCGTGTCGGCGACCGTCTGCTGCCCGAGCCGCCCCGCGAGCTGCTGAGCTACGCACCGCGCGCACCGAGCAGCCCGGTGGACGCCCGCATCGTGTCCGTCTACGGCAGCGCGGTGGTCAACGCCGCGCAGAACCAGGTCGTCACGATCAACAAGGGCAGCAAGGACGGCATCGAGCGCGGCCATGTGCTGGCGATCCAGAAGTTCGGCGAGCGCCTGGTCGACAAGACCGACCCGAACCGGGCGCAGATGAAACTGCCCGACGAGCGCAACGGTCTGCTGATGGTCTTCCGGACCTTCGACCGGCTGTCCTACGCCCTGGTGCTCGACATCGTCGACGGCGTGCAGGTCGGCGACCGCCTGATCAACCCGCGCTGATCCACCGCCGCCCGACCCACGGCGGCGCCCCAGCCCCCCGCCCGCAGGCCCGGATGGACCGCGACGAACTCTCCGCCTGGCTGCGGCTGGCCAGCTCGCCTGGCGTCGGCAACCTGACCGCACGCCGGCTGCTGGCCTGCTTCGGGTCGGCCGAGGCCATCTTCCGGCAGGCGCCGGAGGCCCTGCAGCAGCTCGTCGGGGCCGCCACAGCCCGAGCGCTGGAGGCGCCTCCGGAGGATCTGGCGGCCCTGGTGGACGCCACCCTGGCCTGGCTCGCCGAGCCGCAGTCGCAGCCCGATGCCGCGCCGCGACGGATCCTGAGCCTGGGCGACCCCTGCTACCCGGCGGGCCTGCTGGCCACCGAAGACCCGCCGCTGCTGCTGTACGCGACCGGTGGGCCGGCCGGCAGCGGGCCGGCGGTCACCGGCTGGTTTGAACGCAGCTTCACGCCCAGCGTCGCGATCGTCGGCAGCCGCAATCCGACACCGCAGGGCCTGATCAACGCGCGCCAGTTCGGACAGGCGCTGGCCGAGGCCGGGCTGTGCGTCGTCTCCGGCCTGGCGCTGGGCGTCGATGGCGCCGCCCATGCCGGCGCGCTGGACGGCTGCCCGGCCGATGCCGGGCGGGCCGCCACGGTGGCGGTGGTCGGCACCGGGCTGGACCGGGTCTACCCGAAGGCCCATCTGGCCCTGGCACGGCGCATCGCGCAGCGCGGCCTGCTGCTGAGCGAATACCCGATCGGCATGCCGGCGCTGGCGGCGAACTTCCCGCGGCGCAACCGGCTGATCGCCGGCATCGCGCAGGGGACGCTGGTCGTCGAGGCCGCGCTGCAGTCCGGCTCGCTGATCACCGCGCGGCTGACGGTGGAACAGGGCAAGGACGTGTTCGCGATTCCCGGCTCGATCCATGCCACGCAGTCCCGCGGCTGCCATGCGCTGATCAAGCAGGGGGCCAAGCTGGTCGAGTCGGCGCAGGACGTGCTGGAGGAAGGCGGCTGGTCCCGCAGCGCACCGGCGCGCGCCATGCCGGCACCCGATCCCGATGCCGATACAGACCCGGACGCCCGCAGCCTGCTGGAGGTGCTGGGTTTCGATCCGGTCAGCCTGGAGGCCTTGCTGGCCCGGACCGGCCTGGACACGGCGCACCTGCAGGCGCAGCTGATGACGCTGGAGCTCCAGGGCCAGGTGGCGCGGCTGCCGGGCGGCCTGTTCCAGCGCATCGCGCAGGCCTGAGCAGCCCGGGCGGTTGCGCAGCCATCTGCGCTATATTGGCGCCATGTTCGATGTCCTGGTGTTCGTCTACGAAAACTACTGGCGTGGCGACGCCTGCCCGCAATGGGAGCACCTGGGGCGCAAGCTGAGCGCCGTCGGCTTCGAGCAGGACGAGATCCAGGAAGCGCTGACCTGGCTCAGCGGCCTGAGCGTGGCCACCCAGGGAAGTGGCCCGTCGCCCGCCAGCGGCGCGCCGCGGCCGGTCGTCGTCGACCCCGGCTGGGCACCGTCGGAGCGCAGCATGCGGGTGTATTCGGTGGACGAGCAGAACCGCCTGGGGCCGGAATGCCTGGGTTTCCTGCACTTCCTGGAAACCTGCGATGTGCTGCCGGCCCACATGCGGGAGGTCGTCATCGAGCGCGCCATGGCCTCCGGCAGCGCCACGCTGGGCCTGGACGACCTGAAGATCATCGTGCTGATGGTCTACTGGAGCTTCGGCCAGGAACCGGATGCGCTGGTACTCGACGAGCTTTGCGACGACCCGATGGAGCGCGTCGCGCACTGAGCGCCGCAGCCACCGGCGGGCGGCCGGCGGCACCTCAACCCAGCAGACGTTCCGGATTGGCCTCGAGCTTGGCCAGCGCGTCGCGCGTGGCACGCACCGTCAGCGCTTCCTCTTCCTGTGGCAGCAGCAGGCCGGCCTGCAGGTAGGCCGCCAGGCGCCCGGCCTGGATCAGGTAGGTGTGGCCGTCGGTGGACGCGAACAGGTGCAGCTGCTTGCGCTCGCTGCGCCAGGCGAACTGGACCTTGGTCACGCGGCCGTTGTGGTCCAGCGTGAACCAGGAGCCCAGCTCGAGCTCCTGCGCCCAGGCCAGCATCGCGTTGGTCGGCTTGGAGCCGCCGTTGGCGACGACATCGATTGTCGCCGGATCGATGCCCAGCATCAGCTCGATGCTTTCGGCGTCCAGCGGCAGGTCGCCCATGCCGTCTTCGCTGACGAAGTCCTCCAGGTTGGCCAGGCGCTTGGCCATCGCGTCGATCTGGGCCGCGGGGATGGCCTGGGTCTTGGACAGGAATGCGTCGGCCAGCGTGTCGCTGACCGTCTTGATGTGGATGTCCTGCTGGCTGGGCGCCATGCCCAGCAGCGTCATGCCGCCGCGCAGGCGCTGCAGCAGCTTGGGAAGATCCTGGATCACGCGCGCACGGTCGGCCCGGTTCGGCTTGGCGCTGGCGGCCCAGACCAGGTCGGTGGCGGTCTTCTTGAGCTCCAGCGTCTCGGCATGCTGGGCGCCCTTGCGGATCGCGGCCACGGCCAGCACCTCCGCCCAGACCTTGAACAGGTAGCTGCGTATCTCCTCGCGCACCGGCACGTCCTTGAGCGTGTTGCGCATCTCGATCGTGTACTGGATCGTCAGCGTTTCCTTCTGCTCGACCTGCTGCGCCACGCTGACGACCTTCTGGGTGGCGCCGTTGCCGGCCAGGAACTTCTGCAGGAACTTCTGGAACTCGGCATAGACGAGTTCGTAGACACGCTTGCCGGTCTCGGGGTACTGCTCGATGACCTGCACGACGCGCTTGATTTCCTTCTCGAGCGCGCCGCCCTGGATGCCGCTGGCATCGAAGCCCATCACACAGGAGCCCATGCGGTCGATCAGCTGCCGGGCGGGGTGGTTCGCGGTGCCGAAGAAGTCCGGCTCGGCCAGCGCGACACGCAGCACCGGCATCTGCAGCCGCGCGAACCAGACCCGGATCGCCGGCGGGATGCGCTCTTCCTGCAGGATCGCCTGGAACATCAGCGCGACGATCTCGATCGTGGCCTTCTCACCCTTGGTTTCGGCCTTGTTCTTGAGGTCCGCCGTCTGCTCGCGCAGCTGGCCGGCGACGCGGGCGACGCCGGCGGGGGAGTAGTCCTCGATCAGTGTTCCGCCGCTGCCAGGGGCCGCCGCATGGTCGACCCGCGCGGCGATCGCCGCGGCCAGCGCCGGGGAAGCCGGCTCGTAGGAGGTGGCGTCGAATTCCGGACCGACGCGGCCGACCAGCAGGCGCTTGAGCTGCCCCAGCACGCCCTGGGCGCGGCTGCGCGCGCGCGCCAGCGGCGTCGCGGAAGTCATCATGCGGGTCTCTTCGGCCATGTCGGCGGCGGAGCGCCGCGGCATCCCCGGTGTGGCACCCTGGCGCGAGGCCAGCCCCTGCGAGCCGGACACGACCGACGGATCCTGCGCCCAGGACGGGCGCAGCGGCGTCTGGCCACCCTGCGCATGCGGTGCGGGGGCCGGGCCGCCGCCCGGTGGCCGCGCGCCGCCAGCCGGCTGGAAACCGCCGCGCGCACCGCCCGAATGGTCAAAACCCTGACGGCCGTAACCGCTGCTGTGGCCGGAGTCGGCATCCTGCGGATCCGGCGGCAAGGGCTGCTCGCGGGTGCCGCCCTGGCGCGTCGGTGCACTGCCCGACGCACGGCGCACCCGGTCCTTGAGGTCGATCGTCGGCATCACGCCACGCTCGATCAGGAATTCGTTGGCCCGGTGGTAGGCCTGCCTCAGGCGCTCGGCCAGCAGCGCCTGCACGACGTCGTTGACCAGCGGCCAGCTGCCGGAGGGCATGCCGGCGGCCGCCCATTGCTCGACCAGGACCAGCACCAGCACCTCCGGGCGCAGGATGTCGGAGCGGTCCAGCTCGTCGGTGTTCTCCAGGAAGCGCACGCGCAGGCGCAGGTCGTCCAGCTCGGAGCTGACCTTGTCCATGACCCGCAGCACCAGCCGCGACGAGATGATCTTGTTCTCGACCACCTCGGTGCCCACCAGCTGCAGGCCGTCGATGTCCATCACCTGCAGGTCGGTCTTCGCGAAGGTGGAGGTGGGGGAAAGATTCTTCTGCCAGCCGGAGGTGGTGCCCTCCTGCCAGGCGTTGCGGGTGCGCTGGTAGAACGTCCAGGCATCGCGGCGGGCCTGCATCTCCCGCGAGGAGGCCGCCTCGCCCATCAGCACGGACAGGCGCTCCTGCACGGCACCGGTGATCTCGACCATCATCCGCCGCGCATCCGCGACGAACCGCTCCCGTATTTCCTGGGCCAGCCGGCTGGACTGCGAGGAGGTCGGATTCAAGGCCATGGTGTCAGGACAGGTTCAAACGGTGGCTCCGGCATTGGGATCGTTGGGATCCACGTTCTTCTGCGGCGCCGCCTTGACGAGATCCTCGCGCTTGATGCCCAACCACATCGCGATCGCGGCCCCCACGAACACCGAAGAATAAATGCCGAAACAGATGCCGATGGTAAGCGCCAGCGCGAAATAGTAAAGCGTCGGCCCGCCGAACAGCAGCATGGACAGCACCATGATCTGCGTCGACCCGTGGGTGATGATAGTACGACTGATGGTCGAGGTGATCGCGTTGTTGATGATCTCGACGGTGTTCATTTTGCGGTAGCGCCGGAAGTTCTCGCGGATCCGGTCGAAGATCACGACCGATTCGTTGACCGAATACCCGAGCACCGCGAGCACCGCCGCCAGCACCGGCAACGAGAATTCCCACTGGAAGAACGCGAAAAACCCGAGGATGATGACCACATCGTGCAGGTTGGCGAGGATCGCGGCGACGGCGAACTTCCACTCGAAGCGCACCGCCAGGTAGATCACGATGCCCACGACCACCATGGCCAGGGCCTTGAGGCCGTCAATGGCCAGCTCGTCGCCGACCTGCGGGCCGACGAACTCCTGGCGGCGCAGCGTGGCGTCCGGGTCGGCCTTCTTGAGGGCGCTGAAGGCGGCCTCGCTCTGTTGTGCCGAACTGACACCCTTCTGGGCCGGGAGACGGATCATCACGTCCCGGGCGGTGCCGAAGTTCTGCACCTGGATGTCGGTATAGCCCAGGCTGGCAATCACGCCACGGACCTTGGCGACGTCGGCCGGCTGCGAATACCCGACCTCCATCACGGTGCCGCCGGTGAACTCGACCGACAGGTGCAGCCCCCGGCTGAACAGGAAGAACACCGCCAGCAGGAAGGTGACAATGGAGACCACGTTCAGCACCAGCGCATGGCGCATGAACGGGATGTCGCGGCGGATCTTGAAGAACTCCATGGCTATTTTCCTTCCGCGACCTTGGCCGCTTCGGTGCCGCCTTCCGGCCGCCACACGGTACCGATGGACACGGTCTTGAGCTTCTTGACGCGGCCATACCAGAAGTTGACCAGGCCGCGCGAGAAGAACACCGCCGAGAACATGCTGGTCAGGATGCCGATGCAGTGCACGACCGCGAAGCCGCGCACCGGGCCGGAGCCGAAGATCAGCAGCGCCAGGCCGGCGATCAGCGTGGTGACGTTGGAGTCCAGGATGGTGCCCCAGGCGCGCTCGTAGCCGGCGTTGATCGCCGCCTGCGGCGAGGCACCGTTGCGCAGTTCCTCGCGCACGCGCTCGTTGATCAGCACGTTGGAGTCGATCGCCATGCCCAGCGCCAGCGCCATGGCCGCCATGCCGGGCAGCGTCAGCGTGGCCTGCAGCATCGACAGCACGGCCACCAGCAGCAGCAGGTTGACCCCCAGCGCGACGCTGGAGAAGACACCGAACATGTAGTAGTACACGCACATGAAGGCGACGATGACCAGGAAGCCCCAGGCCACGCTGTGGAAGCCCTTGGCGATGTTCTCCGCGCCCAGGCTCGGGCCGATCGTGCGCTCCTCGATGATCTCCATCGGGGCGGCCAGCGAGCCGGCGCGCAGCAGCAGCGCGGTGTCGGCCGCCTCGACGGTGGTCATGCGCCCGGAGATCTGCACCCGTCCGCCGGCGATCTCGCTGCGGATCACCGGCGCGGTGACGACCTCGCCCTTGCCCTTCTCGAACAGCAGGATCGCCATGCGCTTGCCGATGTTCTCGCGCGTGATGTCGCGGAAGATGCGCGAACCCTTGGCGTCCAGCGACAGGTGCACCGCGGCTTCCTGGGTCTGGCTGTCGAAGCCGGGCTGCGCATCGGTGAGGTTCTCGCCGGTCAGGATGACCTGCTTCTTGACGATGACCGGCTGGCTGTTGCGCTCCAGGTAGCGCTCCGAACCGAAGGGCACGGCACCGGTGCCAGATTCGGCCGCGCGCGCCTCGGCGCTTTCATCGACCAGGCGGACCTCCAGCGTGGCGGTGCGCCCGAGGATGTCCTTGGCCTTGGCGGTGTCCTGCACACCCGGCAACTGCACGACGATCCGGTCCAGCCCCTGCTGCTGGATCACCGGCTCGGCCACGCCGAGCTCGTTGATCCGGTTGTGCAGCGTGACCATGTTCTGCTTGAGCGCCTGCTCCTGGATCGTGCGCGCCGAGGGCGGCTTGATGCTGGCGGTCAGCTTGAAGTCGGCGCCGTCCGGCGCGTCGACCGTCTGCAGTTCGGCGAACTGGTCGGTGATGATGCGCCGCGCCGCCTCCAGCGTGGCCATGTCGCGGAAGCGGATCTCGACCGTCTGCGCGACCCGCGTGATGCCGCCGTGGCGCACGTTCTTCTCGCGCAGCACGGTGCGCAGGTCACCGGACAGGGACTCCGCCTTCTTCGTGAGCGCCGCCTGCATGTCGACCTGCAGCATGAAATGCACGCCGCCGCGCAGGTCCAGGCCCAGGTACATCGGGGCCGCGTGCAGCGCCGTCAGCCAGTGCGGCGTACGCGACAGCAGGTTCAGCGCGACGATGTAGGGTGGATCGGCCGGGTCCGGGATCAGGGCCTTCTGGATCGCGTCCTTGGCCTTGAGCTGCGTGTCGGTGCTGCTGAAGCGGGCCTTGATCGAGTTGCCTTCGAAGGCGATGGCATCGGGCTCGATGCCGGCGGTCTTGAGGGCCTCCTGGACGCGGGCCTGCGTGGCCGTGTCGACCTTGACGGTGGCCTTGGCTGCCGACACCTGGACCGCAGGCGCCTCGCCGAAGAAGTTGGGCAGCGTGTAGAAGATGCCCACCAGCACGGCGAACAGGATGATCGCGTATTTCCAGAGCGGGTAGCGGTTCATGGGGAACTTTCCTGGGGGCCTGGCGCCCCGGACTTACTTGATGCTGCCCTTGGGGAGAACCTGCACGACGGCGCTGCGCTGGATCTGCACCTCGACACCGTTGGCGATCTCCAGCCCGAGATTGCTGTCGCCCAGCTTGGCCACCTTGCCCAGCAGGCCGCCGGCCGTGACGACCTCGTCGCCCTTGGCCAGCGCATCCACCATCGCGCGGTGCTCCTTCTGCTTCTTCATCTGCGGACGAATCATGACAAAATAAAGCACAACGAACATGAGCACCAGCGGCAGCATGCTCATCAGCGAGGAGCCCATGTCCCCCCCGGCGGCGGCGGCAGGTGCGGTTTGGGCGAATGCAGAAGAAATAAACAAGGCAATCTCCAGGTTCGGCAGTTGAATGAAACCGCGCGCAACAGTGTTCCACCCGTTGGCAGGTAACCCGGCATTGTATGCGGCGAGCCTGCCGCCACCCGCCCCGTAAGGCCAAGCGGCACCAACGCACACGTCCCACCCGCCATGTCCGAGCACACCCACGACGACCACTCCCACCTGGACGACATGGACGTCCGGGTCCGGGCCCTGGAAACCCTGCTGACCCACAAGGGTTACGTCGATCCGGCCGCGCTGGACGCGATCATCGAGACCTACGAGACCCGGGTCGGTCCGCACAACGGCGCCGCCGTCGTCGCGCGCGCCTGGACGGATCCGGCGTTCCGGGACTGGCTGCTGCGCGACGCCACCGCCGCCATCGCGTCGATGGGCTTCGGCGGGCGCCAGGGCGAGCACATGGTCGCGGTCGAGAACACGCCGGAGGTCCACCACATGGTCGTCTGCACGCTGTGCAGCTGCTACCCCTGGCCGATCCTCGGCCTGCCGCCGGTCTGGTACAAGAGTGCGCCCTACCGTTCGCGTGCGGTGCAGGATCCGCGCGGCGTGCTGCGCGATTTCGGCGTCACGCTGCCGGCCGGCACCACGATCCGCGTCTGGGACTCCACCGCGGAGGTGCGCTACGTCGTGATCCCGATGCGCCCCGCCGGCACCGAGCACCTCGACGCGGCCGCACTGGCCCGGCTTGTCACGCGCGACGCGATGATCGGCACCGGGCTTGCACTTCCCGCCCCGGCCCCTGCCCCGGCAACAGGTGCGGCGCCATGAACGGGCTGCACGACATGGGCGGCATGCAGTGCTACGGCCCGGTGCAGCCGGAGGCCGACGAGCCGCTGTTCCATGCGCCCTGGGAGAAGCGGGCACTCGCACTCACGCTGGCCATGGGGGCCACCGGGCAGTGGAACATCGACATGAGCCGCTCGGCGCGCGAGTCGCTGCCGCCGGCGGTGTACATGGGCAGCAGCTATTACGAAATCTGGATTCGCGCGCTGGAGGTGTTGATACGCGAGTGCGGCCTGGTCAGCGAAGCCGAGCTCGCCAGCGGCAACGCCGCCGGCCCGGGCCGGGCGCTGCCCCGGATCCTGCAGGCCGGGGAGGTCGCCGCCGCGCTGGCCCGCGGCTCCCCGACGCAACGGGAGCCCCGGTCCCCGGCACGCTTCGCACCGGGCGACCGCGTCCAGGCCCGCCAGATGCACCCGAGCGGCCATACCCGGCTGCCGCGTTATGTGCGCGGCCACACCGGGACCGTGCAGCAGGTGCATGGCGCCCACCTGTTCGCCGACACGCACAGCACCGGCCGGCTGCCGCCTTTCGACGACACCGCCCACTGGCTCTACACGGTGGTGTTCGACGGCCGCGACCTGTGGGGCCCGCAGTCCGAGCCCGGGCTGCAGGTCAGCGTCGATGCCTGGGAGCCCTACCTGGAGCCGGCGACATGACGCACCAGCTGACGCTGGCCCAGATCGCGCAGGCCGCCGCCGCAGGGGGTTCGGCCGCCTTGCCGCTGCCACCCGAGCAACAGGGCCCGGCCTTCGCGCAGCCCTGGCAGGCCCATGCCTTTGCGCTGACCGTGCTGCTGCACCAGCGCGGCGTGTTCACCTGGCCGCAATGGGCCGAGGCGCTGGCCCGGGAGATCCGCGAGGCCCAGGCGCGGGGCGATGCCGACGACGGCAGCACCTACTACCACCACTGGCTGCAGACGCTGGAGCACCTGGTGGTGCAGTCCGGCATCGGCAGCCAGGACCAGATCCACCAGCTGGAACATGCCTGGGAAGCCGCGGCGGCGCGCACGCCCCACGGCGAGCCGATCACGCTAGGCGCGGCCGACACTGCGGGGTTGTGAGGCCGGCGCGTCGGCCTGCGGGCCGGCACGCCAGCGGGCCATCGCGGCCTCCCAGCTGGCGCGGGCCGCCTTCAGGTGGCGCGCCTTCACATGGCCGTAGCCCCGGATCTGCTCCGGAATGCGCGCGATCTCGACCGCCGCGGCCAGCCGGTCCGCGTCCAGCGTGGCCAGCAGTTCCTCGATGCAGGCGATGTACTCGCCGATCAGCGCGCGCTCCTCGCGCCGCTCCGCGGTGCGCCCGAACAGATCCCAGGCCGTGCCGCGCAGGCCCTTGAGGCGCGCGAGCACCCGGAACCCCGTCAGCATCGCCGGGCCGAAGCGCTGCTTCTGCAGCTCGCCCTTGTCGTTGCGCCTGGCCAGCAGCGGCGGCGCCATGTGGTAGTGCAGCTTGAAGTCGCCCTCGAACATCGCATCGATGCGGCCCAGGAAGCGGGTGTCGGTGTGCAGCCGCGCCACCTCGTACTCGTCCTTGTAGGCCATCAGCTTGAACAGGTAGCGTGCGACCGCCTCCGACAGCTGCGTCTTGCCCAGCGCGGCCTCGCGCTGGCGCACCTTCTCGACGAAATCCCGGTAACGCTGCGCATAGGCCGCGTCCTGGTAACCGGTGAGGAACTCGACGCGCCGCGCCACGAGGTCCTCCACCGTCTCGCGCGGGCGGAACTGCAGCACCTGGGCCGGTGTCAGCAGCTTTTCCACCGACGCCCAGTCGTGCGCGGCGCGGCGGCCCCACTCGAAGGCCGCCTTGTTCTGCTCGACGGCCACCGCGTTGAGCTCGATCGCCCGCAGCAGCGAGGCGCGCTCCAGCGGGATCCAGCCCTTCTGCCAGGCGAAGCCGAGCATCATCGGGTTGGTGTAGATGCTGTCCCCCAGCAGCTTGGTGGCCGCCGCATCGGCGTTGAAGCTGGCCACGCCTTGCGCCCCGACCGCCGCGGCGATCGCGTCGGCACAGGCCTGCGCCGGGTTCTGCCAGTTGGCATTGCGCACGAAGGCGGCGGTCGGCGTGCTGTTGGAGTTCAGCGCGACATGGGTGCGGCCCTCGCGCATGCGCAGCAGCGTTTCCTTGCCGGCGCTGACGATCGGGTCGCAGCCGATCACCAGGTCGGCGCCGGCCATGCCCACGCGGGTCGTCCGGATGGCCTCCTGCGTCGGCGCGATCAGCACATGGCTCCAGGTGGCGCCGCCCTTCTGCGCCAGGCCGCCCGCATCCTGCGTGACGATGCCCTTGCCCTCCAGATGCGCGGCCACGCCGAGCAGCTGGCCG
>JAEUOX010000278.1 GCA_016790475.1 Rhodoferax sp. | reverse complement strand
GCAGGCGCTGGACCACATGCTGGTGTCTCCGCACCTGATGAACAGCGCGTCGCTGGTGTATGACGTGGTGCATGCCAACGCGGAGTTCAGTGACCAGCTGTCCGACCACGATCCGACCTTGCTGACCATGTCGCTGGCGCCCGTCCCCGAACCGGAAACCTACGCGCTGATGCTGGCGGGCCTGGCGATCATCGGGGCCCGGGTGCGTCGGTCGCGGCGCGGCTGAACGGCGCGGCGCCGCACCCCGGACAGGCAGTCCTCAATGCCGTGCCGGGGGCGCGGCGTCGCGCGCGGCCACCTGGAACGTCCCCTGGCTCACCAGCCCGGCCAGCACCAGCAGAAGGGCCGCCGAAAGCGCCGGGTTGCTGCCCAGGCCGACCAGTGCGCTGCACAGCGCGCCCACCGCCATCTGCGAGAAGCCGTAGATGCCCGAGGCGGTGCCCACCACCGCCGGGTTCACGTTGACTGCCTGCGCCAGCGCGGTGGGCGCGGCCACCCCGACCCCGAGCGCGTAGACGAACATCAGCCCGGCCACGCTGGCCAGGCCGAGACGGTCCTGCGCGGCCAGCGCGAGGAATAGCAGGGCCATGACCAGACCGACCCGGTTGGCCCAGACCAGCAGGTCGTGGGCTGCATGGCGGCGCAGCAGGCGTACCGCGATGACGCTGCCGAACCAGAGGCCGGACACCAGCAGCGTCAGAAAAACCCCGGCCTCGTGCACCGGCCGGTGCAACTGCTGCACGAAGATGAAGGGGGCGGACGAGAACAAGCCGTAGACGGCGGTCGTGGCCAGCCCGCCGCCCAGCGCATAACACAGGAAGCTGCGCGAGCGGGCGAGCGCGCCGTAGTGCTGGCGCAGGCGCCGCCAGTCCGCGTTGCCGGCCTCTGCCAGAGGCCGGGTTTCCGGAAGCAGCCATCCGCACAGCAGCAGGTTCACGCTGCCCAGCAGGGCCAGTGCCACCAGCACGGCGCGCCAGCCCCAGGCCTCGGCCACCGCCGCGCCGAGGACCGGCGCCAGGCCGGGGCCGGCGGAGACCATCAGGTTCAGCAGGGCCAGACGGCGGGCGGCGTCACCGGGAGGGGCGGTATCCCGCGCCATCGCCCGCCCCAGCACCAGGCCTGAGCTGCCGCCAAAACCCTGCACCAGGCGTGCCGCATTCAGCAGCTCCGCACCGGGCGCCAGCACGGTGGCCACGCCGGCCAGCGTGTACAGCGTCAGTCCCCCGAGCAGGACCGGCCGGCGCCCGAAGCGGTCCGAAAGCGGCCCGTAGACCAGCTGCCCCGCTGCCATGCCGATCAGGTAAAGGCTGATCGTCAGCTGCACCTCGCTGGCGCTGGCCGACAGGGCGCGTGCAGCATAGGGCAGGGCCGGCAGGAAGATGTACATGCCGACCGTGCCCGAGAAGGACAGCAGCGTCAGCAGCCACAGCGGGACGCGGACGCCAAGCGGGGCGGGCGGAGATGTCAGCGCCACGCTCCCGGGTTCAGTTCAGGCGTAGTACCCCGCCACATAATCGTCGAAGGAGCCCTGCTCCTGTGCCTCGATGCGCTGGTGCAGCACCAGCGAGTCCCGCGCGCTGACTTCGAAACGTTCGAGCAACTCGCCCTGCAGCGGCTGGGCCAGCAGGCCCGCACGGTGCTGCTGCGACACCGCCATCGCGTAGCGGAAGAAGCCCTTGTGCGCCCTGGCGGCCTCCAGCACCTGGGCCGATGGACACAGCTCTGGATGGTCGATGCGTTCGCGCAGCGTGGCCATCGTGTCGGCGTAGCGGGTGCCACCATAGGCGGTGTCCAGCATGGCGGCGAACGGCGCCATGTCGTCGAACAGCTCATGCGCCAGCGGACGCAGCCCCTGCTCCCGGTTGTGTACCAGC
This sequence comes from Rhodoferax sp., assembly GCA_016790475.1. Taxonomy (GTDB): domain Bacteria; phylum Pseudomonadota; class Gammaproteobacteria; order Burkholderiales; family Burkholderiaceae_C; genus CAISIP01. The sequence continues at coordinate 17,306 of JAEUOX010000278.1, read as the reverse complement.
AGGTGCAGGTCCGGCTGGCGGCCGCGGGTCACGACGCGGCGCTTGTTCTCGTCGTTCTCTCCCTGTTCGCGGGCGCTGATCGGCGGGCTGTCGCGGAACAGGCACATCAGCAGCAGCACGTCGGCGAACACCGGCTGCTCCGGCGTGATGCCGATGTCCACCATCGGGTTGAGGTCGAACAGGCGCATCTCGACATACTCGACACCGAGCTGCCGCAGCGCCTTGGCCGGGCGGTCCCGGCCGACCCGCTTGGGCCGCATCGCGGCATAGAACTCGTTCTCGATCTGCAGCAGGTTGGCGTTCAGCTGCTTCCAGTGCGCGCCTTCGCGCACACCGATCTGCTGGTAGTACGGGTCCGGCGTGCGGATGGCAGCCTCCAGCGCGTCGGTGTACTCATGCAGCGAGTTGAAGCTCACGTGCAGCTTGGTCTGGGCGCTGTTCTGGTAGCCGAGGTCGCTCATGCGCAGGCTGGTGGCATAGGGGCCATACAGCGTGCCGGGCACCAGTTCCTGCAGGTCCGACTTGCGCCCGCGCAGGAAGGACTGGCAGATGGCCGGCGAGGCACCGAACAGGTAGGGCACGAGCCAGCCGTAGCGCAGGAAGTTGCGGATCAGCCCGAAGTACCGGGTGCTGGTGAAGTTCTGCAAGCTGTCCTGGCTCTTGCAGGTGCCGTGCAGCGCCTCCCAGAAGGCGTCCGGCAGCGACCAGTTGTAGTGCACGCCGGCGATCGTCTGCATGTGGCGGCCGTAGCGCAGACCGAGGCCTTCGCGGTAGACGTACTTGAAGCGGGCCTTGTTCGAGCTGCCGTAGTCCGCCAGCGGAATGTCGCTGTCTTCCCCCAGCACACAGGGCATCGAGCTGGCCCACAGCGTCTCGTCGCCCAGCCGCGGCACCGTGAAGCGGTGGATGTCGCGCAGGAACTGCAGCGGAAACGCCGGGTCCTTGCTGGGCGGCGTGATGAACTCCAGCAGCGCCTCGGAGTAGTCGGTCGTGATCCAGGGATGCGTCAGCTTGGAGCCGAGCGCGGCCGGGTGCGGGGTGCGCGCCAGATGGCCGCTGGGATCGACCCGCAGGCATTCCTTCTCGAAGCCACGCTGAATGCCCTGCAACACCTGCGCCTGCACCTGCCCGGAAAACTGCGCTGCCGCGTCGCAACACGTGAACTTCAACATAACCCGTACTTCAACTGGACTGAAAGGGCAGGCAGTATGGCAGCTTTTGAATCACAGCGACGGCACTCGGTTGAACCAGGGCGCGGCCTGCTCCAGCTGGGCCGCCAGCGCCAGCAGCGTGTCGTCGGCGCCAAAGCGCCCTGCCAGCTGCACGCCGACCGGCAGGCCTTCCGGTGTCCAGTGCATCGGCAGGCTGATCGCCGGCTGACCGGTGCCGTCGAAGGTGGCGGTGAAGGCGGCCAGGCCGTAGGTGTCGGCGATGAAGCGCTGCAGGTCGTCCGTGCGCGTGGACAGCACGCCCAGCCGCGGCGGCGGCGCCGACAAAGTGGGTGTCAGCAGCATGTCGACCGTCGTGAAGAACTGTCCGATGCGGCGCACCTCGCGGTTGATCACCGCGAACTGCGAGGCATACCGCATGCCGCTGACGGATTGGCCGAAGGCCACGGCTGCGCGGGTCGCGGGCTCCAGTTCATCGGGCCCGGCGGGGCGCCCGAGCTGCGCCTCGCGGGCCTGCACCATCGCGGCCAGGCCGGTCAGTAGCACGGTCATCATCGCCTGCAGCAGCGCCTCGTAGTCGAACCGCGGGCTGTCCTCGACGATGTCGTGGCCGAGGGACTCCAGCAGCCGGGCGGTGTTGCGTACGGCCAGCGCGCATTCCGAGTGCACCGGGCGATCGTCGAAGGTGCGGGTGGCGACTGCAATGCGCAGCCGGCCCGGGCCGCGTGCCAGACGCTCCAGGAAGGGCTCCGGCGGCCGGGGCGTGAAGTACGGCGCGCCGATGTCCGGGCCGGCGCTCGCGTCCAGGATCGCGGCGCAGTCCCGCACCGAGCGCGTCACCGCGTGTTCATGACTGATGCCGTGGGCCGGGTCGCCGCGGTGCGGGCCGGAGGCCAGCAGGGCACGGGTCGGCTTGAGTCCGACCAGGCCGTTGCAGGATGCCGGGATGCGGATCGAGCCGCCGCTGTCGGTCGCATGCGCGGCCGGCAGGATGCCGCTGGCGACCGCCGCCGCCGCGCCGCCGCTGGAGCCCCCGGCGCTGAACTCCGTGTTCCAGGGGTTGCGCGTCGCGCCCCGCCACAGGGGCTCGGTGGACACGTTCATGCCGAACTCCGGCGTGTTCGTGCGGCCCAGGATGCGAAAGCCGGCGCGGCGCAGGCGGGCCACGGTCTCGGCGTCGAAGTCGAACACCTGCCCCTCGAACAGCCTGCAGCCCTGCGTCAGCGGCATGCCCTGCACCGGCGCGTGCAGGTCCTTGATGAAGTAGGGCACGCCGGCGAACGGGGCGCCCTCCGGCGGCGGTGCATGGGCCGGGTCCAGTGCCGGTGCGTGCAGATAGGTGACCGCGTTGACGACCGGGTTCACCGCGTGCAGCCGGGCCAGCGCGGCCTCCAGGACCTCTTGGCCGGATACCTCGCCGCGGCGGATCAGCGCCGCGAGGCCCAGCGCGTCGTGGCGGCGGTAGTCATCGAATTGCATGGCATCACCCCGGTGGCAGTGGCACGTTGCCCAGCGGCACGGCCGTCACGCTGTTCTGTGGCGAACCGTCGATCAGCCGGTCCGAGTAGGTCAGGTAGACCAGCACATTGCGCTTGCGGTCCAGCATGCGCACCACCCGCAGCTTCTTGAACACCACCGAGATGCGCTCGTTGAACATCTCCTCCTGCGTCGGCAGCTTCGCGTCGCTGAAGGCGATCGGCCCGACCTGGCGGCAGGCGATCGAGGCCTCGGACTTGTCCTCGGCCAGGCCGATCGCGCCCATCACGCCGCCGGTCTTGGCCCGGGATACATAACAGGTCACCCCCTTCACCTTCGGGTCGTCGTAGGCGTCGACGACGACCTTGTGGTTGGCGCCGATCAGGATGAACGCGGTCGAGACTTCGCCGACCGGGTCCGCGTGGGCCCCGGCAGCCAGGGCGAGACAGAGCCACGCTGCGTGAAGACGATGCATCCGGACCCTCCTATTCGTGTTCGACATGGCCCCGGTACCAGTACTGGTAGCGCTCGGTGAAGCCGAATTGCGCATACAGGCGGCGGGCCGGCGTGTTGTCCGCGCTGACCTGCAGATAGGCCTGCCGTGCGCCCAGTCCGTGCGCGGCCTGTAGCAGGCTGGCGACGATGCGCCGCCCGAAACCCTGCTTGCGCGCGGCCGCTGCGGTGACGATGTCGAACAGTCCGGCCCAGCCGTCCTCGACGATCGTCAGCCCGGTGGCCACGATCTGCCCCTCGTGCCGGACGACACGCGGCACCAGCGGCAGCGGTGAACTCTGCAGCCGCGCCAGGTGCGCCTCCCGGAAGGGGGACGGCGAGCCGCGCAGCGCGCCCACCGCCTGCACCCAGTCGGCCAGCGGCAGGCTGTCGGCCGGCTCCGGGTCGCCCAGGGAGGCCGGAATCTCGGCCGCCTCGACCGCCGTCGTGTCGAAGCGCGGGTAACCCAGCGCCTGCAACTCGGCGTCCAGCCCGGAAGGTTCGGAGAACGGGGTGATCCGGAAGATCATCGGCAGGCCCTGCTGGCGGTACAGCGCCTCGCAGTAACGGATCTTGTCAGTGAGTGCCAGCGTGGACGGGTAGACCGCGTTGACCGAGCGGGCCCGCTTGGCCTGCCCGGGCAGCAGGCGCAGCAGCCAGCCGTCGTACAGCAACTGGCCGGGTGGCGCCGATGAATTGAGCCCCAGCTCTTCGAGGCGCCGCAGATCGTGGGGTTGTGCCATCGTCGGGTCAGTGTATCCGACCGCTTTGCTGCGCAGGCCTCAGGCTTGGACACCAGCTGCCGATAAGCAGGGGCAATGCCCCACCAAGGGGCGCGGAACGGCATGGTGACACAGGGCGGGAGCGATCCGGCGCACACGGACTGGGATTTTCGATCGGACCGTTTCCGGGACCAGGCGCTGGCGCTGGCCCGGATGACCGGCTGTCCGCTGGTGGAGTGCCGCCAGGAGCTGTTCATCGCCGAGGGCGACGCGGTGGAGGCCTTCATGGTGCTGGAGGAGCGCCGCGGCGCGCTGGCGCCGGCCGCCGTGCGCTGAGCCTCCGGCGGGGCAACGTCCGGCCCCCTCCGTGGCGCGGAATTTGCTGAGCGATGGCTTTGCAGGAGACGCAGCCATGATGACACCCCCCATCCAAACCGCCACCACCCGCCGGCGCGCACTGCAGTGGATCGGCACGGCCGCCGGCAGCCTGGCCCTGCCGGCCTGGTCGGCCTGGCCCGAGAAGACGTTGCGGATCGTCGTGACCTTCCCGCCCGGCGGGGCCAGCGACATCGTCGCCCGTGTGATGGCCGAGCAGCTCGCCCGCAAGCTCGGCCAGCCGGTCGTGGTGGACAACCGGCCGGGTGCCGGCGGCAGCGTCGGGGGCGCCCTGGTGGCCCAGGCGCCTGCGGATGGCTACACGCTGATGCTGTCCAACTCCACGCCGGTGTCCATCGGGCCGTTCGCACTGGAGAAGCAGCCCTACGACCCGGTCGAAGGGTTCACGCATGTCGCCTCCGTCGGCGCCGCTCCCTGCGTGATCATGGCCCACCCGGGCGCCGGCCTGCGCGCGATGACCGACGTCGAGGCCCAGGCCCGCAAGGCCGGGCGCCTGGACTTCGGCTCCGGCGGCCCGGCGTCGATCGGTCATATCTACGGCGAGCTGATGAAGAAGGAGCTCGGGCTGAACCTGGTGCATGTGCCCTACCGCGGTGGCGCGCCGATGACCACCGACCTGATCTCCGGCATCATCCCGATCGGCATCGACGTGCTGACCGCCTACCTGCCGTTTTTCAAGACCGGTCAGCTGGTGCCGCTGGCGGTGACCTCGGCCCGCCGCTCGCCGCTGGTGCCCGAGGTGCCCAGCGTCGCCGAGCTGCGCAGCTACCGTGGCCTGGTGCTGGACAACTTCTTCGGCATTTCCGGGCCGCCGAAGCTGCCGGCCGACATCGTCGCCCGGATCAACGCCGCCACGAACGAAGTGCTGGCCGAGGCGGACATCCGCAAACGGATGCTCGAACTGGGCATCACGGTGACGCCGGGCACGCCGGCGGCCTTCACCGCCTACGTCCGCGACCAGGTGTCGGCGCTGGCGCCGACGGTGCGCGGCGCCGGCGTCAGGCTCTGAGCCGGCTCCAGCCGGCGCTGGGGCCGTCGGCCCCATGCACGACCACCAGCCAGCCCTGTGCCGCGACCTTGCCGGTGTTGTGCAATGCATGCGGGCAGTCGCTCGCATAACGCGCGGTATCGCCGGCGCGCACCCGCTGGCGCGCGTCACCCGACACGACCTCGATCGTGCCGGACAGCACGGTCAGGTGTTCCTGGGTGCCGGCCGCATGCGCCTGGGAGTCCAGCACGCCGCCGGCCGGCAGCGACAGCACGTACCACTCGAAGCGGCCGGCCAGCTCCAGCGGGCCGAGGATGCGCAGCTCGCTGCGGCCATCCGGCCCGCGCAGCGTCGGCGTCGCGTGCGGTGGCACCAGCGTGATCACCGGCGCGGCGGGTACGGGGTCCGTCGCCAGCAATTCGCTGATCGGCACGCCCAGTGCATTGGCCAGCCGCCAGACCACGGCGACCGTCGGGTTCGCCTGTGCGCGCTCGATCTGCGACAGCATCGATTTCGACACGCCGGCGCGCCGGGACAGCTCGTCCAGCGACAGCGCCCGCTGCTGGCGCAGCGCGGCCAGGGCATCGCCGACGCGCGGGGGTTCTTCAGCCGGGGTGCTGCGGGGTTTGCGGAGGCTCATGACATTCACTATATTGCATTGATGTTCGATATATCGCACAATCGCGGCGCTGTCGCACGAAGCATTGTGCGCCACCTCACCCCGGAGACCGCATGGACAAGCCACCGCATCCCTTCTACCGGCACCTGGACCGTGAGCTCGCCGCCGTGCGCGAGGCCGGCCTCTACAAGACCGAGCGCGTCATCACCACCCCGCAGGGCGCCCATGTCCAGACCCTGAATGCTGAAGGCAGCCCGCGGGACGTGCTCAACCTGTGCGCCAACAACTACCTCGGCCTGTCGGCCCACCCGGCCGTGCTGGAGGCGGCCCATGCGGCGCTGCGCAGCCATGGCTACGGCCTGAGCTCGGTGCGCTTCATCTGCGGCACGCAGGACCTGCACAAGCAGCTCGAGGCCCGGCTGGCGCGCTTCCTGGGCACCGAGGACACCATCCTGTACGCCGCAGCATTCGACGCAAACGGCGGCCTGTTCGAGCCGCTGCTCGGCGAGCAGGACGCGATCATCAGCGACACGCTGAACCATGCCTCGATCATCGACGGCATCCGCTTGTGCAAGGCCCGCCGCTACCGCTACCAGCACAACGACATGGCCGACCTGGAGCGCTGCCTGCAGCAGGCGGCCGCCGACGGCGCGCGCTTCACGCTGGTCTTCACCGACGGCGTGTTCTCGATGGACGGCACGATCGCGCAGCTCGACGTGATCCGCCGGCTCTGCGACCAGTACGGTGCGCTGCTGGGTGTGGACGAATGCCATGCCACCGGCTTCCTCGGTGCCACCGGGCGGGGCACGCACGAGCATCGCGGCGTCTTCGGGCAGATCGACATCATCACCGGCACGCTGGGCAAGGCGCTGGGCGGTGCGTCCGGCGGCTTCACCAGCGGCCGGCGCGCCGTGATCGAGCTGCTGCGGCAGCGCTCCCGGCCCTACCTGTTCTCCAACACCGTGGCGCCGGTGATCGTGGGCGCCTCGCTGGCGGTGCTGGACCTGCTGGAGTCCTCCACCGAACTGCGCGACCGCCTGGCGGACAACACCCGCTTCTTCCGGGACGCCATCCGCGCGGCCGGCTTCCAGATCCGGCCCGGAGACCACCCGATCGTGCCGATCATGGTGCACGACGCGGTGCTGGCGCAGCGGCTGTCGGCCCGCCTGCTGGAGCTGGGCGTGTATGCGGTCGGCTTCTTCTATCCGGTGGTGCCCCAGGGGCAGGCCCGCATCCGTGTGCAGCTCAGTGCCGCCCATACCCGCAGCGACCTGGAGCATGCGGTGGCGGCCTTCGCGCAAGCCGGCCGCGAGCTCGGACTGGTGGCCTGAGCCATGGAGCCGCGCATCCTGGTCATCGGTGCGAACGGGCAGATCGGCACCGAGCTGGCAATGGCGCTGGCCGAGCGCCACGGCCCGCAGGCGGTCGTCACGAGCGACCTGGTGCCGGAGGGCCGCGTGCTGGGCGTGCGCCATGAGGTGCTCGATGCCACCGAGGCCGGCGCGCTGACGGAGATCGTCGAGCGGCTGCGCATCACCCGGATCTACCTGCTGGCGGCGGCGCTGTCGGCGCGCGGCGAGCAGCATCCCAAGTGGGCCTGGGACCTGAACATGAAGAGCCTGCTGAACGTGCTGGAGATTGCCCGCACCCATGGCCTGGAGCGGGTCTTCTGGCCGAGCTCGATCGCCGCGTTCGGGCCGACGACACCGCGCGCCGGCACACCGCAAAAGACCGTGATGGAGCCCAGCACCGTCTACGGCATCTCCAAACTGGCCGGCGAGGGCTGGTGCGCCTGGTACCACCGCAACCACGGCGTGGACGTGCGCAGCCTGCGCTATCCCGGGCTGATCAGCTGGAAGACCGCGCCAGGGGGCGGCACCACCGACTACGCGATCGAGATCTTTCATGCGGCATTGCGCACCGGCCGCTACACCAGTTTCCTCGCCGCAGACACCCAGCTGCCGATGATGTACATGCCCGATGCGATCCGCGCCACGCTGGAGCTGATGGACGCGCCGGCCGCGGCGATCCGGGAGCGGCACGCCTACAACCTGGCCGGCCTGAGCTTCACACCGGTGGAGCTGGGCGCTGCCATCGCCCGCGAGCTGCCCGGCTTCACGCTGGAATGCGCCCCGGACTTCCGCCAGGCCATCGCCGCCAGCTGGCCCGGTTCGATCGATGACCGCGCCGCCCGGCAGGACTGGGGCTGGCGCCCCGCTTATGACCTGCCGGCCCTGGTGCAGGACATGCTGCTGCATCTGCGCCCCCTGCTGGCCGCGCCGAGCCGATAGACTGCGCACCAGGGCGGCCGGTGGCCGCGTGCACAAGGAGGCGCCGCATGGGCAAACGGATGTGGTCCTGGGTGCTGGCCAGCTGTCTGCTGGCGGCCTGCGGCTCGCAGGTCCGCAACCCGGTGACGGGGCAGCAGGAGCGCAGCGTGATGGATCCGCAGGCGGAGATCGCGCTGGGCCGGCGCGAGCATGCCGCGATCCTGAAGGACACACCGGCCTACGCGAACGACCGGGTGCAGGCCTATGTGAACGCGCTGGGCCAGCGGCTGGCCCGGCTGTCTCACCGCAGCGACCTGGAATGGCACTTCACGGTACTGGACAGCCCGGAGATCAATGCCTTCGCGCTGCCCGGCGGTTATGTGTATGTGACCCGCGGCATCATGGCCTACCTGGACAGCGAGGCCGAGCTGGCCGGCGTCATGGGGCACGAGATCGGGCACGTGACGGCGCGCCATGGGGCCCAGCGCGCGACGCGCCAGCAGGACGCCGGGCTGGGCGTGCTGGCGGCCAGCGTGCTGGGCGCGGTGCTGGACAGCCGCGGCCTGTCCGGTGCCGGCCGCGCGGTCGCCGAGGTGTCGCAGGTGGCCGCGGCCGGTTATGTCGCGTCCTATGGCCGGGAGCAGGAGCTGCAGGCCGACGGCCTGGGCGCCGAGTACCTGTCGCGCAGCCAGTATGACCCGCAGACCATGGTGCGCGTGATCGGCGTGCTCAAGAGCCAGGAGCAGTTCGCCGCGGACCAGGCGCGCGCGCAGGGCCGGCCGGTGCCGGCGCCGAACAACTGGCTGGCCTCGCACCCCAGCAACGACCAGCGCCTGCAGGCCATCACCCGGCTGGCCGCCCAGTACCGCGGCCAGGGCGGCGACCCGGGCCGGGAGCGTTATCTGGACGTGCTGGACGGGCTGCATTTCGGCGAGCGCGCCAGCCAGGGCCTGACGCGCGGGCGCCATTTCCTGCATGCCGCGCTCGATCTGGCGCTGACGGCGCCGCCCCAGTGGGCGATCCAGAACCTGGCGGACCGGGTGCTGCTGGTGAACCCGGCGCGGGACGCCGCGCTGGTGGTGCGCCTGGTGCCGCCCCAGCTGGGGCTGGACCATGACACGATCCTGCGCCAGGGCTTCCAGCCGCAGTCCGGGCGGGTGGAGCGCAAGACGGTGAACGGCCAAAGCGCGACCCAGTTCACCGGTGTGCGCCTGAATGCGCAGGGGCAGCCGGAGCCGCTGGTGGCGACCATCGTATCCGGTGCGGCGAACCGGCGTTTCGCGCTGGTCTGGAGCGCCCGGGACGGCGCCGCGCTGCAACGCGCGCGGGCGCAGTTGCAGCAGGCGCAGGACACCTTCCGCCCGATGTCGGCGGCCGACCACGAACTGGCGCGGCCCTGGGTGCTGCGCACCACGGCGCTGCCCGCCGGTGGATGGGCCCCCCTGGCCGGCCGCTCGCCGCTGGAGGCGGCCGAGGCCCAGCTGCGCCTGATCAACGGGGTCTATGGAGGGGGAGAACTCCGCCCCGGCCAGCGCGTCAAGGTCGTCGAGCCGTCGGCCGCGCCCTGAGCGCCGGGTGGGCCGGCGTCAGAACGTACCGGGGTAGGCGCCGCCATCGGCCAGGATGTTCTGCCCGGTGAGGTAGCCGGCGTGCTGGCTGCACAGGAACGCGCAGATCGCGCCGAACTCCTTCGGCGTGCCGAAGCGCTTGGCCGGAATCGTCTTGGCGCGCGCGTCAAGCAGGGCCTCGACGGTCTGGCCGGTCTTCTTGGCCGCACCTTCGACGGTGACCCGCAAGCGGTCGGTGCCGAAGGCACCCGGCAGCAGGTTGTTGATCGTCACATTGGAGGCGGCCACGCTGCTGCGGGCCACGCCGGCGACGAAACCGGTCAGGCCGCTGCGTGCGCCGTTGCTCAGGCCCAGCACGTCGATCGGGGATTTCACCGATCCGGACGTGATGTTGACGATCCGGCCAAAACCCCGCCGGGCCATGCCGTCCACCGTGGCCTTGATCAGCTCGATCGGCGTCAGCATGTTGGCGTCCAGCGCCTTGATCCAGGCGTCGCGCTCCCAGTCGCGGAAGTCGCCGGGCGGCGGGCCGCCGGCATTGTTGATGACGATGTCGAAATCCCGCCCGGGGCCGCCGGCTGCTCCGAAGGCCGCGGCACGGCCCTCCACCGTCGTGATGTCGGCCGCCACGGCCAGCACCGTGCCGGCGCCCGGCAGTGCGCGCAGCTGCGCGGCGGACTCCTCCAGCGCCTGCGCGCCGCGCGCGACGATCAGCACATGCACGCCTTCGGCGGCCAGCGCCTGCGCACAGCCCAGGCCCAGCCCCTTGCTGGCCCCACACACCAGGGCCCACTTGCCCGCGATTCCGAGATCCATGTCTTTCTCCTAGGGAGGCAGCGCGCGCAGGGCCGCCGCCACGAATGCACAACTGTCGAACTGCTGGCGCCGGAAGGTCCAGCCGAGCCGAACGATAACAGCCTGGCGCGAGGGCACCATTGCCAGCACCTGCCCCCAGTGGCCGATCATCGCCAGCGTGTCGGGCGGCAGGCCGTGGCCCTTGCATTCGCCCTGCTGCGGGTCGCCGATGCGCCAGGTCTGCGCGCCGTAGCCGCGGCCGTCACCCTGCGAAGTGGCCGGCGTGGCGGCCAGCGCCAGCCAGCCGGGGGGAATGACCTGGCGGCCGCCCCAACGGCCGTCATCCAGCATCAGCTGCCCGAACCGCGCCCAGTCGCCCACGCTGGCCCACAGGTAGGAGGATCCGACCCAGTTGCCGGCGGTGTCGGATTCCAGCGTGGCGGTCGTCGCGCCGATCGGCTCGAACAAGGCGGCAGACGGATAGCGGCGGTACGCGGCCTCGTCACCCAGGCGGCCGCGGCTGACGGCTGCCAGCAGGTTCGCGGTCTGGCTCAGGTAGCGCCAGCGGCTGGCCGGCGGCGCCTCCAGCAGTGCCTGCGCCGCGTAGGCGGCGCTGTCGGTGGCGCCCCACAGCATCTTCGGCACGCTGCCCCAGGGGTTGTAGTCCTCGGTGTTGGCCAGGCCGTCGCGCATGTGGAAGAGGTCGCGCACGCGGATCGCTGCACGGCCATCCTGGCGCCAGGCGGTCACCCACGGTGGCGCCGGGCCGGGTGCGAAGGCATCCACCACCGGCGTATCCAGCGGCAGGCCGGTCTCCACCGCGAGCTTGTAGGCCAGCATGCCGGCGACGGTCTTGGTCATCGACCAGCCATGCAGCGGCGTCGATGCGTCAAAGCCGGGCGCGGTGCGCAGCAGCAGCAGCCGGCCGCGGTGCACGACCGCCATCGCGCGCGCGTTGGCGGCCTGCGGGTCGCCGGCGCCCCGGAAGGTGGCCTCCGCGAGCGCCTGCAGCGCGGCGGCGTCCACGCCCGGGCCCCACTGGTCCGGTGACAGCGCGGCCGTCCCCTGGGGCCAGGGCTGCGCAGTGGCGGCGGGGCGGGGGGCGGGCGCGCCGGTGGCGGGTGCGGACAGATCCAGCACGCAGCCGCGGTCCGGCACCCATTGCGCCTGGCGTGCGAACAGGCCCAGGAACCGGGCCGTCACGGTGTGCTGCCCGTCGTCCACCGTGATGCCGATCGGCGCGAGCGCCGGGCTGGCCGGCAGCACGTCCTCGGCCATCAGCCGCTGCCAGGGGCGCCCGGCCACGAAGGCTGCCGAACAGACGCTCTTGGCGGCCATGCCGGCGGCATTGCGCGGAATGCCGCTCGCGGCCAGGGCCAGCACGAGCAGCAACAGCAGGCCCGCCGGCATGGCCAGCAGCCAGATCAGCCAGGGGCGGGAGCGCGGTGCAGCCATGCGGAGTCGCAGTCGATCAAGCCAGTCACTCTAACCGATGCGCCGCCCGCCGGGCGGCGCCTTTGTGGACAATAGCGCCATGGCTTACCTCCCCCCTCCCATTGCCACCACACGCCACACCGACCCCGCCGCCGCGCTCGCGCAGGCACGCAAGATCTACGACCAGAGCCTGGCCCACCTGCGTCGCGGGATGCAGCGCTATGTGGCCGGCGAGACACTGCCGGGCCATGTGCGGGCCTGCTACCCGTTCGTGCGGGTCGAGACGGATACCGTGCTGCGCCGCAACAGCGCCGACATCGCCCGCCTGAGCTTCGGCTTCGTGGCCGGCCCCGGAAAGTTCGAGACCACGCTGACCCGGCCCGACCTGTTCGGGGACTACTACCTGGAGCAGTTCACGCTGCTGCTGCAGAACCACCAGGTGGAGCTGGAGGTCGGCGTCAGCCACCAGCCGATCCCGGTGCACTTCTCGTTCGCGGAACACGACCACATCGAGGGCACGCTGAGCGCGGAGCGCCGCCAGCGCATGCGCGACATGTTCGACCTGCCGGACCTCGCCGCGATGGACGACGGCATCGCCAACGGCACCTTCGAGCCCCGGGCCGGCGAGCCAGAGCCGCTGGCGCTTTTCACCGCGCCGCGCGTGGACTACTCGCTGCACCGGCTGCGCCACTACACCGGCACGGCGCCGGAGTACTTCCAGAACTTCGTGCTGTTCACGAACTACCAGTTCTACATCGACGAGTTCGTGCGCCTGGGCCGCGCCGCGATGCAGGACCCGTCGAGCGACTACATCGCGTTCGTCGAGCCCGGCAACATGGTGACGCGCCGTGTCGGCCTGCCGCCGGAGGCCGGCGACGAGTACGGCGCCGAGCCGCTGCGCCTGCCGCAGATGCCCGGCTACCACCTGCTGCGCGCCGACCGCACCGGCATCACGATGGTCAACATCGGCGTCGGCCCGGCCAACGCGAAGAACATCACCGACCACATCGCGGTGCTGCGCCCGCATGCCTGGATCATGCTGGGCCATTGCGCCGGGCTGCGCAACACGCAGCATCTGGGCGACTATGTGCTGGCGCATGGTTATGTGCGCGAGGACCATGTGCTCGATGAGGAGTTGCCGCTGTGGGTGCCGATCCCCGCGCTGGCCGAGATCCAGGTCGCGCTGGAGCAGGCGGTGGCCGATGTCACGAAGATGAAGGGCCCGGAGCTCAAGCGCATCATGCGCACCGGCACCGTGGCCAGCACCGACAACCGCAACTGGGAGCTGCTGCCCGACAACGGCCCGCAGCGCCGCTTCAGCCAGAGCCGGGCGGTGGCGCTGGACATGGAGAGCGCCACGATCGCGGCCAACGGCTTCCGCTTCCGCGTGCCCTACGGCACGCTGCTGTGCGTCAGCGACAAGCCGCTGCATGGCGAGATCAAGCTGCCCGGCATGGCCGACCACTTCTACCGCGAGCGGGTCGACCAGCACCTGCGCATCGGCGTGCGGGCGATCGAGCTGCTGCGCGAGCAGGGCGTGGACCAGTTGCACAGCCGCAAGCTGCGCAGCTTTGCGGAAGTCGCCTTCCAGTGATCCCGGCCGGGCCGGCGGCGGCGCCCCTGCTGGAAGTCGCGCAGCTGCGCAAGCAGTACGGCGCGACCACCGTCGTCGACGACCTGTCCTTCACGATCAGCCCCGGCGAGTGCCTGGGCGTGATCGGGCCGAACGGCGCCGGCAAGACGACCACCATCCGCATGTGCCTGGGCCTGAGCGCGCCGGACGCCGGCACGATCCGGTATGCGCTGGCGCCTGACGGCGGCGCCGCGGAGTCGATGCCACAGGACGCCATGGCGATCAAGGCCCGACTGGGCGTGGTCGGGCAGATGGACTCGCTGGATCCGGATTTCACCTGCGCCGAGAACCTTCTGGTGTACGGTCGCTATTTCGGGATGCGCGATGCCCGCATCCGCGAGCGCATTCCGCAGTTGCTGGAGTTCGCCTCGCTGACGCACAAGGCCACCGCGCGGCCGGGCGAGCTGTCGGGTGGCATGCGTCGCCGGCTGAGTCTGGCCCGGGCGCTGGTCAACGACCCGCGACTGCTGCTGCTTGACGAGCCGACGACTGGCCTGGACCCGCAGGCGCGCCACCTGATGTGGGAGCGCCTCCAGCTGCTGATGCAGCAGGGCAAGTCGATCCTGCTGACGACGCATTTCATGGACGAGGCGGAACGCCTGTGCTCGCGCCTGCTGGTGCTGGACCACGGGCGCAAGATCGCCGAGGGTGCCCCGCGCGCGCTGATCGCGGAGCACCTGGAGTCCGAGGTGGTCGAGGTCTATGGCGTCGGCGCGCTGGCCGTGGCGGACTCGGAGCTGCGGCACTGCGCCGCGCGGGTCGAGCGCAGCGGCGAGACGGTGTTCTTCTACACGCATGCGGCCCGGCCGCTGCTGGACGGGCTGGCCGCCTGGCCGCAGCTGCGCACGCTGCACCGCCCGGCCAATCTGGAGGATCTGTTCCTCAAGCTGACCGGCCGGCAGATCCGGGAGGATGCCTGACATGTCGACGTCGATCTGGCGTCCGCCAGCCCTCTCGCTGCGCTTCTGGCCGGTGTTCCAGCGCAACCTGCTGGTCTGGCGCAAGCTGGCGATCCCGAGCCTGGTCGGCAACATCGCGGAGCCGCTGATGTGGCTGGTGGCCTTCGGTTATGGCCTGGGTGCGCTGGTGGGGCAGGTCCAGGTGGCAGGCAGCCAGGGCCCGACCGCGGTGCCCTACATCCTGTTCCTGGCCAGCGGCAGCATCTGCATGAGCGCGATGAACGCGGCGTCCTTCGAGGCGCTGTACTCGGCGTTCTCGCGCATGCATGTGCAGAAGACCTGGGACAGCATCATGAACGCGCCGGTGCGGCTGGACGACATCGTGCTGGCCGAGATGCTGTGGGCGGCCTTCAAGGCGCTGTTCACCGTCACGGCGATCCTGGGCGTGATGCTGGCGCTGGGCATCAGCCACAGCCCCAAGCTGCTGCTGGCCTGGCCGGTGCTGCTGGGCGTCGGCATCACCTTCTCCTGCATCGCGCTGATCTTCAATGCGCTGGCCAAGGGCTACGACTTCTTCACCTACTACTTCACGCTGTTCCTGACGCCGATGATGTTCCTCAGCGGCATCTTCTTCCCGCTGGAGCAACTGCCGCCCTTCGTGCGCATCGTCGCGACCTGGCTTCCGCTGAGCAATGCGGTCGAGCTGGTGCGCCCGCTGTTCATGGACCGCTGGCCCGACGCGGTCGCACGGCCGCTGCTGACGCTGCTGGTCTATACCGTCGCGGGCTTCTGGATCGCGCTGGCGCTGACGCGCAAGCGGTTCCGGGGTTGAGCCCCGCGCTTCGCGGCGAGAGATTCAGTGCGACAGCGCGCCGTCGCGCGCCGCGGCGCGGATCATGTCGGCCGCCTTCTCCGCGATCATGATGACCGGCGCGTTCGTGTTGCCCGACACGACGCGCGGCATGATCGACGCATCCACGACGCGCAGGCCCTGCAGGCCGTGCACCCGCAGCTGCCCGTCCACGACATCCAGCGGCCCCGGGCCCATCCGGCAGGTGCCCACCGGGTGGTAGATGGTGTCGGCATGGTCGCGGATGAACTGCTCGATCTCCAGATCCGTCTGCGCCGACGCGGAGGCGGCTGACTCGCGCCCGCCGTGACCGGCCAGCGCCGGCTGCGCCAGGATGCGCCGCAGAATCCGGAAGCCGCGCAGCAGACGCTCCATGTCGTCGCGCTCGCCGAGGAAGTTCGGGTCGATCAGCGGCGGCGTCATCGGGTCCTTGCCCTGCAGCCGCAGGCTGCCGCGGCTGACCGGCCGCAGCACGCAGACATGGCCCGAGTAGCCGTGGCCGAACACGGTCTTGCGCCCGTGGTCGACCAGCTTGCCGACGACGAAGTGCAGCTGCAGGTCCGGGATCGGCTCGTCCGGCGCGCTCTTGATGAAACCGCCGGCCTCGGCGAAGTTGGTGGTCAGCAGCCCGGTGCGATGGCGGCGCCACTCCAGTACGCCCTGCAACGCACGCCAGGCACCGGTCAGCGAGATGCCGAAGAGGTCCTTGAGCTGCGGTGCGTTGACCACCTGCACCACGTCCGGGTGATCGTGCAGGTGCATGCCGACGCCGGGCAGCGCATGCTGCACCGCGATGCCGTTGTCCAGCAGGTGGCGGTGCTCGCCGATCCCGGAGAGCATCAGCAGCTGCGGTGACTGCAGCGCACCGGCGCACAGCAGCACTTCGCGGGTGGCGCGCAACTGCTTGACCAGGCCGCCCTGGTGGAACTCGACACCGACGGCACGCTTGTTCTCCAGCAGGATGCGCGTGGTGTGGGCGCCGGTGAACACTTGCAGGTTCGGGCGTGCCAGGTTCGGTGTCAGGTAGGCCTTGGCGGCACTGCAGCGTTCGCCGTTGCGGTGGGTGACCTGGTACATCCCCACACCCTCCTGCTCCGGACCGTTGAAGTCCGCATTCGCCGGGAAGCCGGCCTGCACCGCGGCCTGCACGAAGACCGGACCGAAGGGGTTGGGTGTCGGCAGGTCCTTCACGTTCAGCGGGCCGCCGGTGCCATGCAGCGCATCCGCGCCGCGCTCGTTGTTCTCGGCGCGCTTGAAGTAGGGCAGCACCTCGTCGAAGCTCCAGCCCGGGTTGCCCTCGGCGGCCCAGTGGTCGTAGTCGCTGCGGTGACCGCGCGCGTAGACCATCGCGTTGATGGAACTGGAGCCGCCCAGCACCTTGCCTCGCGGCTGGTAGCCGCGGCGCCCGTTCAGGCCGGGCTGCGGCGTGGTCTCGAAGCGCCAGTTGTCCAGTGGGGTCTGCGCCAGAAGTGCCAGGCCGGCGGGGCAGTGGATCAGCACATTGCTGTCCACCGGGCCGGCTTCCAGCAGCGCGACGTTCACGTCCGGGTCTTCGCTGAGCCGGGCGGCCAGCACGCAACCTGCCGAGCCGCCGCCGATGATGAGGTAGTCAAACATGGTGTCTGGGTCCGTCGCGGTGCTGCGCAGGCAGCCCACCCCGCAACGATAGTCCACAAACGGCTGCCGGATTTAAGGTGCCCTCTTTAATGCGCACCCCCGGAAACCCTGATGCATGAACAATTAAATTGCACACAATTAAATTGGACGTTAGAATTCAGCCATGCCCGACACCGCCCCCGCCCTGGACCCCGATCAGGCCCTGCTGCTCGACAACCAGCTGTGCTTCGCGCTGTATTCCGCGTCGCTGGCCATGACCAAGGTCTACAAGCCCCTGCTCGATCCGCTGGGGCTGACCTATCCGCAATACCTGGCCATGCTGGTGCTGTGGGAGCGCGACAGCCTCACCGTGTCCGAGCTCGGCGAGCGCCTGTCGCT
>JAEUOX010000255.1 GCA_016790475.1 Rhodoferax sp. | reverse complement strand
GCGTCCGGCATGTTGGCCGGATCCAGCCCGTTCGCCACCAGCGAGGGCTTGAGCCAGCTGGCCGGTGTGCCGGTGATGCCGGAGCTGACGATCAGGTCGTCGACCGAGCTGTCCACCACCATCTGCTTGTAGGCCTCGGGCGCCATGCTCTCGACCGTCGGGATGAAGCGGGTGCCCATGTAGACGAAGTCCGCGCCGGCGGCCAGCGCCCCGGCGATGCCCCAGCCGTCGCTGATGCCGCCGCCGACGATCACCTGGCCGTCGAAGAATTCGCGCACCGCGCTGACGAACGCGAACGGCGACAGGAAACCGGTGTGGCCGCCGGCGCCGGCCGACACGCAGGCGAGACCGTCGGCACCGGCCGCGACCGCCTTGCGGGCCAGCGCGATGCCGATGACGTCGGCGAACACCAGGCCGCCGTAGCTGTGCACGACCTCGATCGCCGGCTTCGGACTGCCGAGCGCCGTGACGACGATCGGCGGCTTGTAGCGCGCGACCAGCGCCAGATCCTCGGCCAGCCGGGTGTTCGAGGAGTGGGTGACCAGATTGGCGCACCAGGGGCCGATCGTCGCAGCGGGCTGCTCGTCGCGCGCCCGGGCGAGGCCCTCGGTGATCTCGTGCATCCAGCGGTCAAGCTGCTCGATCGGGCGGGCGTTCGGCGTCGGGAACGCGCCGATGATGCCGGCCTTGCAGGCGGCCAGCACCAGCGCCGGCCCGGAGATCAGGAACATGGGAGCCGCGAAGACCGGCAGGCGCAGCGAGAAGGGGGGAGAGGTGGGCATGGTGCGGGAAGGTTCGGGGTTCACTCGGAGGCCTTGAAGCCGGAAATGCGGACCGCCTCGGCCCAGCGGCGCGATTCCGCCTGCGCATACCGGGCGCACTCCTCCGGTGTGGAGGGCATGGGTTCGAAGCCGACCGGCGTCCACTTGTCGCGGATCTCGGTGCTGCGCAGGGCCTTGACGAATTCGGCGTTCAAGCGGGCGATCGCGGCGTCGGGCGTGCCGGCAGGCACCGCCAGCGAGGACCAGATGTAGATGTCGAGCTCCGGGTAGCCCTGCTCGCGGAAGGTCGGCAGCGCGGGCGCCAGCGGCGAGCGCTGCGGGCTGGAGATCGCCAGCACCTTGACCTTGCCGGTGTCGACATGCGGCTTGACGGCGAGCAATGGCAGAAAGGCCGCATTCACCTGCCCGCCGACAAGGTTCTGCACGGCCGGCGGCGTGCCGTTGAAAGGCACATGCACCATGTCGAGGCCGGCGCGCTGGTTCAGGATCACGCCGGCGAAATGCGAGGAGTTGCCGGCCGTGAAGGACGCGTACGACACCTTGCCCCGGTTGGCCTTGGCCCAGGCGATGAACTCGGCCAGGTTGTTGGCCGGCACGCTCGCATGCACCGCCATCACCAGCGCCGCACCGAGAAAGTTCGTCACCGGCTTGAAATTCTTCTCCGGGTCGTAGGGCAGCTTGGAAAAGGTATGCGGATTGATCGTGAACATGCTGGTGTTGGCCAGCAGCAGCGTGTGACCGTCGGGCGCTGCCTGCATGACGGTCTGCGCGGCGATGATGCCGGAGCCGCCCGGCTTGGCATCGACGATCACGTTCAGGCCGCTGTTGGCCTTGATGGCTTCGGCGACCTGGCGCAGTGCGATGTCCAGCGTATTGCCGGCCGCGAAGGGCACGACGACTCGGATCGGGCGGTCGGCGGCGATCTGGGCGCGCGCCGGCGCAAGGGTGGCCAGCAGCGGCGTGGCGGCGAGGGTCTGGAGGAGGGTGCGTCTTTGCATGGGAATGTTGCCTGGAGGTGGGGATTCAGGAAGGGGAGGCGACGGCGGCCTGCCGCAGCAGCGTCAGCAGATGGTCGGCCACGGCGCCGGGTTGCTCGAGCGGGGTCTGGTGGCCGGCCTGGTCCAGCCATTGCATGGCGGCATGGGGCAGCAGGCGGTGCAGTTCCTGCGAGGCGGCGGGCGGCGTGACCTTGTCCTCGCGGCCGCACAGCACCAGCGCCGGCAGGCGCAGGCCGGCGAGCATCGCGCGGTGGTCGCGCCGCTGCATGATGGCGCGCGTCTGGCGGATCGCCGCCGCCGCGCCCACCGCGTGCATCATCCGGCGCATGCCGTCGACCAGCGCGGTGTTGCCGTGGCTGTCCGGATGCAGGCTGAACGGGATGATGCCCTCGACGGTGCGCTCGAAATTGCGCTCCAGCGCGGCAATGGTCTTCTCGCGGACCACCAGTGTCTCGGCCGTCTCCACGCCGGCGGCGCTGTCGACCATGGCGAGGCCCTGGACCTGCCCGGGATGGCGGGCCAGCAGCTCCAGCGCGACATAGCCGCCCATCGAGAAGCCACACACCACCAGCGGCGCGCCCGCTGCACGTGTGGCCACCAGCTGCCAGGCGTCGTCGGCCATCGCAGCGATGCTGTCCTGCGTGAGCACGTCCACGACGCGGATGTCGAGCGCCGGATCCCGCGCGCGCAGCGCGGCGATGACCGGATCCCAGATGGCCCGGGTGTTGAACATGCCGGGGATGAGCAGAAGCACAGGTGTCGTCATGGTGTTGCCGGGGCCAGGGCCCGGGCCTGTTCGCGCAGTTCGCGCTTGAGGATCTTGCCCACCGGATTGCGCGGCAGGGCGGGCACCGGTAGCAGGTATTCGGGCAGCTTGAACGCGGCCACGCGCTGCTCCCGGCGCAGGTAGTCGATGAGGTCTTCCAGGCGCAGCACATGGCCGTCCACCGGGGCGACGCAGGCGCACAGCTTCTCGCCCAGCACCGGGTCGGGCACGCCGACCACCGCCACCTCGCGCACGCCGGGGCAGCCGATCAGCAGGCTCTCGACCTCCTCGCTGGAGATGTTCATGCCGCCGCGGATGACCAGATCCTTCGAGCGGCCGACATAGCGGTAGTACTGCAGTCGGTCACCGGTGATCTCGAACAGGTCGCCGGTGCGGTAGTAGCCCTGCGCGTCGAAGGCGCGTTCGCTCATGGCTGGCGCGTTGTAGTAGGCGCTGAACACCGTGGGGCCGGCAAAGCGCAGCTCCCCGGGCCGGCCGGCGGTGGTGATCTCCTCGCCGGTGTCCAGGTCGACCAGGCGGCTGCGGATGCACTGCGCCGTCGACGAGGCCCAGCTCTGGCCCGGCACGCCGATGCGCGGGAAGTCCTTCGCGCGCGAGGCCGGGTCCGGCATGTCGATGTCGCTGCTGGCCAGCGCCGCGCCCTCGTTGGAGCCAAAGTAGTTGATGATCTGCACGCCGAACCTCTCGGCGAAGCCGCGCATCATCCACTCCGCCAGCGGGGCCGACCCGGAGCCGATGCGCGACAGCCGCCGGAAGTCGATCCCCTGGGCCAGGGCCTCGTTCTGCAGCAGCATGTTGAGCACGGCCGGCGGCGCCACGGTGTAGTCGATGCGTTCCTCGCGCAGCTGCTGCAGGAACACCGGCAGGCTGAACGGATGGTGCTGCACGACCGTGCCGCCGAGCATCAGCCAGGTGACGAAGGCCCCGGAGAAGCCCGACATGTTCACCAGCGGGAACGGGTTCAGCAGCCGGGCCAGCGGCTGCAGCTGCGCCGCCTGGATGATGAAGGGCGGCACCACCAGCCATTCGTTGTGGCTGCGCGGCACACCCTTGGGGGCGGCCTCGGTGCCGGACGTCCAGCAGATCGTGACCACGTCGTTCGCGGTGATGGCCGCCGCAGCTTCCGCCGCCATCACCCGTGTGCGCTGCGCCGCTGTGGGCTCCGCCGCCGGTTCCCGGCCCAGCACGACCGTGCCGGCCGGTGGCGCGTCGCCCCAGACCAGCACATGGCGCAGCGCGGGATGTGCGCGGGCCAGATCCAGGAACATCGCGGCGCTGGCGTGGCCATGGTCCGGCCGCCCGATGCGGGTGAACGTGATGGCGGCGCGCGCGCCGGTGGTCTGCAGGATGTGTGCGAGTTCATGCTCCCGGTACTGCACCGGCACCGGCGTCACGACGATGCCCAGGCGCAGGCAGGCCAGGTACACGACGAACTGCTCGACGCAGTTCGGCAGCATCATGACCAGGATGTCGTCGCGCCGCAGGCCCTGGTCCAGCAGCACCAGGCACAGCGCGTCGACCTCGTGCGACAGGTCCAGCCAGCGCAGCCGGCGCGGGTTGCCATGGGCGAACTCCGCCCGGTTCGGCGCATCGGCGACGGCTTCGTCCAGCGGGCGTTCGTCGCGGTGGCGCACGAACAGGTCCCACAGCGTGAGCGTGCCCCACCAGCCACGCCGGGTGTAGTCGGCGATCTTCTCGGGCGGGACCAGGATCATGCTTGTTCGGGCACGCGCAGCCGATCCTTTTCGATCCAGCAGGCGTGGAAGCCGGCCGGCAGGCGCTGCGGCAGTTCGACCTGGGCCACCGGCCCGCGGGCGATGTCGCGCGCATCGAAGATGTCCAGCGTCTGGCGCTGCAGCGCGTTGTTCCACTGGAACACGACCACATAGCCGTGGTCCTCGCTCTGCGGCCGGTCGGCTTCGGCGAACCAGGGCTCCGAGTACCAGCTGTTCTGCGGGTCGTCGCTCCAGGCACCCAGATCGGCGCCGGTTTCCAGATCGAACTTGCGGATGCCGGACCAGTGCAGCGTGACCTTCTCGGAGTGGTCGACCAGGTAGCCGAAGCGGGTCTTGCGGCCGGTCAGGCGCCCGTTGTAGCTCGGGAACTCCGCGTTGTGGTCGGTGTTCAGCACATGCTCCGCCGTCTCGCCGGTGCGCACGTTCATCTTCCAGACCCACAGGCGCGCATGCATGACCAGCTCCGCGACATCCTTCGCGGTGCGTTGGGCGTCGATCCGGCCCTGCGCGTCCAGCGCCGGCATGTAGCGGCAGCCGACCATCACGACCCAGTCGCCGTCCTCCCAGGCGTTGACCACATGGTAGAGGTAGCAGGGCGTGAAGTTGAACCAGCGGATGCTGTCCCCCGCCCCGCGGCGCGCGATCACGCCGAAGCGCGAGGGCAGCTCCGGGTGGAACTGGATCTTGTGCCGCCCCAGCGCCATCGCCTCATGGTCATGGAACAGCGGCAGGTCGTGCAGGATGGAATAGTGCTCCGTCACCGCCATGTCGTGCGGCAGGCGCGGGCCCGGCAGGTCGATCGGTACGTAGTGGGCCAGCCGGCCCTGGGCGTCGACCACGCCGTAGTGCATGTAGGGCGCGTCGTTGCCGTAGTCGAAGAACATCAGTTCCTCGGTGATCTCGTCCACCTTGGCGTGCGCCGAGATCTTGCCGCCGGACTGCGAGATCGCCGCGGATTTGCCCAGTGTCTGCAGCGTGATCGGATCGATCTCGTAGGCGTCGCCGGACATGTACCAGAGCGCCAGCGCCCGCCCGCGGTGCCCGACCAGATCGGTGTTCGCGGTGTCCTTGAGCCGCTTGTCCGGCCGGCCTTTCAGCGTCTCGCGGATGCCATAGTGCGTGGACTTGCCGGCCTGCGCCTCCTCCTTCCAGCCTTCCGTCTGCACCCAGCGGTTGCGGTAGGTCAGGCGGCCGTTGTCGAAGTGCGCGGCATGCACCATGCCGTCGCCGTCGAACGGGTGGTAGCGGCCGTTGGGCGCATAGCGGGCGTTCGGGCCGGCCCGCAGGTAGACCCCGTTGAGGTCGGTCGGGATGCTGCCCTTGAGCAGCTTCAGCTCCTCCAGCGCCAGCTCCTGCATCACGGGGGCGTAGACACCCTGCAGCAGCGGGCCGTAGTCCTCGCCAAAGGGGGCTTCCAGGTGTTCCGGTGCGGTACGGTCGTTCATGGGGATCCTTTCGTGGGCGAAAAATCAGGAGGCCGCCGCCGCGGGCCGGCGCGACTGCGTGATGCGAAAGCGCCCGGCCACGAAGGCCAGGTCGGTCAGGCTGGCATTGCCGGCCGGGTTCAGGCCGGTGACGTGGTAGTCGCTGTAGGCGGCGGCGAAGTTCAGCGGCATGGCGCCGGTGAGGTTGATCGTCAGCTGCGCGCCGGCCCGGGCGTAGGCCTGCTCGGCGCGCGCGATGTAGGACTCGTCGCTGGAATAGAGGAAGGCCGTCAGGCCGCCGAACTGCCGCACGTCGGTGGTGGCCTGGTGCAGCGCGTCGGCCGCGTCTTCGCAGGCGATCACGAAGCTGACCGGCCCGAAGCGCTCCTCGCCGTACAGATCGCGCTCGCTCGTTCCGACCTGCAGCATCAGCGGCGTGCTGGTGCGCGCCTGCGGGAACTCCGGGTGGGCATAGGGCTGCGGCTGCAGCAGCACCCGGCCGCGCCGCGCGCCTTCGGCCTGCAGCTGGCGCAGCAGTGCGAGCGTCTGGTCCGACTGGATCGTGGCCAGGATCATCGCGGCCTTCTTCGGGTCGCCGGTGAGCGCGGCCACGGCATCCGCCAGGCGGCGCGCGACCTCCTCCAGCGGGACGGGCCCCTGCGGCGTGCGCACGCCCTGGCGCGGGACATAGATGTTCTGCGGGCTGGTGCACATCTGCGCGCTGAACATGCACAGCGTGGTGGCCAGGCTGCGCAGCGCGGCGTCCAGGTCGGTGCAGGATTCCAGCACGACGGTGTTGCAGCCGGCCGTCTCGGTGAAGCACAGCGCCGGATGGGCGTGCTGCTCGACCCACTGACCGAAGCGCACGCTGCCGGTGAAGTCGACGATCGCGGTCTTCGGGTGCTTGACCAGCAGCTTGCCCAGCGGCTCCTGCGTGCTGTCCAGCGCCATCGTGACCAGGTTCGGGTCGAAGCCGGCGGCCTGCAGCACCTGGCGGAACACCCGCACCGTGATGGCCATCGGCAGCACGGTGGCCGGGTGCGGCTTGACGATCACCGCGTTGCCGGTGGCCAGGCTGGCCATCATCGAGGGCCAGGCGTTCCAGGTCGGGAAGCTGGCGCAGGAGAAACACACGGCGACGCCGCGCGGCACCAGGCGGTAGGTCTTCTCGAGCACGATCTGCGAGGGGCCGAACCGGCGTTCCCAGCGCGCCGTCGGCGCCACCGAGCGCATGGCCTGGTCGGCATAGACCAGTGCCTCGATCGCGCGGTCCAGTGCGTTGACGCCCGAGCCGGCATAGGCCATGTTGGCGCTCTGCCCGGCGGTGTGCATCACGGACTGGGCCACCTCGAACAGATGCTCGCGGTAGAGGACGTCCACCACCTCGAGCAGCACGCCGAGGCGGGTGTCCACCGGGGCGGCAGCCCAGGTGTCCATCGCCTGCTCGGCGGCCTGGAACAGCACGTCCGGGTCGGCCTGCGGGTAGCGGATGCCCAGTGGCGCCTGGGTGTAGGGCGAGACCTCCTCGCCGAGTTCGCCGATCTGCCCGGGCTGGTCGAGCCGGAAGCTGCGCGGCGCATCGGTGCCCAGGTGGGCCTGGAAGGCCGCCAGGCCGCGCGCCTGCGCGGCGGCGCTGTCGGGGTACTTGGACGGCAGCTCGGGAAACGGACTCCAGCAGGCGCGGCTGCGGCAGGCGGCCTGTGCGCCCTCGAAGCGCGCACGGTGGGTCTCGAACAGGGGATGGGTCATGGTGGGGGCGTGCGTGACCAGACGAGCCGGTGGTGCCGCGCGACGCCGGAGCCCGGCACGGTGTCGGATGCGGACAGCGTGAGTTGCTGGTGGTCGGCGCTGAAGTCCATGTTGCGGACCTGCCGGGTGCCGACGAAGTTCGGGTTGAGCGACTGCGTCACGGTGTGCACCACCTGGGGCCGGCCGGCATCCGTCTGCAGCGTGTAGGGGCCGGCGTACTGGAAGTAGCTCTCGAACGCGGCCAGGCGCTCGGCCTCCGGGGCGCTGCGCACGCTCTCGCTGGACAGCGCCGGGCGGCCGGCACGGGCGATGCAGGCGTTCATGTGGCCGTCGTGCGTGTACATGATCATGCCGCGGGCCTGCGCGCCGAAGGGCAGGCTCGGGGCCCGGCCATCCCCGTAGGTGATGTCCCAGCGTACCAGATGCCAGGTACCGAGCAAGGGGTTCACGGCGCTGCCCGCGGTGGTGTTCACGCCTGTCTCCATTCACTTTCTTAGTTGAACTTATTTTAGGTCAATGCCTGGGCCTTGACAAGCGCTTGCCCCTGCCTTTCGGCGGACAATAGTCACCATGGCGTCACCCCTCACCACCGCTGCGGCTTTCCACCCTTTCGAGGCCCTCACGCCGGACCGGGTGCTCGACGCGCTGCAGAGCGTCGGCCTGCGGGGCGACGGCCGGCTCACGGCCCTGTCGTCCTACGAGAACCGGGTCTACCAGGTGCAGCTCGAGGACGGGTCGGCGGTGGTCGCGAAGTTCTACCGGCCGGGTCGCTGGAGCGATGCGCAGATCCGCGAGGAGCATGCCTTCTCGCACGAGCTCATGGCCGCCGAGGTGCCGGTCATCGGGCCGCTGCGTCTCGCGGGTGACAGCCTGCACCACGATGGCGGTTTCGCGTTCAGCGTGAGCCCGCGCCGGGGCGGGCGGGCGCCTGAACTGGACGACACGGAGGTGCTCGAATGGATCGGCCGCTTCCTGGCGCGCATCCATGCAGTGGGCGCGCGACAGGCCTTTGCCGTCCGTCCGGCGCTGGATCTGGCGCGCTTCGCGATCGAGCCGCGCGAGTGGCTGCTGGCGCATGACTGCATCCCGCTGGATGTGCAGTCCCGCTGGGAGCAGGTCTCCCAGGCCGCCATCGACCGCATTGCGCAGTGCCCGCTGATCGGCCGGCATGCGCCAGTGGCCGGTGCCGACCCCATCGCCTGCATCCGCCTGCACGGCGACTGCCATCCGGGCAACATTCTGTGGACGCCTGCGGATGCACCGGCGGCAGCCGGCCCCGGGCCGCATTTCGTGGACCTGGACGACGCCTGCAGCGGTCCCGCGGTGCAGGACCTGTGGATGCTGACCAGCGGCGAGCGCGCGCAGCGCATCCGGCAACTCGGTGCGCTGGTGGACGGGTATGAGCAGTTCCGGCCCTTCGACCGGCGTGAGCTGGCGCTGATCGAGCCGCTGCGCACGCTGCGCCTGCTGCACTACAGCGCCTGGCTGGCGCGGCGCTGGGACGATCCGATCTTCCCGATCAACTTCCCGTGGTTTGGCAGCAGCGACTACTGGAAGGGCCAGGTCCAGATGCTGGAGGAGCAGCTGGAGGCCATGGACGAGGAGCCGCTGCAGGTCTGACGCCCGCCGCGGTGGCGGATCAGCCCTGTTGCAGCCAGCCGATCATCGCCCGGGCCACGGCCTCGGGCCGCTCCATCGTGCTCATGTGTCCGGCGTCGGCGATCGCGGTCACCGGCACCGGCGTTGGCAGCAGCGCGGCGATCTCTTCGTGCTGGGACAGCGGCGACCAGCTGTCCGCCTGCCCGCACAGCACCAGTGTGGGAATGCGGATCGTCCGCAGCACCGGCGTGGCGTCGGGGCGCGCCAGCAGCGCGCGGATCTGGGCCGCGAACATGTCGGCGCTCTTGCGTGCGAACATCGTGACGATCTCCTCGACCAGCGCGGCGTCGGCCAGCCGCGGCGGATCCAGCATGCCCTGCACCCACTGTGCCGCCATCGCGCGCACACCCTGCTCGCGCGCGATGGCCAGCAGCGCATGGCGCTTGCGGGCTTCCTCGTCGCCCGCCGCGCCGGCGGGCCGTGCCTTGTAGCCGGTATCCATCAGCGCGACCCGGGTGACGCGCGCCGGTGCCAGGCGCAGCACCTCCACCGCCACCCGCCCGCCCATCGAGTGGCCGGCCAGCGCGAAGCGCTCGGGGGCGGCGTCCAGCAACTGCTGTGCCATCGTGACCAGGCTGTCGGCCGTGCCATGGTCGACGACATGGCAGTCGGCATGCGGTTGCAGCGCCGGAAGCAGCGGGTTCCAGACACTGGCATCACACATCAGGCCGGGGACAAGGAGCAAGGGGGTGGGCATGGTCGGTGGGGAAGGGCGTGGAAATCGCGTATTCTCGCCCCGGGATTCCCGAACCTGGAGCACGCATGCACACCCTGACGATCCTGACCGGCGCCTCGCGCGGCATGGGCCTGGCCCTGGCCCGCCAGTTGTGCCGCGCTGGCGCGCGCCTGCTGTGCCTGTCGCGCTCGACCGTGCCGGAGCTGGATGCGCTCGCGCAGCAGCGGGGGGCCGACCTGCAGCAGTGGCCGGCCGACCTGTCCGACCCGGGCGCCGTGGCGCTGCGCGTCCTGGCCTGGCTGGGGGCCCAGGACGCGGCACAGCTGGAGAGCGCCACGCTGATCAACAATGCCGGCGTCATCGGGCGGCTGGGCCCGCTGGATCCGGCCTGGCCGGACGACGTGGCCAGCACGATGCGCATCGACCTGGAGGCGCCGCTGCAACTGAGCGCGGCCTTCCTGACGGCCACGCGGGACTGGCCGATCCCGAAGAAGATCCTGAACATCTCGTCGGGGCTGGGGCGCCGCGCGATGGCCGGTTCGGCGCTGTACTGCGCCGCCAAGGCCGGCATGGACCATTTTTCGCGCTGCGTGGCGCTGGACGAGGCGCGCCAGCCGCATGGCGTGCGCATCGTGTCGCTGGCGCCGGGTGTCGTCGATACGAACATGCAGACGACGCTGCGTGCCGGGGACCCGGCGCTGTTCCCGGAGCATGCCAACTTCGTGGCGCTCAAGGACAAGGGCGTGTTGCTGTCCCCCGAGGAGGCCGCATCCCGCGTGCTGGCCTACCTGGCGCGGAGCGACTTCGGCAGCCAGCCGGTGGCGGACGTGCGCGACGCCTGAGCCCGCGGGCGCGGGCCCCGCGCTACTTGCCGGCGAAGGACTGCGGCTTCAGCGAGCGCAGGTAGGCGACCAGCGCGGCCATGTCGGCGTCGCTGATCGACTTGTAGAAACCGAAACCCATCGGCGGCTTGTACGGCTGTCCGCTGCGGTCGACGCCTTCACGGACCGAGCGGATGATCTGCGCGTCGGTGAAGTCCTTCAGGCCGGTGGCGTGCGGTGTCAGGTTGCGCGAGGTGCTCTCGCCCCACGGGCCCTTGAACACCTGGCCGCCCGCGCCGAGCTTGTCGTGCTGCAGCTGTCCCTTGGCGTCGCGCGGCGTATGGCACTCCATGCAGTGGCCGATGTTGGCCAGGTACTCGCCATAGGCGCGCGCATTGCTCGCTGGCGGTGCCTTCACGGTCTTCACCGGCGGACCGTAGTTCGGCGGCAGCGGCATGTTGTAGACAGACTTGGGCACCGCGGCGCGGACCGCAGGCTGGGCCCGCAGGTACGCGATGATGGCCTGCAGGTCGGTGTCCGACAGGTGGCGGTAGAACTCGATCGGCATGGGCGGGCCGATCAGGCTCTTGTCGGGGCGCACGCCTTCCCGGATTGCGCGGGCCAGCTGCGCGTCGGTCCATTTGCCGATGCCGGTTTCCGGATCCGGCGTGATGTTGGATGCATAGGCCTTGAACGGCGGCTCGTCGAACAGCATGCCGCCGGACAGGCCTTTCTCCGGCAGCGGCTGGCCCTTGTCGCCACGCGCCATGTGGCAGTTGCCGCAGGCCACGACCCCTTCCACCAGATACTTGCCGCGGGCCAGCAGGTCGGCCTTGGGCGTGGCGGCTCCGGTCGCACCGGCCAGGAACAGTGCGCTGGCCGCGATGGCCCGCAGGAATACCGGGTTCATGCTTTCTCCATGTTCAAGTTCTGGGGCGGGTGCCCGTGATGGGAGGCCCGCACCGTAACACGCCCGACACCCGCCGCGCAAGAGGGGGAGCCCGCAGGCCGGGACCGGCCTGCCTGCGGTCGGGCCTCAGCGGGCCGCTTCCTGCATGTGCGGGAAGAAGGCCTTGCGGGCCTGCGCGTCGAACTCGGTCTTGAAGGTGTGGCGGCTTTTCAGGGCCTCGACGCGCTGCGCCGCCGGCCGGGCATTGATTTCGTCCACCAGGCGCTTCACGTGCGGCAGCTTGGCCTGGGCCTCGTCCCCCAGCACCATGTGCGCCACGCGGGCCCAGCCCCACAGGGCCATGTCGACCAGCGTGTACTGGTCACCCACCATGTAGGGCTGGCGACCCAGGCGATCGTTGATGATGTTCCAGTGCCGCCAGGCTTCGAAGTCGTAGCGCTGGATCGCATAGGGGATCGGCTCCGGTGCATAGCGGCGGAAGTGCACCGCCTGACCGCTGTACGGGCCGATGCCGCTGGCGATGAACATCAGCCAGGACAGCATCTCGCCGCGCGCCTGGGGGGTGTCCGGCGGCAGGAAGCGGCCGCACTTCTCGGCCAGGTAGAGCAGGATCGCATTGCTGTCGAACACGATCACGCCGTCGTCGTCGATCGAAGGCACCTTGGCATTCGGATTGATGGCGGTGTAGGCCGGCGCATGCTGCTCTCCCTTGCGGGTGTCGACCGGCACGATCTCGTAGGGCAGGCCGGACTCCTCCAGGAACAGTGCGACCTTGGCCGGGTTGGGGGCGGTGTTGTAGTAGAACTTGATCATCGGGTCTCTCGGGGGTGGTGGATGCCCGGGAATTATGGTGGTCCGCGCCGATTCCTGCAGACGGCCTGCCCAGCAGACGGAGTCGACGGTGCCAGGCACGGCCGGGTCTTGCCTTGATACCCTGTGGGGTATATACTTGGCGGGGTATCCAGGAGAACCCCGTGAAACTTCCGATCCGCCGTGCTCTTGCCCTCAGCCTTGCCTGCCTGCTGGCGGCCGCCCATGCGGCCGATGTTGCCCCGGTGCGCGTGCCGACCCGGCTGGTGGCGCCTGCGGCCGCCGGCACGGCGATGACGCTGGATGCGGTGCTGCAGCCGGTGCGTCAGGCCACGGTGACCGCGCAGGTCGGTGGCAATGTGGTGGCGCTGCGGGTGCAGCCCGGTGACCGCGTCCGGCGCGGGCAGCCACTGGTGCGTCTGGACGACCGTGAAGTGCGCGCCAACACGGCGCGCAGCGATGCCGCGGTGCTGCAGGCGGAAGCGGAGCTGCGCAACGCGCAGCAGGTGGCGGAGCGCAACCGGGCGCTCAAGAAGGACGGATTCATCAGCCAGGCTGCCGTCGATACGGCCGACAACCAGGTGAATGCGGCTCACGCGGCCGTTCGCCAGGCGCAGGCGGCGCGCACGCAGGCGGCCGTGGCCCAGGGCTTTGCCGAGGTCACGGCGCCGTTCGACGCGGTGGTGCTGGCCACCCATGTGGAGACGGGCGACCTGGCGATGCCCGGCCGGGCCCTGGTCACGCTGTACGAGCCTGGTCGCATGCGCGCGGTCGCGCAGGTCAGCGCGTCGCGCCTGCCGCCAGCCGGCGCCGCGACGGAAGTCCGGGTGGTGCTGGCCGATGGTCAGAGCTTCACGCCATCGGCACGCGAGCTGTTGCCCACGGCAGATCCGGTGTCGCAGACCGTGGAATGGCGGCTGACGCTTCCGGCCGCTGCCGCCGCATTGCGGCCCGGGCAGACCGCCCAGGTGCAGGTGCGCTCGGCCGGTGTGGCGCCTGCGGACAAGCGCCTGAGTCTGCCGGCGTCGGCCGTGCTGCGGCGCGGGGAACTCACGGCGGTCTATGTGGCCGGTCCCCAGGGCTTTGCGCTGCGCGCCGTGCGCGTCGGCCCGGAAGTCGGTGGGGTCGTCGATGTACTTTCCGGACTGCGTGCCGGGGAGCGGGTCGCGACCGACCCGGTACGCGCAGGCCTGCAGGGCGCGATGCCCGACGGGCAGTGAGCGGGACCCACCATGGCAAATCACGCTGACTCCTCCAACGGTGCCGCCCGCATGGGGGTGGCCGGACGCCTGGCCGCCGCGTTCCAGGCCAACGCGCTGACACCGCTGCTGGCCCTGGTGGCCCTGCTGCTGGGCCTGTTCGCGGTACTGGTGACGCCGCGCGAGGAAGAGCCCCAGATCAATGTCACGATGGCCAATGTGCTGATCGCGTTCCCGGGCGCCAGCAGCACCGACGTGCAGAACATGGTGGCCCGGCCGGCCGAGCAGGTGCTCGGCCAGATCGCGGGCATCGAGCACACCTATTCCGTTGCCCGGCCCGGCATGGCGGTGCTGACCGTGCAGTTCCAGGTCGGCGTGCCGCGCACCGAGGCGCTGGTGCGTCTGTACGACGTGCTCAATGCGCACCAGGACTGGCTGCCGCGCAACCTCGGCGCGCTGCCGCCGGTCGTCAAGCCCCGCGGCATCGATGACGTCCCGGTGCTGGGCGTCACGCTGTGGAGCCGCGACGCGGCCAGCGCCAGCGAACTGGAGCGGGTCGCCAGCACGCTGGAGGCCGAGCTCAAGCGGGTGGCGGGTGCCCGCGAGGTCGCCACGATCGGCGGTCCGGGCATGGCGGTCCAGGTCTGGCTGGACCCCGGCCGCATGCGGGAGCGTGGCGTGGACCTGCAGCGCCTGCAGGCCACGCTGGCGGCCGCCAACATGGGCCTGCCCGCGGGGGCCGTCGTCGATCCGTCCAGCGGCAAGCCGCGGATGCTGAGCATCGAGACCGGCAACCTGGTCGCGTC
>JAEUOX010000249.1 GCA_016790475.1 Rhodoferax sp. | reverse complement strand
ACCGGCTGTTCGACGAACACCTTCCAGTCCAGCGGCTCGATCGGTGCCACCGAGGTGAGCACCGGCACGCCGGCCAGATCGACCGATTCCATGGCCGGCGCGTCCGTGTCGTGCACGCCGCGCGCGGCCACCACGTGCGGCAACACCGCCATGCTGGTCTTGCGCAGCACCAGACCGATGTCGGGGTCCGCCACCAGCAGGCCCGCGGCGTCGACCACGTAGGCCTTGCCCTTCTCGCCGATGCGGATGCGCGAGACGACGTCCCAGATGAACTTCAGGTTGACCTCGGCCACCGTCACCGGACTGGCGGGGCCGCCCGAACGCGTGGCCACCGTCATGTAGGGCTCCGTCTCCTTGCGGAAGTAGACCGGCCCGAACCAGGGCTGACCACGCCGGGCCTGCTGGAAGGCCGGCTCGCGCGAACGGTCCTTGCCCGAGGCCACGACATCCATGCCCAGACGCGAGACCGCCAGCTGCTCGCGGCCGGTGGCGTCGATCTGCGCGATGTCCGTGACCTCGGGGGCCTGGCGCAGCAGCTTGAGGAACTCGACCCGACGCAACTCGACGTCGCCCGCATCCATTTGCGGCAGAGCGGCATAGGTGAGCTGCTGGGACACCTGGCGCAGGTACTGCTCGATGCGGGCCGCCGCGGCCACCGCCTTCTCGCGCTGCAGGCTGGCCAGCGCGGCGCGGTGTTCCTGGTAGGAGAAGTACAGGCCGATCCCGCCCGATGCCAGCAGCGCCACGCTGACCAGCGAGATGATCAGCAGCAGGTACTTGCGAAACAGGCGGCCACGCAGCAGGCCAGGTCGAACCGGTGCGTCGACGACAGAGGCCACCGAGCCACTCATGGGCGGCCGTTCCCCGCGTGTTTCCGGTCCATCAAACGAAAACCTCGTCCGCACGCCGGAGCATGGCTGGTGCAATCGTCACGCCCAGGGCCTTGGCCGTGGTCTGGTTGAAGGCCAGTTCGTAGACGGTGGGCTCTTCGACGGGGAGATTGCCCGGGCGGGCACCCTTCAACACCCGGTCCACGAAACTCGCCGTGCGGCGCATGGATTCCACCCGGCTCGGCCCGTAGGCCATCAGTCCCCCATCGATGGCGAAGGCCCGGAACGCCGACACCGACGCCATCCGGCGCCGGTTCAGGGCCTCTGCAAGCGGTCCGGACGGACCGAGCGTGAAGAGTGGCTGCACGACCACCGCCTGCACCCGCTCCCGCACCATGGTGTCGGCGGCTGCATCGAGTTCACTGATCGGACCGATCAGCAGCGGAACCAGCCGGATCCGGAGTGCGGATGCGGCGCCTTCGACCTCCTGCTGGAATATCCGGGTCGCGGGATCCTGTGTCGAACCGAGGAAGGCCACCCGCTGCAATCCCGGCAGGACTTCGCTCATCAGCTGCAACTGCTTGGCCGCGAGCAGGGGCAGGTTGTTCGAGATGCCGGTGGCCATGCCACCGGGTCGTGCCTGCGAGGCGACCAGCCCTGCACCCACCGGGTCTGCCACGCCAAAGACGAGCGGAACGCTTCGGGCGGCATCCCGCAGAACCACCGCGGCCGGCGTCCCGGAAGCCACCAGCAGATCGGGCTTCAGGGCCAGCAGCTCCGACGCGTGCCGTTGGGCGACATCGGCCTTGGTAGCCCAGCGCCAGTCGATGGTGACCGTCTGGCCTTCGTGATAACCCAGCTCGGCCAGCGCCCGCGCCAGGCCCGGCTGGTATTCGTCACCCTGCACGCCCCAGCGCAGCACGCCGATGCGCGGCATCCGCGGCGGCGTCTGGGCCAGCAGGCGCACCGGCCCGCCGAGGCCTAGCATCACCCCGACGGCCAATCGCTTGCCCAGAGCTCGGCGCTTCATGGAATCCGTTTCCCTGCCAAAGGCAGACACTGCTGAATCCAGCGCCCCGATTGTGCACGCCGATTGGCGCCGCTCACTGGATCACCTCGTCGGCCCGCAGCAGCAGGGTCTGCGGTACCTGCAGGCCAAGGGCACGCGCGGTCTTCAGGTTGATGTAGAGCTCGAACTTCGTGGGCTGCAGCACCGGCAGGGTGGACGGCTCGGCGCCGCCCAGGATGCGGCCGGTGTAATCGCCCAGCTGCAAGTAGGACGCATTGATGCTGGGCCCGTAGCTCATCAGGCCACCACCCTGTACCGCATTGCCCCCTTCATAGACCGTCGGCAGCCTCCGGCGCGCGGCGGCCTGCACGAGCTGCGGATAGCGCGCACCCAGGAAGGCATCGGTGCCGACCAGCACGGCCTCCGTGCGGAGCCGGGCGAACGCGGAAAAGGCGGTCTCGATTTCCGGCTCGGTCCGTGCGCGCTCGACATGCAGGCGCAGGCCCGCGACCCTGGCGACCTCCAGGGCACTGCGAACCTGGCCTTCCGACGACGGTGTGCCCGGATTGACAAGCAAGCCGAACGCGCGTGCGCGCGGGACCAGCTCGCGCAACAGTTCAAAGCGCTTGGGGGTGAGGTCGACCGTCAGGAAACTCACGCCGGTGACGTTGCCGCCAGGCCGGCTCAGGCTTGCCACCAGCCCCATGGCGACCGGGTCGCCCCCCATCGTGAAAACGACCGGGATCCTGTCGGTCGCAGCCTTGGCCGCCAGCGCGGCCCGGGGGCCTCCGCTGGCCACGATCACCGTCACCGCCTCGCGCACGAGCGCCTCCGCCAGCGCAGGCAGGCGCTCGTAGTCACCGTCCGCCCACCGATAGAGGACCCGCACCTGCGCGCCCTCCCGGTAGCCGGCTGCCTCCAGCCCGCGCCGGAACGCCGCAAGCCGCTCCTCGCCCTCCTCGCGGCCCACGCCGCTGAGGTAACCGATGACCGGCCATGGGGACGGCTGAGCGGCAGCCCATCCTGGCAGCACCATCACCGTACTGCCAGCCCGCAGGAAATCACGCCGCTTCAAGGAATCACCTCGTCCGCCCGGGCCAGCAAGGGCTGCGACAGCGTCAACCCGAGGGCCCGCGCAGTGCGCTGATTGATCACCAACTCGAACTTGCTGGGGCGCTCGACCGCCATGTCCGCGGGCCGGGCGCCCTTCAGGATCCGGTCCGCGTAGGCGGCGACGCGTTCGTAGGCCCAGGTCAGGCTGGTACTGTAGGCCATCAGGCCACCGTCCTGCACCTGCTCGCGCCATTCGTAGATGGCTGGCAGCCGGTGGCGGGCGGCCAGCGCGATGATCCGCGCCCGGTCGCGGACGAACAGGGTATGGGCGGCCACCAGCAGGGCGCCGGGACGCTGCGCCATCAGCGCGGCGAAGGCCCGCTCGTAGTCGTCCTCGCGGACATCGGCCTCGACCAGGGTCACACCCAGCTCGCCCGCGGCGCGGCGGGCCTCCGCCGCCTGCTGCGCGGAGGACGCATCCGGCGGGGGGCTCAGGTAGCCGATGCGCGTCGCGGACGGGACGAGCTGGCGCAGCAGTTCCAGGCGCTTGCCCGCCAGCGTGCCATCCGGTGCGATGAGCACCCCCGTCACATTGCCACCCGGGCGCGCCAGCTGCGTCACCAGACCCAGCGCCACGGGGTCAAAATTGCCGAACATCACGATGGGCCAGGTCGCGGAGACCTCCCGCGCGGCGCGCACCGCGCCGGCACTGACCGCAATCACCAGGTCGACACGGGCCGCCGCCAGCTCCCGGGCCAGGGGCACGAGCAAGTCCGTATTGCCGCTGGCGTAGCGGTGCTCCAGCACCAGGTTGCGCCCCTCGACATAGCCCAGATCGCGCAGGGCCCGGGGAATGCCGGTCCAGGTGGTGTCGGAGGCTATCGGTGGCGCCGACGGGCGCAGGATGCCGATGCGCCAGACGCGCTCCTGGGCCTGGACACCGCGGCCGAGCAGGCTGCCGGCCAGCCAGCCCGCACAGGCCCGGCGCCGCATCACTCGATCACCTCATCCGCCCGCCGCAGCAGCTGGCGCGGCAGTTCCCGGCCGATCTGCCCGGCGGTCGTCAGATTGACGATCAGGCCGTAGCGCTGTGGCTCCTCCACCGGCAGGTCCTGCGGCCGTGTGCCTCGCAGGATGCGGTCCGCAAAGGCCACCGTGCGCTCGATCAGGTGCGCGCGATCCGGCCCCACACCGAGCATCCCACCGGCCTCGGCAAACTGGCGCGTGGTGCCGATCGACACCAGGCCGTAGCGACGGGCGAAGGACAGGATGTCGGGCCGCCGCGGGTCGATGACCGGATCATCGACCACGAGCAGCGCGTCCACACGGCGCACCGCGATGCGCCGCAGGCTGGGGCCCACGTCCTGGGCCCGCGCGATGTCGAAGGGCTCCAGCTGCACGCCCAGGGACAGCGCCATGCGGTCCGTGACCAGCCCGGCGCGCGGTGCCCCGGGGTGCCGCCCGTTGAAGAGCACTGCCACGCGGCGCACCGAGGGCACCGCCTCCTTCAGCACCTGCAGGGCCCGCGCGACTGCGTCGCCGCTCACCGAGGCCACGCCGGTGACATTGGCCCCGGGGCGTGCCATGCTGTCCACGAAGCCCAGGTCGACCGGCGCGCGACCGCCCAGCATCACGATCGGTATCCGGGGGGTGGCCTGCCGGGCGGCGGCGATGGCGTCGTTCATCAGCGCGATGATCAGGTCGACCTCCGACTGCACCAGCTCCTGCGCCAGGGCCGGCAGGCGGGTCAGGTCCCCCTCCGCATAGCGGCGTTCGACCTGGAGGTTGCGGCCCTCGTCGTAGCCGGCGCGACGCAGCCATTCGTGCAGCAGCCGGCGACCCTGCAGCGCTTCGCCGGAATCCTCGCGACTGGGCGACAGCCAGCCAATGCGCAGCGGCGCGGGGCCGCGCTCGGCCCGCGCCCCGCCCTGCGCCAGGCAACACGTCGCCGACCAGGTAGCACAGGCCAGCCAGGGAACAAGGGAGCGACGTTTCATCCTGCGAACCAGTGTCAGTGCTTCGATGGGCCAAGTCAAGCCGGAACCCGGGGCGCGCAATTATCGGAAAATGCCTGCATGACCCTCTCCCGCGGCACCTCGCTCCTGCTCAACCTGGGCCATGCGCTCGACCACATGGTGCTGCTGATCTTCGCCACCGCGGTGGCCACCATCGCGCTGGAGTTCGGCTTCACGCGCTGGGAAGACCTGATGCCCTATGGTGCCGGCGCCTTCCTGATGTTCGGCCTGGGCTCGGTGCCGGCGGGGCGCCTGGGCGACCTGTGGGGCCGGCGCAGCATGATGGTGGTGTTCTTCTTCGGGCTGGGGGCGGCCGCGCTGCTGTGCGCCGCCGCGCAGAACGCCTGGCAGATGGCGATGGCGCTGACGGTGCTGGGCGCGTTCTCGGCGATCTACCACCCGGTGGGCATTCCGATGCTGGTGCAGCACGCGCGCAACCCGGGCACGACGATCGGCATCAACGGGCTGGTGGGCAACCTGGGCATCGCGTTCGCCGCGATCCTGACCGGCTTCATGGTCCAGTATGTCGGCTGGCGTGCGGCCTTCGTCGTGCCGGCCGTGATCAGCATGGCGGCCGGCGCGCTCTTCATGGCGATCACGCCTGCCGAGACCGAGTCGCCGGCCCGGCGCAAGGCGCGCGCGCCGGTGCAGTTGTCGCAGCGCATGATGGCCCGTCTGTTCCTGGTGATGACGTTTGCCGCGATCTCCAGCAGCCTGCTGTTCAACTTCACGACCAACGGCAACGGGCAGCTGATGCGGGAGCGTTTCGAGGGCATCATCGAGGACCCGGCGCGCCTGGGCATGCTGCTGGCCGCGGTCTATGCGGTGGCTTCGCTGGCTCAGGTGGTGGTCGGCCGGCTGATCGACCGCTACCCCCTCAAGCGGCTATACCTGGGCATCGTGCTGATGCAGGTGCCCATGTTCCTGCTGGCGGCCCATGCGCAGGGCTGGGCGCTGTTCGTGCTGCAGATCGGCTTCATGGTCGCCATCTTCGGCGCGATCCCGTTCACGGACGCGATGATCGTGCGTTATGTCGACGACGCGATCCGCTCGCGCGTCTCCGGCATGCGGCTGGCCGTATCCTTCGGCATCAGCTCGCTGGCGGTGTATTCCCTCGGCCCGGCCGTGAAGGCGGCCGGCTTCACCACGCTGCTGTTGGCGATGGCCGCGATTGCCTGCTGCACCGCGGCCTTCGTGCTGATGCTGCCCGGCGAGGATGCCGGCGACGCTGCCGCGCCGCGCCGCGCCTGAGCCCGTTCGCGAAGCGCGCGACCCACCCGACCCGCCCGTCTTGAGCCGCCCGTCCACGCTGCCCGAACTGCAGGCGCACTACGGCGAGCGCTACCGCTGGCTGCTGCTGCTCGCCGTCATGGTGGGCGCGATGGCGTCCATCATGTCGTCGACGATCATCACCGTCGCCGTGCCCGACATGAGCCGGCATTTCGCGATCGGGCAGGAGCGCGCGCAGTGGGTGTCCTCCGGATTCATGGCCGCGATGACGGTGGCCATGCTGGCGACACCCTGGCTGCTGGGCCGCTTCGGCTACCGACGCACCTATGGCGGCTCGATGTTGCTGCTGCTGGCCGGGGGCGTGGTGGGCGGCATCGCTGGCAGCTACCCGCTGGTGCTGGCCTGCCGCATCGCCGAGGGGATCGCGGCCGGCGTGGTGCAGCCGATCCCGGCCATCATCGTGATGCGGGCGTTCCAGCCGCATGAGCAGGGCCGGGCGATGAGCGTGTTCGGCCTGGGCGCGGTGCTGGCGCCGGCGCTGGGCCCCACGGTGGGCGGTGTGCTGGTCGACCTGTTCGGCTGGCGCTCCATCTTCTTCATGGTGGTGCCGTTCTGCCTGGCCTCGCTGTGGATGTCCTCGCGCTTCGTGCCGTCCACGCCGCCCGGCGGTGGCGCGACGGGTGGCAGCGACAAACCGCTGGACGCGCTGAGCCTGCTGCTGGCTGCCGCGGGCACGCTGGGCCTGCTCAATGGCCTGGTGCAATTGCATGCCGGGCGGCATGGCCTCAGCGGCGCGCTGCTGCTGGGTGCGGTGGTGCTGCTGGCCGGATTCATCCTGCGCCAGCGACGTCTGGCTGCAGGGCGGGACATCGGTGCCCGGGTGGCGCCACTGATGGACCTGTCCGTCTATGCCGATCGCCGCTTCGCGATGGGCAGCGGCGTCGCCTTCATCTACGGCATGGCGCTGTTCGGCTCCACCTACCTGCTGCCGATCTACATGCAGCTCGGGCTGCAGCTCTCAGCCACTTTCGTCGGAACGCTGCTGCTGCCCGCCAGCCTGGCGCTGGCGCTGACGATCGCGACGGTCGGCCGCCTGGCCGGGCGCTGGTCGACGCACGGGCTGGTGTCCACCGGGCTGGTGCTGCTGGCCCTCTCCTTCCTGCTCGTGTTCTTCGTGCAGGTGCACACCTCGCTGTGGCTGATCGTGTCGCTGGTCGTGCTGGGGCGCATGGGCCTGGGATGCATCCTGCCGTCTCTGAACGTCGGGGCGATGCAGGGCCTGTCGCGGGCGCTGATTCCGCAGGGGGCCAGCGCGATCAATTACGCGCGCACGCTGGGTGGCGCGGTCGGCGTGGGGCTGTGCGGCATCGTGCTGGAGTGGCGCCTCGCGGTGCATGGCGACGTACTCTCCGTGCCGGGCAGCGGCCCGGCGCGCCTGGCGGCCTTCAACGAGACCTTCCTGATGCTGTCCGTGCTGTGCGGGGTGGCCCTGCTGGTGGCGCGCGGGCTGCGGGGGCCGGTGCCACCGCGCTTGAAGCACGGCTAGGCATCCGCGCTTGCGACGTCCAGGGCGGGCCGTTTACACTGGCAAGCATGTGTCAACTGCTTGGGATGAACAGCAGGCTGCCCTCCAGCCTGACGCTCAGCTTCACCGGTTTCTCGCAACGCGGCGGTTGCACCGACCACCATGCCGACGGCTGGGGCATCGCCTTCTTCGAGAGCAACTGCAACGCGCCAGGCAAGGGCGTGCGCTACTTCGTCGACAAGCAGAGCGCCGCCAGCTCGCCGATCGCGCAAATGCTGCGCACCTTCCCGATCAAGAGCCACAACGTCGTGGCACATGTGCGCAAGGCGACCGTCGGGCAGGTCATGCTGGAGAACAGCCACCCGTTCGTGCGCGAGCTGTGGGGGCGCTACTGGGTGTTCGCCCACAACGGCGACCTGAAAGACTACGCACCTCGGCTGCATGGCAACTTCCGGCCGGTCGGCGACACCGACAGCGAGCAGGCCTTCTGCTGGCTGCTGCAGGAGCTGGCCAAGTCCCACGCCGGCGTACCCAGCGTCGAGGAGCTCACGCTGACGCTGCGTGAGCTGGTGCCGCAGATCGCCCGCCATGGCACCTTCAACTTCCTGCTGAGCAATGGCCAGGCCCTGTGGGCCCATGCCAGCACGAACCTGCA
Organism: Rhodoferax sp.; assembly: GCA_016790475.1. Classification (GTDB taxonomy): domain Bacteria; phylum Pseudomonadota; class Gammaproteobacteria; order Burkholderiales; family Burkholderiaceae_C; genus CAISIP01. The sequence goes on along the minus strand of JAEUOX010000249.1, from coordinate 1,513 downwards.
CTACCTGGTGCGCCAGCACCCGTTCCCCGAGGTGCATCTGCGCGACGAGGACCTCAAGGTCGATCTGGCCGAACTCAACGGTCCGGAGGACCGTCTCGCGATCGTCGTGACCGAGCCGCTGACGACCAACGAGACCTGGACGCGGATCCCGGCCGGCGAGCTGGTCACGTTTGTCGATGGCTGCCCGGCGGTCACGGCGTCCTGCATGCCGCAGGCCGCCGCCACCGCCTAGCGGGCCCGGGGCCTCAAACCCGGCAGCCCATCTGCCCCTTCTTGCTGTTCTCGAAGTAGGTCAGGTCGCCCGGGCAGGCCGGCTTCTTGTCGGGCGTCGCCGTGCCGGCCTTGGCGGTGCAGGTGTAGGCGCCGGATTTCTTGTTCACCGATTTCGCGTCGAGCTTCCAGCCTTCGGGGCAGGTCGGCAATGCAGCCGCCGTCTTGCCGGCGGCCGAGGCACCGGCCGCCGGGGCGGCGGCCGGAGGCGCGGACACCTTCACCATCGCGGTGGCATTCTTGCCGATGCAGCCCAGGCTCCCGCCCACGCGCCCCGGGTCTGCCGTGATCGTGTAGTCGCCCGGCTTGGCATAGGTGTGTGTGGTCTTGAACGGCACCTCGGCCGCGCTGTTGATCTTGCGCTCGGTCACCGCGCCGTCGCCCCAGCGCACGCGCAGCCCGCAGTTGGGGGCGCCGGTGGCCTCCAGCTCGACGGTGGCAGTCACCGCCTGGCCGACCTGGGCCGTGGCCATGTCGACCTTGACGCCCTTGAGGGTCTGGGCGGATACGGCGCCGGTGGCCAGCGCAAGGGCAGCAATCAGGAATTTCATCAGGGGTGTCTCCGGAGTGAGGGGATGGAACAGGCCTAGGATAACGCGGCTTGCAGCGCATCCACGAACATCGCCGGCACATCGAAGCCGGTCTGGTCGGTGATCTCCTGGAAGCAGGTCGGGCTGGTGACATTGATCTCGGTGACGCTGTCGCCGATCACGTCCACGCCGACCAGCAGCAGTCCGCGGGCCGCCAGCACCGGGCCCAGGGCCTCGCCGATCTCCCGGTCGCGCGGCGACAGCGGCTGCGCGACGCCCTTGCCGCCGGCCGCCAGGTTGCCGCGCACCTCGCCGCCCTGCGGAATGCGCGCCAGGCAGAAGGGCACCGGCTTGCCACCGATCAGCAGCACCCGCTTGTCCCCCTGTGCGATGGCCGGCAGGAACTTCTGCACCATCACCGACTGCGCGCCGTCGCGGTTCAGCGTCTCGATGATCGAGCCGAGGTTGAGCCCGTCGTCGCGCACGCGGAAGATGCCGGCGCCGCCCATGCCGTCGAGCGGCTTCAGGATGATGTCGCGGTGCTCCGCATGGAAGGTGCGGATGGCGGCCGGGCTGCGGGTGACCAGCGTCGGGCCGCAGAACTGCGCGAACTCCATGATCGCGAGCTTCTCCGGGTGGTCGCGCAGCGCGCGCGGCTGGTTGAAGACCCGGGCGCCCTCCCGCTCGGCCTGCTCCAGCAGGTGGGTCGCGTA
>JAEUOX010000206.1 GCA_016790475.1 Rhodoferax sp. | reverse complement strand
ACGCAGCGCGTCACGCGCGGCGGTGTGTCGCCGAGGTGGAAGGCGTTGCGCCGGTCGCGCAGCGCCGCGTCCGCCGCGGTGAGGCGCTGGAAGCGCCGCAGGTGCTCGTTCCAGGACGGATCGACGAACTGCTCGACGAAGCGGCCCGGCTCATGGATGTCGCGCAGCAGTTCCCAGGACAGCACGCCATGGCGCAGCCGGCTGCTGCGGCTTTGCTGCATCAACGCACGGAATTCGTCCGCGCGCTTCGGATCGATGTGGTATTCGATGTTGACAAGCACCTGCCCGCTGGGCGGTGGTGATGCGACCACCGGCTGGGCCAGCGTCGTGGCCGGGGTCTGGTCCTCCTCTGCATGGGTGTTGCCGAGCCACCGGTTCGCCGCCAGCACCGCCACCAGGCCGACCGCGGCGGCGACCAGCAGGCTGACCGGCACCGACGTCCAGGTGGCGATCTGCCCCCACAGCGCCGCGCCGGCGGCGCTCGCGCCCATGATGGACATCTGGTACATCGACATGCCGCGCGCCCGCACCCAGTTCGGCAGACCGAGCTGCGCGGACACGCTCAGCGCGTTCGCGGTCGTGATCCAGGCCATGCCGGAGATGAACATCGCCGGGCTGGCCACCCAGGGCGATGGGGCCAGCGCCACCCCGACCATGCCCACCGAGTACAGCGCTGCGCCCCGCGCCACCAGGCCGTCGCGGGACCAGCGCTGGCGCAGCCGCGGCAGCAGCATCGCCGTCACGATGGCGCCCGCGCCCATCGAGGCCAGCAGCAGCGTGTAGGTACTCGCGTCGCCGCCGGGCAGGCCGCGCGCCACCAGCGGCAGCAACGCGATCGACGCGGTGGAATACAGGAAGAACAGCGACACGCGCACCAGCACCCCCTGCAGATGCGGGGACTGCCCGACGAACTGCAGGCCGACCCGCATGGCGCTGAGCAGTTTCTCCCGGCCCAGCGGCTGCGGCACCGGCGTGCGCCGCCAGCGGGTGATCAGCCAGGCCGCCAGCAGCGACAGCAGCGCATTGAGCATGAACACATACTGGCTCCCGAAGCTGGCGATCAGCATGCCGGCCAGCAGCGGGCCGGCGATGCGCGAGGCGTTCATCGACACGCCGTTGAGCGCCAGCGCGGCCGGCAGCTGCGCGCGCGGCACCAGCTCCGGGACGATGGCCGCGAACACCGGCCAGCGCAGCGCCAGCCCGATGCCGTTGGCGAAGTTCAGCGCCAGCAGCAGCGGCGCGGTCATTGCACCGGTCAGCACCGCGGCGCACATCAGCAGCGCCACCGTCGTGACCCACAGCTGCGTCCAGAAGAAGAAGCGCTTGCGGTCCAGGATGTCGGCCAGCGCGCCGCTGGGCAGGCCCAGCAGGAAGACCGGCAGCGTCGAGGCGGTCTGCACCAGCGCCACCCAGACCGGCGTCGGCGCCAGCGAGGTCATCATCCAGGCAGCGGCCACGTCGTTCATCCACATCGACAGGTTGGCCGCCAGCCAGGTGCACCACAGCATCCGGAACACCGGCAGGCCCAGCGGCGCCCAGGCCGCCGGGAGTGCGGGCGGCGGAGCGGGCGGGGTCGGGTCGGGCGGCTGGGGCATGGCGAGGTGGAGCGTGCAGCAGGTGACTATAGTGGCGCCATGGTTCAGCGTCCGGCCGGCAGCGGGCTCGTGTATTCCACCGATGGCGGCGGCCGGATGTGCCCGCGCTGCCGCCAGGCAGTGGCCGCCTGCACCTGCGCGGCGGCCGCAGCGGCAGCCGCGGTTCCGGCGCCGGGCAAGGTGCGGCTGACGCTCGAATCCAAGGGGCGCGGCGGCAAGGCGGTGACGCTGGTGCGCGGGCTGCCGCTGCCGCCCGACGAACTGCAGCGCCTGGCCCAGGCCCTGCGCGGTGCCTGCGGCTGCGGCGGCACGCTGAAGGACGGTGTCGTGGAACTGCAGGGCGACCAGCGGGGCCCGGCCACGGCCTTCCTGGCACAGCGCGGGCTGGCGCCGCAGGGCGGCTGAAGCGGGCCCGGCAGGACGTTGACCTGCATCAATTTTGACCCGGTCGGCGCTCCCCATAAT
>JAEUOX010000156.1 GCA_016790475.1 Rhodoferax sp. | reverse complement strand
TGGTCAATGGGATCAATCCCATCGTCCACAAGCTGGCGATACTTCTTGGCGCGTTCGCGGGCTTCGGCCAGCGTCCAGTCGGTCAACGGGCCAAGGCCCATGTCGCGTTTTTTCTGGTTCAGGGTGTAGCGCAATATCCAGGACTTGCTGCCAAAGCGGCTGATCTGGAGGTACAAGCCGCCGCCGTCGTGATAGAAGCCCGGCTTGTTGAGATTTTTGATTTGAACCGCCGTCAGACGGTCGCGTGCTTTACTCACTGTCGGACCTTCCGCGTTGTTTGAGGCGATCTATCAGGCCATCTTTCTAACCATATTTTATAGCTGGATGGCGCTGGATTTCTTGGAATTTTTTCGGAGGCAACGCAATGGTGAAATCGCGCTGAAAGCAAGTAACGGCGCGGATTTCGAGCACCTCAGCATACCAATTCGGATTGCTTCGGATTCGCGTTCTTGCGGTCGCCCTCTCCGCCAATAAGCAAGCAAAAAGCGCCTCTCGGGGCGCTTTTTTGCTTTGTATGCCATGCCTTTGGCGCATCACACCTCTCTTTGGGCCACCACATCAGACACGCGCCTGGACCCACATCCCAACTGACCAAGCGCTCGAAGCCCGCCCCCCCCGCCAATTGCAGTTGCACTGAAGTGCCAATCCTTTGATAGCTGAAATGACAAAGGGCCTGAGATTTCTCTCAGGCCCTTGCATGCAAACGCAAATTGGTGGGTGATACATGGATCGAACATGTGACCCCTGCCGTGTGAAGGCAGTGCTCTACCGCTGAGCTAATCACCCATTGGCACTGCTCGAAGTGAGCAATGCCACGAAACGCTGGTGGGTGATACATGGATCGAACATGTGACCCCTGCCGTGTGAAGGCAGTGCTCTACCGCTGAGCTAATCACCCGTTGTCGTTGCGACAGCCTGCTATTATGGCACAGCTTTCAGGCGGTTTGCAGCTTGCGCCACACTGTTTTACCTTTGCTCTCCTTGTCGAGCTGCGCCAGCAGGGCTTCGTGCGCTGCCAGCTCCTGATCGTTGGCCTGCAGCACGGGCAGATGCAGACCACTCAGGTCGATGCTGGCCGCCCTGGGGCCGCCGCCTGTGTCGCCGGCATCGTCGGCGATGAGCAGCGCGTCCTGCCCACGCGTGAGGCAGATGTACACATCGGCGAGCAGCTCGGCATCAAGCAGTGCGCCATGCAAGGTGCGGGCCGAGTTGTCCACGCCCAGGCGGTCGCACAGTGCATCGAGCGAGTTGCGCTTGCCGGGGAACATTTCCTTGGCCAGCGCCAGCGTATCGACAATGCCCGCCACATGGCTGGCCAGTGGGGGCAGATTCAGCCGCTCCAGCTCCTTGTTGATGAAGCCGACGTCGAACGCAGCGTTGTGGATGATGATTTCCGCATCGCGCATGAAGTCCAGAATCTGGTCGGCCACTTCCGCGAACTTGGGCTTGTCGCTGAGGAACTCGGTGGTCAGGCCGTGCACGCGCAGGGCGCCCTCTTCGCTCTCGCGCTCCGGGTTGATGTACAGGTGCAGCCTTCGCCCGGTGAGCTTGCGGTGCAGCAACTCCACGCACCCTATCTCCAGGATGCGGTCGCCGTTCTCGGCCGACAGGCCCGTGGTTTCCGTATCGAAGACAACCTGCCGCGCCATCAGTGGTTTTCCTTGGCGTGGTTGATGGTGTACTTGGGGATCTCGATGGTCACGTTCTGCTGCGCCAGGATGGCCTGGCACGACAGGCGCGATTGCGGCTCCAGGCCCCAGGCGCGATCGAGCAAGTCTTCTTCCTCTTCTTCCGCCTCGTTGAGCGAGGCATAGCCCTCACGCACGATCACGTGGCAGGTGGTGCAGGCGCAGCTCATGTCGCATGCGTGCTCGATGGCGATGTGGTTGTCGAGCAAAGCCTCGCAGATGGAGGTTCCGGCCGGAGCGGTGATTTCAGCGCCCTGGGGGCAGTACTCGGCGTGGGGCAGGATTTTGATGACGGGCATGGCGCGTGGAACGATCAAGTTTTTTTACAGGGTCCGCACATTCTGGCCCGCCAGGGCCTTGCGGATGCCGCGGTTCATGCGCTGCGCGGCAAAGGCCTCGGTGCCCTTGGCCAGGGCCTGGGTTGCGGCCTCCAGGGCCGGGGCGTCGGCCACTGCAGCTTGCAGGCGCAAGGCTTGCATGAGCGCATCGATATGGGTGCGTTCGTCGTCGCTGAGCAGGTCGCCATCGGCGTCCAGCGCGCTTTGCGTGGCCAGCAGCATGCGGTCGGCCTCCACGCGCGCCTCGGCCAGCGCTCGGGCCTGGATGTCTTGCTGGGCGGTGGCAAAGCTCTCTTGCAGCATGCGGGCGATCTGCTCGTCGCTCAGGCCGTAGCTGGGTTTGACGTCCACACGCGCTTCCACACCACTGGTCTGCTCCTTTGCGCTCACGTTGAGCAAGCCGTCGGCATCGATGGTGAAGGTGACGCGGATGCGCGCTGCACCGGCTGCCATGGGAGGAATGCCGCGCAGCTCAAAGCGGGCCAGACTGCGGCAGTCCTGCACCAGGTCGCGCTCGCCCTGCAGCACATGGATGGCCATGGCGGTCTGCCCGTCCTTGTAGGTGGTGAAATCCTGAGCCTTGGCCGTGGGAATGGTTTCGTTGCGCGAGACGATGCGCTCCACCAGCCCGCCCATGGTTTCTATGCCCAGCGACAGCGGGATCACGTCCAGCAGCAGCAGGTCGCCATTGGCATTGTTGCCCGCCAACTGGTTGGCCTGGATGGCAGCGCCCAAGGCCACTACCTCGTCGGGATTGAGGTTGATCAGCGGCTCGCGGCCAAAGAACTGCGCCACCGCCTGGCGCACCTGCGGCATGCGTGTGGAGCCGCCCACCATGACCACACCTTGCACTTCGTCGGGCTGCAGGCCGGCGTCGCGCAAGGTGCGGCGTATCGCGGCCATGGAGCGCGCGGTCAACGGTGCCGTCACTGCTTCAAAATCTGATTTTTTAACATTAAATTGAACGCTAGCGCCCACCAATTCTGCGCTGAACGCTACTATTTCAGTAGCACTCAAGGCTTCCTTGCAGGCGCGTGCGGCCGCACGCACAGCGGCCTTGTCGGCCGCAGACTGCACCTGCACGCCCTGCTGGGCCAGCACCCATTGCGCGAGCGCGGCATCGTAGTCGTCACCGCCCAGGGCGGAGTCACCCCCGGTGGCGAGCACCTCGAACACGCCCTGCGCGAGCCGCAGGATGGAAATGTCGAACGTGCCTCCACCCAGGTCGTACACGGCGTAAATGCCTTCGCTGGCGTTGTCCAGCCCGTAGGCTATGGCCGCTGCCGTGGGCTCATTGATGAGACGCAGCAGGTTCAGGCCCGCAAGCTGTGCGGCGTCCTTGGTGGCCTGACGCTGGGCATCGTCAAAGTAGGCCGGCACGGTGATGACCGCGCCGTACAGGTCTTCGTTGAAGGTATCTTCGGCGCGCTGGCGCAGCTTGGCCAGGATTTCGGCGCTGACTTCCACAGGCGACTTGATGCCGTCCGCCGTGGCGATGCCCACCATGCCGCCGTGCTCGGAATCCACCAAGGCGTAGGGCAGTTGCTGCGCACCGGCGATGTCGCCTCGCCCCCGTCCCATCAGGCGTTTGGCCGATGCAATGGTGTTGGCTGCGTCCTGCTCCTGCAATTGCACAGCACTGTGACCGATCTGCCGCCCGCCTCCGGCAAGGTACCGCACCACCGAGGGCAACAGCACCCGGCCCTCTTCGTCGGGCAGGCATTCGGCCATGCCATGGCGCACGGCAGCGACCAGCGAGTGCGTGGTGCCCAGGTCTATGCCCACGGCAATGCGACGCTGGTGGGGATCGGCCGATTGGCCGGGTTCGGAAATCTGCAGCAGCGCCATGAGTGCTTGGTAATTCTGTGAAAAGCCGCTGCACTGGTCAGATGGCAGTCGGCGGATGGATGCGGGCGCTATTGTCCCAGTTGTTCCAGGCGGCGATCGATGTCGCGCGCAAAACGCTCGATGAACATCAGCGCCCGCACCTGGGCTGCGGCCGCAGCGTAGTCCTGCGCACCGTCCAGCAGTTCGCCGCAGCGTGCCAGGGCCTGCTGGCGGGCCGCACGCACCTGGGCATCCAGGGCGTCGATGTCGCTCGCGCCTTGCGCCTCGTCCAGCGCTTCGCGCCACTCCATCTGCTGCATCAGAAAGGCGGCAGGCATGGCCGTGTTGTCCTCGGCACCAATGGGGGCACCGCCCAGTTCGCACAGGTAGGCAGCGCGCTTGAGCGGGTCCTTGAGGCGCTGGTAGGCTTCGTTGATGCGCACTGACCACTGCATGGCCACGCGCTGCGCCGCCGTGCCATGCTGGGCGTGTCGATCGGGGTGCGCCTGGCGCTGCAGATCCTTCCAGCGCGCATCAATGTCGGCCCGCTCCTGCGCAAAGCGCCGGGGCAGGCCAAACAGCGTGAAATCGTCCGACTGCAGGTTCACATCAAAGCCCGCAGCCGCTCAGACCCGGAAGCTCTCGCCGCAGCCGCAGCGGTCGCGCTCGTTGGGGTTGCTGAAGCGAAAGCCCTCGTTCAAGCCTTCGCGGACGAAGTCGAGTTCCGTGCCGTCGATGTAGGCCAGGCTCTTGGGGTCGATCAGCAGTTTGACGCCATGCTGCTCAAAAACGATGTCTCCGGGCTCGGCTTCGTCCACATACTCGAGCTTGTAGGCCAGGCCCGAGCAGCCGCTGGTCTTGACACCCAAGCGCACGCCCAGCCCCTTGCCCCTGCGCGACAGGTAACGGCTGACATGCCGGGCTGCCGCTTCAGTCATTGTGATGGCCATGGTGTCTCATGCCGCCGTGGTGCTGGCGTGTTTGGTGCGGTAGTCGTTGACAGCTGCCTTGATGGCGTCTTCGGCCAGGATGGAGCAGTGGATCTTGACCGGCGGAAGCGCCAGCTCTTCAGCGATCTGGCTGTTCTTGAGCGCCGCGGCCTCGTCCAGCGTCTTGCCCTTGACCCATTCGGTCACCAGCGACGACGAGGCGATGGCCGAGCCACATCCGTAGGTCTTGAAGCGCGCGTCCTCGATCACGCCCGTCTCGGGGTTGACCTTGATCTGCAGCTTCATCACGTCGCCGCAGGCAGGCGCACCGACCATGCCGGTGCCCACGCTGTCGTCGCCCTTGTCGAACGAGCCCACATTGCGCGGGTGCTCGTAATGGTCAATCACTTTTTCGGAGTAAGCCATGGTGTTTACCTCATCGATGGGTTGCGGTGGGGTGCGGCCTCAATGGGCAGCCCACTGGATGGAATTGAGATCCACGCCGTCCTGGTACATCTCCCACAGGGGGCTCAACTCGCGCAGCTTGGCCACGTTCTCGCGGATGGTGGCAATCGCGTAGTCGATCTCTTCCTCGGTGGTGAAACGGCCAATGGTCATGCGCAGGCTGCTGTGGGCAAGCTCGTCGCTGCGGCCCAGGGCGCGCAGCACATAGCTGGGCTCCAGACTGGCCGAGGTGCAGGCAGAACCCGAGGACACCGCCAGGCCCTTGATGCCCATGATCAGCGACTCGCCCTCGACGTAGTTGAAACTCATGTTCAGGTTGTGCGGCACGCGACGCGTGAGGTCGCCATTGACGAACACCTGCTCGAGGTCGCTCAGCCCGTCCAGCAGGCGCTTTTGCAGCGCACGGGCCTTGGCCAGGTCTTGCGCCATTTCCTCGCGCGCCAGGCGGAAGGCCTCGCCCATGCCCACGATCTGGTGGGTGGGCAACGTGCCCGAACGCATGCCGCGCTCATGGCCACCACCGTGCATTTGCGCCTCCAGGCGCACGCGCGGCTTGCGACGCACGTACAAGGCACCAATGCCCTTGGGCCCGTAGGTCTTGTGCGAGGCCAGGCTCATCAAATCGACAGGCAGGGTCTTGAGGTCAATCTCCACCTTGCCGGTGGCCTGGGCTGCGTCCACGTGGAGGAGGATGCCCTTCTCACGGCACATCGCGCCGATGGCGGGAATGTCCTGGATCACGCCAATCTCGTTGTTCACGAACATGACGCTGACCAGAATCGTGTCCGGACGCAGGGCCGCCTTGAAGGCATCCAGGTCAAGCAGACCGTTTTCCTGCACTTCGAGGTAGGTGACCTCAAAGCCTTGGCGCTCCATCTCGCGCATGGTGTCGAGCACAGCCTTGTGCTCGGTCTTGACGGTGACGAGGTGCTTGCCCTTGCCTTGGTAGAAATGGCCCGCGCCCTTGATGGCGAGGTTGTTGGATTCGGTGGCACCGCTGGTCCAGACGATCTCGCGCGGGTCGGCGCCGATCAGGTCGGCCACCTGGGTGCGAGCCTTCTCGACGGCCTCCTCCGCCTCCCAGCCCCAGGCGTGGCTGCGCGATGCGGGGTTGCCGAAATGCTCGCGCAACCAGGGGATCATGGCGTCCGCTACGCGCGGATCGACCGGCGTGGTAGCGCCATAGTCAAGATAGATGGGAAAGTGCGGTGTCATGTCCATGGCTGGCTCAGTGTGGGGTTCTGGCTGGCAATTCTCGACGCTAGTGCAGTCTGCCGCAGGCAAAGGCACGCACGACCCTGATGGCCGTGGGGGCCTTCACCCGGCCTGCACGTCAATCAGGATTTGGCGAAAACGTTGCCCAGGGCAAACACGGAATTGGGCGCGTTGACGCGGATGGGTTTGACCACCGGCGTGGTGGAGATGGCACGGCGCGCTGCCGGCTTGTCTTCCACCTGCAGGCCGCGGGCCAGTTGGTCGTCCACCAGCTTTTGCAACGTGACAGAGTCCAAAAACTCGACCACACGCTGGTTGAGGGTGGCCCACAGGTCGTGGGTCATGCAGCGGCTGCCATCGCCACCGCAGTTTTCCTTGCCGCCGCACTGGGTGGCGTCAATGGGCTCATCGACCGAGACGATGATGTCGGCAATGGTGATTTCAGCCGCCTTGCGTGCCAAGGTGTAGCCGCCCCCCGGGCCCCGGGTGGACTCGACCAGTTCATGGCGGCGCAGCTTGCCAAAGAGTTGTTCCAGGTACGACAGCGAAATGCGCTGGCGTTGGCTGATGGCGGCCAGGGTGACAGGCCCATTGTTCTGACGCAGGGCCAGATCGATCATGGCGGTGACCGCAAAACGGCCTTTGGTGGTGAGACGCATCGCAAGCTCCTTGTTGTGTGGCTTGTTGGTTCATGAATTGCCCGCAAGGTTCATGGCCTGCAGGTCCCGTCTCCGCCCTTTTTTCTGCCCCGCCCCGCGGATTGGCAGACCCTTCATTTGCGTGGGGTTTGTTCTGTTTGTGTGGCAAATTGTACCAGATTCCAGATTATTTTTGTCGGGTAAGTAAACTCTTTGGTCGCAATTCGCCGCAAAAGTTGCAATACCCTGTTATTCCTCAGCAAGCCTGGGGACATTGTCCTGCCCATGGGCACCAAAAGCCTGGTCCTTGAGGCGCGCCAACTGGTCGCGCACGCGCGCCGCCTGCTCGAATTCGAGGTTGCGCGCGTGTTCCAGCATCTGCTTCTCCAGGCGCTTGATCTCGCGGGCAATGTCTTTCTCGGACATGTCCTCCACGCGCGCGCGCTGCAGCGCCTCCTGCTCCAGGCGCTCGGCGTCCTTGCCGGCCTTCTCGCTGTACACCCCATCGATCAGGTCGCGCACCTGCTTGACGATGCTGCGCGGTGTGATGCCATGCTCGGCGTTGAAGGCAATCTGCCTGGCGCGCCGGCGCTCGGTTTCGCCGATGGCCCGCGCCATGGAGTCGGTCACCCGGTCGGCGTACAGAATCGCCTTGCCTGAGAGGTTGCGCGCCGCGCGGCCGATGGTCTGGATCAGGCTGCGTTCGGAACGCAAAAAGCCCTCCTTGTCCGCATCCAGAATGGCCACCAGCGACACCTCGGGGATGTCCAGGCCCTCGCGCAGCAGGTTGATGCCCACCAGCACGTCGAATGCACCCAGGCGCAGGTCGCGGATGATTTCCACGCGCTCCACCGTGTCCACATCGGAATGCAGGTAACGCACCTTCACACCGTTGTCGGTGAGGTAGTCGGTGAGCTGCTCGGCCATGCGCTTGGTCAGCGTGGTCACGAGCACGCGCTCGCGCCGCTCGCTGCGAATGCGGATCTCCTGCAGCACATCGTCCACCTGATGGGTGGCTGGGCGCACCTCCACCTCGGGGTCCACCAGGCCCGTGGGCCGCACCACTTGCTCCACCACCTGGCCGGCGTGCTGCTTTTCGTAGTCGGCCGGCGTGGCCGAGACGAACACCACCTGGCGCATGCGCTGCTCGAACTCCTCGAACTTGAGCGGCCGGTTGTCCAGCGCGCTGGGCAGCCGAAAGCCGTATTCCACCAGCGTGGTCTTGCGCTGGCGGTCGCCGTTGTACATGGCGTTGAGCTGGCCAATCATCTGGTGGCTCTCGTCCAGGAACATGATCGCATCGCGTGGCAAATAGTCGGTCAGCGTGCTGGGTGCTTCGCCCGGCTGGCTGCCCGACAGGTGGCGCGAGTAGTTCTCGATGCCCTTGCAGTGCCCCACTTCGCTGAGCATCTCCAGGTCAAAGCGCGTGCGCTGCTCCAGGCGCTGGGCCTCCACGAGCTTGCCGTCGGCCAGCAGTTGCTTCAGTCTCTCTGCCAACTCGGCCTTGATGGATTCGACCGCCAGCAGCACCTGATCGCGCGGCGTGACGTAGTGGCTGCTGGGGTACACGGTGAAGCGCGGAATACTCTGGCGCACGCGGCCCGTCAGCGGGTCAAACAGTTGCAGGCTCTCGATCTCGTCATCGAACAGTTCGATGCGCAGGGCCAGCTCCGAGTGTTCGGCAGGGAACACGTCGATGGTGTCGCCGCGCACGCGGAAATTGCCGCGCGCAAAGTCCATGTCGTTGCGCTGGTACTGCATGCGCACGAGCTGTGCAATGGCATCGCGCTGGCCCAGCTTGTCGCCCGCGCGCAGTGTCATCACCATGCGGTGGTAGCTCTCGGGGTTGCCAATGCCGTAGATGGCCGACACCGTGGCCACGATCACCACGTCGCGGCGCTCCAGCAGGCTTTTGGTGCACGACAGGCGCATCTGCTCGATGTGCTCGTTGACGGCGCTGTCCTTTTCAATGAACAGATCGCGCTGGGGCACATAGGCCTCGGGCTGGTAATAGTCGTAATAGCTCACGAAGTATTCCACCGCGTTCTTCGGAAAGAACTCGCGGAACTCGCTGTAGAGCTGGGCCGCCAGCGTCTTGTTGGGCGCGAACACGATGGCCGGGCGCCCCAGGCGGGCGATCACATTGGCCATGGTGAAGGTCTTGCCCGAACCGGTCACGCCCAGCAGTGTCTGGAACACCTCGCCCTCGATCACGCCCTCCACCAATTGATCGATGGCGCCGGGCTGGTCGCCCGCAGGCGGGTACGGCTGGTACAGCTCGAAAGGCGAGCCGGGAAACTGGACAAACTGCCCCTTGGCGGGCTCGGCGGGAGTCTCTTGCGTGGACATGGTGCGATACGACCTGCGCGGGCCGCTAAAATCTCGGGTTAACCCCAAAGCCTACCGCAGCCGGGGTTTGCCCGCCACCTCTACCCTCCAAGGACACTTTCCATGTCTCTGTTCTCCGCCGTCGAAATGGCCCCCCGCGACCCCATCCTGGGTCTCAACGAGCAATACAACGCCGACACCAACCCCAACAAGGTCAACCTGGGCGTGGGCGTGTACTTCGACGACAACGGCAAGCTGCCGCTGCTGGCCTGCGTGCAAGCCGCCGAAAAAGCCCTGATGGACAAGGCCGCACCGCGCGGCTACCTGCCCATCGACGGCATTGCGGCCTACGACAACGCCGTCAAGGCCCTGGTGTTCGGCGCCGACTCCGATGTGGTGAAGTCGGGCCGCGTGTCCACGGTGCAGGCCATTGGCGGCACCGGTGGCCTCAAGATCGGCTCCGACTTCCTCAAGAAGATCAGCCCCCAGGCCAAGGTGCTGATCTCCGACCCGAGCTGGGAAAACCACCGCGCCATCTTCCAGAACGCGGGCTTTGAAGTGGGCAGCTACCGCTACTACGACGCCGCCACGCGCTCGGTCAACTTCGACGGCATGCTGGCCGACCTGAACGCCGCAGCGCCCGGCACCATCGTCGTGCTGCACGCCTGCTGCCACAACCCCACGGGCTACGACCTGACGGCTGCGCAGTGGGACCAAGTGATCGCCGCCGTCAAGGCCAAGGGCCTGACCGCGTTCCTGGACATGGCCTACCAGGGCTTTGGCCATGGCATCCAGGAAGACGGCGCCGTGGTCGGCAAGTTCGTGGCCGCCGGTCTCAACATCTTTGTCTCGACCTCGTTCTCCAAGAGCTTCAGCCTGTACGGCGAGCGCGTGGGCGCCCTGTCGGTGGTGGCATCGAACAAGGAAGAAGCCGACCGCGTGCTGAGCCAGCTCAAGGTCGTGATCCGCACCAACTACTCCAACCCTCCCACGCACGGCGGCGCCGTGGTGGCCGCGGTGCTGGGCAACCCCGAACTGCGCTCCCTGTGGGAACAGGAACTGGGCGAGATGCGCGTGCGCATCAAGGCCATGCGCCAGAAGCTGGTGGATGGCCTCAAGGCCGCCGGCGTGCAGCAGGACATGTCCTTCATCACCACCCAGATCGGCATGTTCAGCTACTCGGGCCTGTCCAAGGACCAGATGGTGCGCCTGCGCAGCGAGTTCGGCGTGTACGGCACCGACACCGGCCGCATGTGCGTGGCCGCGCTCAACAGCAAGAACATCGACTACGTCTGCCAGGCCATTGCCAAGGTGGTGTAACACGGCCACCCAGCGCTACCATGGCGCCAACCCCGAGCCGCCTGCGGGCGGCTTTTTTTTGAGCAAAGTTCGGCTCCAGCGCCCATCCATCAAGCGTTAGCAGCTATTATATTTATAGCAATCATGCCCCACACTGCCGCCCGCCCCACGCCCCTGCAAGGCTCCCGCGTCCTGAGCCTGGCGCTCAACCTGCCCGGCCCTGCCGCCCTGCTGCGCTGCGCGCGCATGGGCGCCGAGTGCACCAAGCTGGAGCCGCCCCCTGCGCCGGGCCATGCCAGCGCCGACCCCATGGGCATCTACAGCCCCACCGCCTATGCCGACCTGCACCAAGGTGTGCGCGTGCTGCACGCCCACCTCAAGACCGACGAAGGCCAGGCTGCACTGCACGCGGAACTGGCACGCACCGATGTGCTGATCACGTCCTTCCGCCCCTCGGCCCTGGCCAAGCTGGGGCTGGGCTGGGAAGTGCTGCAGGTGCGCTACCCGCGGCTGTCGCTGGTACGCATCGTCGGTGCGCTGGGCGAGCGTGCCGAGGAACCCGGCCACGACCTCACCTACCAGGCCGAAGCCGGGTTGCTGGCAGGCCTGCAGGCGCCGCCGCCCACCCTGTTCGCCGACATGGCGGGCGCACTGGTGGCCAGCGAGGCTGTGCTGCAGGCCCTGCTGGCGCGCAGCCAGCAAGGTGCTGGGGTGTGCATCGAAGTGGGCCTGGCCGAGGCCGCACAGTGGCTGGCCCTGCCGCTGCACTGGGGCCTGACCACCCCGCAGGGCGACGTGGGCGGCGCCCATGCGGGCTACCGCATCTACCCCTGCCAGGATGGCCGCGTGGCTGTGGCCGCGCTGGAGCCGCACTTCGCCGCCCGCCTGTGCGCCGCTGCGGGCCTGGCGGCGCAGGGGGACGCTGAGCATTTGCGCCATCCAGCGACCCACGAAGCCATCGCCCGCTTCCTGCAAGGCCAGACCCGCGCCCAGCTCGATGCCCTGGCCTGCGCCCAGGACATCCCGCTGCATGTGCTGGACTGAGCGCCCTTCCATGAAAGGCACCGTTCGGCGCTGGGATGCCGATAAAGGCTTCGGGTTCATCCAGGCCGCACACAGCAGCAACGTGTTCTTCCACGTCCGCGACTACCGTGGCAACACCCCACCCGTGGTGGGCATGGAAGTGGAGTACGAGGAAATCCAGGTCGGCGGCAAGGGGCCGCGTGCCATGCAGGTACGCCCCCGGTCCGCCCCAGGCGTGGCGGCGCCCCGCCGTCCCCACCCACCACCCGGCTCAAAGAGCACGCCTGTGCGTCGCCCACAGCGCAGTGCACCTGCAGGCGCCAGCTGGGCCATGGCGTTGATGCTGGCATGGGTCGCTTTGCTGGCTTGGGGTGGCTGGACTCAGCGTCTGCCGCTGGGCTTGCTGGGCATCCTCGCCGTGCTGAATGGGGTGACCTTTGTCGCCTACGCCGTTGACAAAAGCGCAGCACAGCGGGGGGCCTGGCGCACCTCAGAGCAGACCCTGCACCTGCTGGCCCTGCTGGGTGGTTGGCCCGCAGCATGGTGGGCACAACAATGGATGCGCCACAAATCCAGCAAGGCGTCGTTCCGCATGGTGTATTGGTGCACCGTGCTGCTGCACAGCGCAGCACTGGGCGCTATCGTGTGGCAGCCCGGATGGCTCCCTTTTTCAGGCCTCCACTGAGCAGCAGACACACGTACCGCCATTCAGGCATCACGCCCCGCGGCAACAGCTACACCCTGTGCAGCATCACGGGGTGGTTGCCATAGGCATCCACACTCTCGATCTGCACGCCAAAGCCCCACAGGCGTGCCACATGCTTGAGCACTTCCAGCGTGTCATCGGCCAGGGGGCGGCCCTGGTATTGGGTGTGGCGCAGGGTCAGGCTGCGGTCACCGCGCAGGTTCACGTTCCAGACCTGGATGTTGGGCTCGCGCGTACCCAGGTCGTACTGCTGTGACAGGGTCTGGCGCAAGGCCCGGTAGCCGTCTTCGTCGTGGATGGCGCTGACCTCCAGCTCGGGCCGGGCGGCGTCGTCGTGGATGGCAAACAGGCGCATCTCGCGCATGAGGTGGGGGCTGAGGAACTGGCCCACAAAGCTCTCGTCCTTGAAGTTGCGCATGGCGTGGTCGAGCGCAGGCAGCCAGGGCGTGCCCGCCAGGTCGGGGAACCAGCGCCGGTCTTCCTCGGTGGGGTGCTGGCAGATGCGCTGCAGGTCGCGGTACATCGAAAAGCCCAGCGCATAGGGGTTGATGCCGCTGTACGCGCGGTGCCCGGCCGGGGGCTGGAACACCACGTTGGTGTGCGAGCCCAGCCATTCGAGCATGACGCCATCGGTCAGATAGCCCTCGTCGTACAAGGTGTTGAGCAGGGTGTAATGCCAGAAGGTGGCCCAGCCCTCGTTCATGACCTGCGTCTGGCGCTGCGGGTAGAAGTACTGCGCGATCTTGCGCACGATGCGCACCACCTCGCGCTGCCAGGGCTCCAGCAGGGGGGCGTTCTTTTCGATGAAGTACAGGATGTTTTCCTGCGGCTCGGCCGGGAAGCGCTCGGCCTGCAGGGCCAGTGGCTCCTTGCCGGGGCGCACAGGCAGGGTGCGCCACAGCTCGTTGACCTGCTGCTGCGCGTAGGCTTCGCGCTGGGCGCGCTCCTGGCGCTCCCGTGCCAGGCTCTTCTTGGAGGGACGGCGGTAGCGGTCCACCCCGAAGTTGGACAGCGCGTGGCAAGAGTCCAGGAACTGCTCCACCGTCTCCAGGCCATGGCGCTCCTCGCACTGGGCGATGAAGTCCTTGGCATAGACCAGGTAGTCGATGATGCTGGACGCGTCTGTCCACATGCGGAACAGGTAATTGCCCTTGAAGAAGCTGTTGTGCCCATAGGCCGCATGGGCGATCACCAGCGCCTGCATGGCGGTGGTGTTTTCTTCCATGAGGTAGCTGATGCAGGGGTTGGAGTTGATGACGATTTCGTAGGCCAGTCCCATGTGCCCACGCCGGTAGCGCCGCTCGGTGGCCAGAAACTCCTTGCCGTAGCTCCAGTGCCGGTAGTTCACGGGCATGCCCACGCTGGAATAGGCGTCCATCATCTGCTCGGCAGTGATGATCTCCAGCTGGTTGGGGTAGGTGTCCAGCCCGAAGCGCTCGGCCGTGGCGGCAATGGCGCTGTGGTAGCGCTCGATCAGCTCAAACGTCCAGTCACTGGGGTCGGGCAGCGGCTGCATGGGGCGTTGCCCTGGGGGCAACGGCGCCTCAGGCACCTCGCGGTGGCGGAGCTCGCCCACGGTGGCAGCCTTCCAGGGGTTGTCGCCCAGGCGGCGCTCCAGCACGGGGTATTGGGTCATGTTCATACCTGCACCCCTTCTTTCTTGAAGAGGTCACGGAAGACCGGGTAGATCTCGCTCGGGTCGGACACCTTGCGCATGGCAAAGTGGGCAAACCAGGGGAGCAACTGGCTGTATTCATCCCAGAGGTTCTGCTCTTCCTCGGCCACCTGCACGTAGGCAAAGTAGCGCACCAGCGGCAGGATCTTTTCAGCCAGCAGGTTGCGGCAGTTGCCGCTGTCGTTGCTGAAGTTGTCGCCGTCGCTGGCCTGGGCGACGTAGATGTTCCAGTCCTCCACATGGTAGCGCGCACGGATGATCTGCTCCAGCAGCACCAGCGCGCTGCTCACCACCGTGCCACCGCTCTCCGTCGAGTGGAAGAACTGATCTTCATTCACCTCGACAGCCTGGGTGTGGTGGCGGATGAAGACGATGTCGATCTTGTCGTAGTGCCGGGTGAGGAACAGGTACAGCAGGATGAAAAACCGTTTGGCCAGGTCCTTGCGCGCCTGGTCCATGGAGCCGGACACGTCCATCACGCAAAACATCACGGCCTGGCTGTTGGGCACGGGCACCCTGGCGCGTGCCCGAAAGCGCAGGTCGATGGGGTCCAGGTACGGCACCTTGCCGATGCGCTCGCGCAGCTGAAGGATCTTGCATTGCAACTGGGCTACGGCCTCGCTGGTGCCGTCGTCCTGCGCCAGCAGGGCATCAAGCTCGTCCTGCAGCGCCTGCAGTTCGCGCTGCGGTGCGTTGGTCAGTGCAATGCGCCGACCCAAAGCGCCGCGCATGGTGCGCACCACGGCCAGGTTGTTGGGCGTACCGTCCTGGCTGTAGCCCGCGCGGCGGCTCTTCCACTGCGGGTTGTCGCCAATGTGGGTGCGCAGCAGGTGCGGCAGGGCCAGGTCTTCAAAGAAGAGCTGCATGAACTCTTCCTTGGTCAGCGTGAAGGTGAAGTCGTCCTCTCCCTCGCCGCTGTCGCTGGCCTGCGAGCCGCTGCCCTGTCCGCCCTGCGGGCGCTGGATGCGGTCGCCGCGCACATGGTCGGTGTTGCCGGGGTGCACCGTGTCGCGGATACCGCCCTGGCCATGGTGGAACACCGGTTCACTGATGTCCTTGCGGGGGATGGTGATGCTCTCCGCACCCTCGATGTTGCGGATGTCGCGCTGCGAGACGGCGCGTCGCACAGCGTCGGCGATCTGCTCCTTGTAGCGACGAACAAAGCGCTCGCGGTTGCCCACCGATTTGTTCTTGCCTGCGAGTCTGCGGTCGATGATTTGGAGTGCCATGCGTCAGCCCCCGAACGAACCAGCCCCCCAGCCACGGCACGGGCGCGACCCCAGTGCGGGCAGCCGCGCAAGGGCCGCCAAGCCGCAGCAAAGGCGGCACTTCGCTGGCGTGCGCTGGCTGCGTCCCCCTTCCCACGCGCAGCGTGAGAGAAGGGGGAAGGCGCGAAGCGACTCAGGGGGTTGTTTCATATCAGCTACTTTTGCGCACACGCAGGTACCACTCACACAACAGCCGCACCTGCTTGGGCGTATAGCCCTTGGCCACCATGCGGGTGACAAAGTCCTCGTGCTTCTTGGCCTCCTCGGCACTGGCCTTGGCGTTGAAGCTGATGACCGGGAGCAGCTCCTCGGTGTTGGAGAACATCTTCTTCTCGATCACCAGGCGCAGCTTTTCGTAGCTGGTCCAGCTCGGGTTCTTGCCCTGGTTGTTGGCCCGGGCGCGCAAAACGAAGTTGACGATCTCGTTGCGGAAGTCCTTGGGGTTGGCGATGCCCGCGGGCTTCTCGATCTTCTCCAGCTCCGCGTTGAGCGCGCCCCGGTCGAACACCTCGCCGGTATCGGTGTCACGGTACTCGTTGTCCTGGATCCAATAGTCCGCGTAGGTCACGTAGCGGTCGAAGATGTTCTGGCCGTACTCGCTGTAGCTCTCCAGGTAGGCGGTCTGGATCTCCTTGCCGATGAACTCGGCGTAGCGCGGCGCGAGGTACTCCTTGATGAAGCCGATGTAGCGCGACTCCAGTTCCGCCGGGAACTGCTCGCGACCGATCTGCTGCTCCAGCACATACATCAGGTGGACCGGATTGGCGGCGACCTCGCTGCTGTCGAAGTTGAAGACCTTCGACAGGATCTTGAACGCGAAGCGTGTCGACACACCGCTCATGCCTTCATCGACACCGGCGTAGTCGCGGTACTCCTGGTAGCTCTTCGCGCGCGGGTCGGTATCCTTCAGGCTCTCGCCGTCGTAGACCTGCATCTTGCTGAACAGGCTGGAGTTCTCCGGCTCCTTGAGGCGGGTCAGCACCGAGAACTGCGCCATCATCTTCAGCGTGCCGGGCGCGCACCGGGCCGTGCCGAGCGAGGACTCGCGGATCAGCTTCTCGTAGATGCGGGTTTCCTCGCTGACCCGCAGGCTGTAGGGCACCTTGACGATGTAGATGCGGTCCAGGAAGGCTTCGTTGTTCTTGTTGTTGCGGAAGGCCTTCCATTCGCTCTCGTTGCTGTGGGCCAGCACGACGCCGTCGAAGGGGATGGCGCCGAAACCCTCCGTCCCCTTGTAGTTGCCCTCCTGCGTGGCGGTCAGCAGCGGGTGCAGCACCTTGATCGGCGCCTTGAACATCTCGACAAATTCCAGCAGACCCTGATTGGCCAGGCACAGCCCGCCGGAGTAGCTGTAGGCGTCCGGGTCGTTCTGCGCGTAGCTCTCGAGCTTGCGGATGTCGACCTTGCCGACCAGCGCGCTGATGTCCTGGTTGTTCTCGTCGCCGGGTTCGGTCTTCGCGACGCCGATCTGCTTCAGGATGCTGGGGTAGCGCTTGACGACGCGAAAGCGCCGGATGTCGCCGCCGAACTCGTCGAGCCGCTTGACGGCCCACGGCGACAGGATGCGCTGCAGGTAGCGCGGCGAGATGCCGAAGTTCGCCTGCAGGATCGGGCCGTCCTCGTGCGGGTCGAACAGCCCCAGCGGGGACTCGTTGACCGGCGAGCCCTTCAGCGCATAGAAGGGCACCTGCTGCATCAACTGCTTGAGTCGCTCGGCGATCGAGCTCTTGCCACCGCCCACCGGCCCGAGCAGGTAGAGGATCTGCTTGCGTTCCTCCAGCCCCTGGGCCGCGTGGCGGAAGTAGCTGACCACCTGCTCGATGGCCTCTTCCATGCCGTAGAACTCGGCGAAGGCCGGGTAGCGCTTGATCAGCTTGTTGGCGAACAGACGGGACAGACGCGGGTCGTTGCGGGTGTCGACCAGCTCCGGCTCGCCGATGGCGTGGAGCATGCGCTCCGCGGCGGTTGCATACGCCAGCGGGTTGCTCCGGCATTCCGCGAGGTACTCGTCGATCGAGAGCTCTTCCTCGCGGGTCCGGGCATACCGGGCGACGAAATTGCCAATAGCGTCCATGGAACCCCCTTTGTCATTCGAAAAGAGAACACCTGTTCAACTACGGTACACGCTTTGTGCCACGCCTGCATAACGCCCTGGCCATTTCCGCCGTTGACCGTGCGGACAAGACAGGGCGTCTGCGGCGGCCTACACTGCTTCGACCCCATCGAACCCGACAAGTTGCAACCGGAGGGATTGCAGGATGCGTGCCATCGTTGTGTTGTGTGTCTGGGCCCTGGCGCTGCTGTCCTCGCGCAGCATCGCGCAGGCTCCCCTGCCGCTGGAGCAGATCCGCCTGCCGCCGGGCTTCGCGATCGAGCTCTGGGCCCGTGTCGACAACGCGCGGCAGATGGCGCTGGGCCGTGTCGACACGAGCGGCGGCACGCTGTTCGTCGGCTCGATGCGGGCCGGCCGCGTGCATGCGATCCGCTTCGACGCCGGCCTGCGCGCGCAGAGCCCGATCACCATCGCCAGCGGTCTGCAGCTGCCGGTCGGTGTCGCCTACCGCGACGGCAGCCTGTATGTCTCAGCGGTCAGCCGCATCCTGCGCTATGACGCGATCGAACGCCAGCTGGAGGCCCCTCCGGCACCGGTGGTCGTGACGGACCGCCTGCCGACCGAGACCCACCATGGCTGGAAGTTCATCGCGTTCGGCCCGGACGGCCAGTTGTATGTCCCGGTCGGTGCACCCTGCAACATCTGCGAGGCCGACCCGCAGCGCTACGCGACGATCCTGCGCATGCAGCCGGACGGCAGTGGCATGGAAACCTTTGCGCGCGGCGTGCGCAACACCGTCGGCTTCGACTGGCACCCGCAGACCGGCGAACTCTGGTTCACCGACAACGGGCGCGACATGCTGGGCGACGGGCTGCCGCCGGACGAGCTGAACCACGCGCCGCGCGCCGGCCTGCACTTCGGCTTTCCGTATTGCCATGGCGGCGATCTGGCGGATCCGGAGTTCGGCAGCCGGCGCTCCTGCCGGGAGTTCACGCCACCGGTCCAGAAGCTCGGTCCGCACGTGGCCAGCCTCGGCATGCGGTTCTACACCGGCAGCCAGTTTCCGGCCGCCTACCGCGGCCAGATCTTCATTGCCGAACACGGCTCCTGGAACCGCTCCACGAAGATCGGCTACCAGGTGTCGTTGGTGCGGATCCGGGACGGGCGGGCCGTGGCCTACGAACCCTTCGCGACCGGCTGGCTGCAGGGAGCCACCGCCTGGGGCCGGCCCGCCGATGTGCTGGTGCTGCCGGACGGTTCGCTGCTGGTGTCGGACGACGCCGCCGGGGCGATCTACCGGATCCGCTACCACGGCTGAACGCCGGCGCCCGGCCTTCAGAGAGCCGTCCGCAGCGGGCTGTCCAGGCGTTGCATGAAGCGGTGGCGCTGCAGCGCATCCAGGCCGCTGAACCGGAAGCTGACCAGCAGGCGTGGCGAGGCTGGTTGGACCGCACCCGCCGGTGCCAGAAGGCGCCAGGAGAGCACCAGCTGCCCGGAATCCAGGGTGGCAGTCAGGGCCTGGGCCACCTGCCGGTACGGCCGGCCCGCCAGCGCACGCTGCACGCGGCCCAGCCAGTCGGACTCGCTGCAGTACATCTCCCGGTCGAAGGCTTCCGCGCAGAATTGCGGGGTGGGGGCCGGCAGGTCCCGGTGCTGCGAGGCCGAAGCCAGCGGCGCATTCACAGGAACCGCCCCTTGCGCACGACACTGCGCTGCCGCCCCGCCGGCGTCAGCAGTTCATGGTCGTCGCGCGCCGCGAGGCAGACCAGGTCGGCCGGGCAGCCTTCATCGATGCGGCCGTCCCAGTGCAGCCCCATGGCCCGGGCCGGTGCCACGGTGATCGCGGCCAGCCAGTCCTGCACCGCCGCCAGGTGGGCCACCTGCACTGCCAGGCCGAAGGTCTCGACCAGATCGAAACTGCCATAGGGATAGAAGGGGTCGGCCACGTTGTCGGTGGCGATGCAGGGTGCCAGGCCCAGGGCCGCCGCCTCGCGCAATCGGGTGATGCCGCGTTCGACCGGCGTGCCGGCCCAGTCGCCCTGCAGATACAGGTTGGTGGTGGGCAGACTGACCAGATGGATGCCGGCGTCGCGGCACGCCTGCAGCGTGGCGCGCGCCTCGTCGGGCGGCTGCACCGACAGCGCACAGGCATGGCTGCACAGGATGCGCCCCTGCCAGCCGCGCGCCAGCGCAATCTCCGCGACGGTGCGCAAACCCCGGGCGTCGGGCGCGAGACCTTCATCGACATGGATGTCCAATGGCAAGTAATGACGCTGGGCCACGTCGAACAGCGCCTCCAGCTTTTCGCGCAACGCCGCGTGGCGGTACACGAAAGCACCGAGCGCCGAGGTACCGCCGGCTGCGGTCACGGCAACCTGGCCGGCGATGCGCTGCGCCGCCGCCGGATCCGCCCACTGGTCGAGCGACACCAGGGCCGCCATCTGCAGGTCGATCCGTCCGCGCCACTGCTCCCGCAACTGTTCGAACACGCGCAGCGCCACCGGCATGTCGTCGCTGGCCCAGTCCAGGTGGGTGCGCATTGCGCGCGTGCCGCAGGCCCAGGCATCCTCCAGGGCGCGCAGCATGCGCAGGCGCAGGTCGGCCGCGGTCCAGGACACGCGGTCCGCCGCACAGCGCGCAATCGCCGCCATCAGGTCGCCCTCGGCGGCGCCTGCGGTGCCCACGGTGTAGGCCTTGTCCAGATGCACATGGGCATCGACGAAACCGCTGAGCAGCGTGCCGCGTGCGGGCTCGGTGCTGGGCGCGATGCTGATCACGTCGCCGGCCTCGATCCAGAGGTCGAAGGTCTGGTGCGCAGGAAGATCGGCATAGGCGCCGCGCACGCAGGGAGGTATCCGCATCGCCTGCAGTCTCATGGCCGCCTCCTGCATGCCTGCAGCGGGGCCGCACCGCCGTCCCTGGAATCCCTTGCCATGCGGGCATCCTACCTCAGCGTGCCGGCTTGCGGCACAATGACCGCTCCATGCTGACCCCTGCAAGCCCCCTCGCCCGCCTTGACGCCATCGACCAGGCGCGCCGGCTCGTGCTGCAGGAGCGCGCCCCCGCGGCGCAGAGCCTGATCGCTCCCTGGATCGAGCGCTCCTGGCGGCGCTGCCTGTCGCGCGGCCATGCGCCCGGACAGTCGGTGGCCTTTGCGCCCCTCAGTGCCAGCGGCGTGCGCCAGGCCCGCGAGTCCAGCCGCGGCCTGACGCGGGCCGCGCAGCCGGTGCTCGACGAGCTCGGGCGGGCGCTCGCCGCCACGCGCTATTTCGCGATCCTGACCGATGCGCAAGGCATCGTCGTCGACGTGAACGGCCCGATCGACCGCCAGGACTGCCGGGCCGACCTGATCACGCGCATCGGCGTCGACCTGTCCGAGCCCTGTGTCGGAACCACCGCGATCGGCGCGGCGCTCAGCGAGCTGCAGCCGGTCTGGCTGCACCGCGGCGAGCACTTCTTCGATGCCACCTCCAGCTACAGCTGTGCCGGCGCACCGCTGTTCGGCCCCTGGGGCGAATGTGTCGGCATGCTGGACCTCACCGGCGTGGACGCGCCGGAGCGGCCCGAGCTCCAGCACCTGGCCGCCCAGTCCGCACGCCGCATCGAGAACCTGCTGGCGCAGCAGCAGGCGCACCAGTTGCTGCTGCGCCTGAACTGGCCGGGCCAGGGCCTGGGCACGGAGTCCGACGGGCTCGTCGGGCTGGACGGCGACGGATGCGTCAGCTTCAGCAACAGCGCTGCACGCGCGATGCTGCCGGTACTGGCCCGCGCGATGTCGCTTCACGGCGCGCGGCCCCATGCCGGCGAACTGTTCGCGCTGCCGCATGAGCAGCTGTTCGACGCGGCGCGCAGGCCGGCCACTCCAATGGCAGTGCCGCTGTGGTCCGGTCTGCAACTGCAGATGCTGGTCCTGGCCGGCGCGTCGTCGGGCGCGGCCACCGCCAGCGTGCGCGTGCCACCGGCCACGCGGGGCCCGGCGGCTCCCCCGTCCGCCCGGCTGCGGGACATCGAGTCCGCGCTGATCCGGCAGGCCGTCGACGAGGCCCGGGGCAATGTGGCGCTGGCGGCCAGCCGGCTGGGGATCAGCCGCGCCACCGTCTACCGCAAGCTCGGCCTGCAGCGCGCCTGACGCCGGCGACGCACCGCCTCACTGCGCACAGGAACGAAAGCCCGCGAACAGCGCGTCCGCGTCGGGTGGCTGGAAGTTGCGTGCGCGCGGGTGGCGCATCCGGGCCCGCGTCGCGAACGAAGCTCCGCGCAGCACCTTGTGACGGCCGAAGCCGTGGGCGGCTTCGCCCGGCCAGGGCCCGGGCACATAGCCTGGATACGGTCGGGCCGTCGTGCCGGTCCACTCCCACACCACCCCCCACTGGAAGCCGCGGCGCTGCGCGGTGCAGGCGGCCAGCTCCCACTCGACCTCCGCTGGCAGCCGGCGGCCCGCCCAGCGGCACCAGGCATCGGCCTCCCACCAGCTCACATGCAGGACCGGCTGCGCCCCGAGCATGCGACGCGCGCTGCCGAAGCGGCTCTGCAGCACGGCCCCGCTGGCCACCCCGATCTGCTCGACATACCGGGGCGCCCGGCCGCCCTGGCCCGACGACTGCGCCTGCAGCCAGACCCAGCCATCGGGATGCCAGAGTTCCTGCCGGTCGTAGCCGCCATCCGCGACGAACTCGACAAACTGTGACCAGCGCACCGGCTGCGCGTCGATCTCGAACTCCGGCACCTCCACCACATGGGCGGGCTGCTCCTTGTCGAGCACCAGGCCGGGCCCCGCCGGCAGCCCCCGCAGCCAGCGCGTGGCCGGCACCAGCAGCGGCTCGCGCACCGCCAGCGGGCCCGGCGGCTCGATGGCCAGCGGGCAACCCCAGGCCTGGGCCCGTTCGATCAGGCGTTCGCCCTGCATGTCCTCATGCAGCAGCGCCAGCCGGAAGAAATGCAGCGCGGCATCGGTCTCCGGCGTCCTCTCCAGCAGTTCCAGCGTGGTTTCCAGCGTGTTCATCAGATAGGCGCGGACCCGGCCCAGATCCGGCCGGCCGGCCTGCGGGTCCGGCGCATCGCCCGGGCCGCTGTCGCCCCACCAGAAGTCCGCATAGGGCTCGATCGAGGCCAGCCGGGCCGCCTGGCCGTCCGCGGCCGGCCCCTGCTGGTGCAGCACATGGCGGGCGATCCAGCGCTCCTGGAACCATCCCACATGGCCGAGCAGCCATTCCGGGCCCTGTCCTTGCAGCCAGGGCGTCGGACCGCCCGCGGCCAGCGGGTCCAGCAGCTGCGCGGCCAGGTTCAGCGTGTGGTTGCGCGCGTCCATCAGCGCGACCGACAGCAGGTCCCGGCCGGCCCGGCGGATGTCGGGCGAGTCGATGTCCAGGGGCAGCGGCGTTGCGGTCATGCGCCGATGGTAGCGTCGCCGGCCGCCACGCCCTGAGCCCCTGCCGCGCGCGCTAAGTGGAATTCCCTACGGGTAAGCCCTGCCGCCACCCGCAGGCTTTGTCCCTAGAATTTCCGACGGTCGCCCCGGAGACATCCTCTGCGGGGCGGACACCATCCGGGCGTGCGGATCGCACGGTCCCTTTCATCATTTTTTGGGGGTTCACTTTATGGATCGTCGTTCGATCATCAGGAATGCCGGCCTGGCCGGTGTGCTGGCCACGGGCATCGCGCCGGCCGTCGTGCACGCGCAGGCCAACATTCGCTGGCGTCTCACCTCGGGTTTCCCCAAGGCGCTGGACACCATCTACGGTGCGGCGGAGACCTTCGCCAGGAAAGTCAAGGACATGAGCGGCGGCAAGTTCGAGATTTCGGTCCATGCGGCCGGTGAACTCGTGCCGATGCCCGGCCTGGTCGATGCGGTGCAGAACGGCACCGTCGAGATGGGCCACACCGCGCCCTACTACTACTTCGGCAAGAACGACGCCTTTGCCCTGGGCTGCGCGATTCCTTTCGGCCTCAACAGCCGGCAGATGACCGCCTGGAGCTACGACGGCAACGGTCTGAAGCTGATGCGCGAGTTCTACGCCGGCTACGGCTTCACGAGCTTCCCGATGGGCAACACCGGCGCCCAGATGGGCGGCTGGTACCGCAAGGAAATCAAGACCGTCGCCGACATGAAGGGGCTCAAGTTCCGGGTCGGCGGCTTTGCCGGCAAGGTCACCGCCCGTCTGGGCACGGTGTCGCAGAACATCCCTGGCGGCGAGATCTACCAGGCGCTGGAAAAAGGCACCATCGATGCCGCCGAGTGGGTCGGGCCGTACGACGACCAGAAGCTGGGCTTCTTCAAGGTTGCGCCGATCTACCACTACCCCGGCTGGTGGGAAGGCGGCCCGCAGTTGGACCTGTTCGTGAACCAGAAGGCCTTCGACGGCCTGTCTGCCGAATACAAGGCGATCATCGAGTCGGCTGCGGCTTTCGCGCACACCGAGATGCAGGCCAAGTACGATGCCCGCAACCCGGCGGCCCTGAAGCAGCTGGTAGCGAACAAGGTCAAGCTCGCACCGTTCCCGAAGGCCGTCCTCGACGCATCCTTCAAGGCGGCCATGGATCTGTACAGCGAACTGCGCGGCAGCAACCCGGCCTTCAAGAAGATCTATGACGACTACGACGCGTTCCGGCGCGAGTCCAACCTGTGGTTCCGCTTCACGGAAGCGCGATTCGACAGCTACATGCAGTCGGTCAAGCTCTGAGACCGGTTGCCGGCCCGGCCCCGCCCGGGCCCGGCCCGATCGAAAAAAAGCCCCGGCGACGGGGCTTTTTTGTGGGTGATCGGCAGCCGCCGGCGCGGCCGGATCACCGGCCGACGGGCAGGTGCAGGCTCATTTCTTCTTCTTGGCGTCTTCCTTCATCGCGTCCTGCAAGGCCTTCATCGGGTCGTCTTCGGCGGCCGTCTCCTCGGCCTGCGGCTCCGCCGACGGCGCCGCCTCGCTGGACGTGCCTGCCGGCGCGGAGGCGCCCGCCGCGGCCGGGTCGCTGCTGGCCTGTTCCTTCTGCTGCTCCTCCTGCATCTGTTGCAGGATCTTGTCTGCATCCACCGTCTCGCCCTTCTGGATGCCGCCCGTCACCAGCCCGGGGAACGCGATGACGGCCGCGACCATGGTCAGCTGCAGCAGGATGAAGGCGATCGACCCCCTGTAGATCTGGGCCGTGGACACGGCCGGGATCATCGCGCCGGTGACCCGGTCCCGGTAGTCGCTCTTGGCCGCGACGCTGCGCAGGTAGAACAGCGCAAAACCGAACGGCGGCGTCAGGAACGAGGTCTGCAGGTTCATCGCGATCACGACGCCGAACCAGATCATCACCGCGTCCACCGGCACGCCCGGCAGCATGCCCGGCAGGATCTTCTCCGCCACCGGCGCCAGGATCGGGATGACGATGAAGGCGATCTCGAAGAAGTCGATGAAGCATCCCAGGATGAACACCAGCAGGTTCACGACGATCAGGAAGCCCAGCGCGCCGCCGGGCATGTCCTTGAACAGGTGCTCCACCCAGATGTGGCCGTCCGCCGCATTGAACGTGAAGCTGAACACCGTCGAGCCGATCAGGATGAACAGCACGAAGGTGGCCAGCTTGGCGGTGCCATCCAGCGCCTGCTTCAGCAGGCCGAACCCCAGGCGCCGCCGGGACACCGCCATGATCAGGGCGCCCATGGCGCCCATCGCCCCGCCTTCGGTCGGCGTCGCGACGCCCAGAAAGATCGTGCCCAGCACCAGGAAGATCAGCACCAGCGGCGGGATCAGCACGAAGGTGACCTGCTCGGCCAGGCGGGACAGCAAGCCCAGCCGGGTGACCCTGTTGAGCAGCGCGAGCGCCAGGGCCAGCAGCGAGGCGACCGTCATCGACAGGATCAACACCTCATCGCCGGGCGACGGCGTGGTGCGCTCCAGCAGCGCGACCATGATCTCATGGTGGCGCGTGGACCAGTACCAGCCCGCCGCCGCGCAGGCGGCGAGCAACACGATCAGCGACACATGGCCACTGGCACCGTTGTCCTCGCGGTAGATCCGCGCCTCGCTGGGCAGCGCGGGCACCCAGGAGGGGCGTACCACCGCCACGACCAGGATGAACACCAGGTACAGCCCGACCAGCAGCAGCCCCGGAATCAGCGCGCCGGCATACATGTCGCCGACCGAACGGCCCATCTGGTCGGCCAGAACGATCAGCACCAGTGACGGCGGGATGGCCTGCGCCAGCGTACCGGACGCGGTGATGGTGCCGGTGGCGATCGTCCGGTTGTAGCCGTAGCGCAGCATGATCGGCAGCGAGATCAGGCCCATCGAGATCACGGCAGCGGCAACGACGCCGGTCGTCGCTGCCAGCAGCGCGCCGACCAGGATCACCGCGATGGCCAGCCCACCACGCACCGGCCCGAACACCTGGCCCACCGTCTCCAGCAGGTCTTCGGCCATCCGCGAGCGTTCCAGGATGATGCCCATGAAGGTGAAGAACGGAATCGCCAGCAGCGTGTCATTGGCCATGATGCCCATGACGCGCAGCGGAAGGGCCTGGAACAGATTGGTCGGAAACAGGCCCGCCTCCATGCCGATGAAGCCGAACAGCAGCCCGGTGGCGGCCAGACCGAAGGCGACCGGGATGCCGGTCAGCAGGAAAACGAACAGGCCCGCGAACATCAGCGGGACGAAATTCTGGGCGATGAAGGCGCTCATGTCAGTGGTTTCCTGCAGGCTTGGCGGCGAGGCGGCTCTCGGCTTCGATGGCCAGCTCCTCGGCCAGTTGCTCCTCGACCGACTTCTCGTGCTCGACGGTGAACGGCTCGTCCAGATGGCCGGTCAGGAAGCCGATGCGCTTGACCAGTTCGGACAGCGACTGCAGGATCAGCAGCCCGAACCCCAGCGGTATCAGCAGGATCACCGGCCAGCGGATCAGGCCCCCGGCGTTCTGGCTCATCTCGCCGGATACAAAGGCGTTCTGGAACACCGGCCAGCCCAGGCTGATCATGATCATCGCCAGCGGGATCGTGAAAACGACGAGGCCCACCGCGTCGATGATCGCGTTGGTCCGCTTGGACAGGCGCGACGAGATGAAGTCGATGCGGACATGGCCGTTCTTCAGCATCACGTAACCGACCCCGAGCATGAAGACCGCCGCGAACAGGTACCACTGGATCTCCAGGTAGGCATTGGAGCCGATACTGAAGGCCTTGCGCATGATGGCGTTGCCTGCGCTGATCGCGGTCGCGGCAAAAATCAGCCACATGATCAGTTTGCCAAGGGCCAGGCTGAGGTGGTCAATCAGCCTGGAGAGCGATAGAAGCACGGACATGCTGTCTCCGGAAGTTGCGGGTTTCAGAGTGCGTGAAGCGTAACCGCTCCTGCCCTCGCGCACGCCGGTGGAAGTACGTATCCGACTAGGGGAAAACACTGCCCCCGACACGGAACCATCGCTGCATGCCCCGGAACGGGGCATGCAAAAGTCGTTCAGGCGACGATCTTGAGCGAGGGGCGCGCGGCCTCGATCACCGCGGCGAAACGGGCCTCGATTGCGGCCCGGATTCCGGCCGCGTCCAGACCCTGCAGTGCCATCAGCCTGGCCGGATCGCCATGCTCGATGAACACGTCCGGCAACCCGAGGTGCAGCAGCGGGCGGACGATGCCGGCTGCCGCCAGCGCCTCGCCGACGGCACTGCCCGCGCCACCCATCACCGCGCCATCCTCCACCGTGACCAGCGCCTCGTGCTGCTGCGCGATCTCCAGCAGCAGCGCGGTGTCCAGCGGCTTGGCCCAGCGCATGTTGACCACGGTGGCCTGGATCTGCTCCCCGACCTCCAGGGCCGGGTACAGCAAGGTGCCGAAGGCCAGGATCGCCAGGCCGCGCCCGCGACGCCGCACCTCACCGGCCCCGAAGGGCAGCGTCTGCAGGCCTTCGCCAGCCGCGACGCCGACGCCGGCCCCGCGCGGGTAGCGCACCGCCACCGGGAAATCCTGTGCAAACGCGGTGCTCAGCAGCTGGCGGCACTCGGACTCGTCGGC
Organism: Rhodoferax sp.; assembly: GCA_016790475.1. Lineage (GTDB taxonomy): Bacteria > Pseudomonadota > Gammaproteobacteria > Burkholderiales > Burkholderiaceae_C > CAISIP01. The sequence continues at coordinate 18,648 of JAEUOX010000156.1, read as the reverse complement.
CGGGCAGGCAATCGCGACATGCGGCACACAGCGCAGGAACGGGATGTCGTAGGCGCCGGCATGGGTCGCACCGTCCGCGCCGACCAGACCGGCGCGGTCCAGCGCCAGTACCACCGGCAGCTTCTGCAAAGCCACGTCATGGATCAGCTGGTCGTAGGCCCGCTGCATGAAGGTGGAGTAGATCGCCACCACCGGCTTGAGGCCCTCGCAGGCCAGCCCGGCGGCGAACGTGACCGCGTGCTGTTCGGCGATGCCGACGTCGTAGTACCGGCCGGGGAAGCGGCGCTCGAACTCGACCAGGCCGGAGCCCTCGCGCATGGCCGGCGTGATGCCGACCAGCCGAGGGTCCTGGGCGGCCATGTCGCACAGCCACTGGCCGAACACCTGCGTGAAGGTCGGCTTGGGCGGCGTGCTGGGCTTCTGGAGGCCCACCGCGGGGTCGAACTTGCCCGGGCCGTGGTAGTTGATCGGATCCGCCTCTGCCAGGCGGTAGCCCTTGCCCTTGCGCGTGACCACGTGCAGGAACTGCGGGCCGCTCAGGTGACGGATGTTCTCCAGCGTCGGGATCAGCGACTCGAGGTCGTGGCCGTCGATCGGGCCGGTGTAGTTGAAGCCGAACTTCTCGAACAGCGTGGCCGGCACCACCATGCCCTTGGCATGTTCCTCGATGCGCTTGGCCAGCTCGAACAGCGGCGGCGCCCCCTTGAGCACCGACTTGCCCACATTCTTCGCCGCCGAATAGAACTGGCCGGTCATCAGCTGCGCGAGGTAGCGGTTCAGCGCGCCGACCGGCGGGCTGATGCTCATGTCGTTGTCGTTCAGGATCACCAGCAGGTTGCCGTGTGCGACCCCGGCGTTGTTCAGCGCCTCGAAGGCCATGCCGGCCGTCAGCGCGCCGTCGCCGATGATCGCGACCGCATGGCGGTTCTCGCCCTTGATGCGCGCGGCCTGGGCCATGCCCAGCGCGGCGGAGATCGAGGTGCTGGAGTGGGCCGTGCCGAACGCGTCGTATTCGCTCTCGGTGCGCTGCGGGAAGCCGCTGAGGCCGCCGAGCTGGCGCAGGCTGCCCATGCGCTCGCGCCGGCCGGTCAGGATCTTGTGCGGGTAGGTCTGGTGGCCGACGTCCCAGACCAGCCGGTCGTGCGGCGTGTTGAACACATAGTGCAGGGCCACTGTCAGCTCGACCGTGCCGAGGTTGGAGCTCAGGTGCCCGCCGGTGCTGGCCACGCTGGCCAGCAGGAACGCGCGCAGCTCCGCCGCCAGCGGCGCCAGCTGGCTGCGCGCCAGGCGGCGCAGGTCGGCCGGGCTGTGGATCGTCTCGAGCAGGGGGTAGGAAACCGGGGTCATCGGGGTTTGCCTCCAGGGATCAATGGGACCGGTCGACAACCATGTGCGCCAGGGCCCGCAACGCGGAAGGATCCGCCAGACGCGCGCGCAGCAGCGCCGCGCGTGCGGCCTGCAGCAGGTCGTCCGCGTACCGGCGCGAGCGGTCCAGCCCCAGCACCGAGACATAGGTCGGCTTGTCTGCCAGGGCATCCTTGCCGGCGGTCTTGCCGAGCGTGGCGGAGTCGGCCGTCACATCCAGGATGTCGTCGACGACCTGGAAGGCCAGGCCGATCGCGGCACCGAAATCCGACAGGGCTTCCCACTGCTGCGCGTCGGTCGGGCCGCAGGCGGCGCCCATCAGCACGCTGCCCTGCAGCAGTGCGCCGGTCTTGCGCTGGTGCATGTCACGCAGCTGGTGTTCGCTCAGTGGCTGGCCGACGCTGGCCAGGTCGATCGCCTGCCCGCCGGCCATGCCGGCACTGCCGGCGGCGCGCGCCAGCAGCCGGCACAGACGCGCCTGGATGTCCGGCGCAATGCCTTCGTCCTCCGGTGTCAGCAGCTCGAAGGCCAGGGCCTGCAGCGCGTCGCCGGCGAGCAGCGCGCTGGCCTCGCCGAACTGCACATGCACGGTCGGCTTGCCCCGGCGCAGCACATCGTTGTCCATGCAGGGCATGTCGTCGTGCACGAGGGAGTAGGCGTGGATCAATTCCACCGCGCAGGCGGCCCGCAATGCGGCACCGGCATGGCCGCGCACCGCCTCGCAAGCCGCCAGCACCAGCAGCGGGCGCAGCCGCTTGCCGCCGTCGAGCACCGCATACCGCATCGCCTGCACCAGATCGGCCGGCGCACCATGCAGCTGGCCGGCCGGTGCGTCGGTCGTGACCCAGCGCGACAGCGCGGCTTCCACACTCGCCAGATGGGCGGCCGACCAGGGGGCCAGCGCAAAGGAATCCGGGCTTGCGCCGCTACCGCCATCCATCATGGGGCCACCCAGGGCTTGAGCTGTCCGGCCTCGACGACCTTGATCTGCTGTTCGACAGCCGCCAGCTTGTCGCGGCAGAACTGCAGCAGGGTGGCACCCCGCTGGTACCCCCCCATCAGCTCCTCCAGGGGCATGTCACCAGACTCCAGGCGCGACACCAGCTGCTCCAGCTCCTGCAGCGCAGCCTCGTAGGTGGGGGGCATGGCGTCGGCTGGGGGCGTGCGGGTGGCCTGGGTCATGGGGTCGGGAGACGGTCGAAGCGGCCATTCTAGGGCCTGACCTGCGCGCTGGGCCACCCCGTCCCGGCGGCCCCGCACCCGCGGGCCGTGCCCCCACGGGGCGCAGGTACAATCCCGCGCTTGCCCGCCGGCCCTGCCGGATCTCCAACGCCCGCGAACCCTCGGATGGGGTGCGCGGGTTTTTTCTCCCTGTGGGGAGTCTTTAGGTCAGGTCACCCATGTCTGATTTAAGTCTTCGACTGCAGCAGGCGCACAGCCAACTCCCGGTATCCAGCTATTTCGACGCAGCGCTCTACCAGCGCGAGCAGGCCCGCATCTTTCAGCCCGGGCCCCGCTATGTGGGGCACGCCTTGTCGGTACCGGAAGTCGGCGACTACCATGTGCTGCCCCAGGAGCGCGGCGGGCGGGCCCTGGTGCGTACCCCCCATGGAGTGGAGCTCATCTCCAATGTCTGCCGCCACCGCCAGGCGGTGATGCTCAAGGGGCGGGGCAACCTGCAGACCAGCCAGCCCGGCAGCGCCGCAGGCAACCTGGTCTGCCCGCTGCACCGCTGGACCTACAGCGGCGGGCGCGCCGCGCCGGCCGGCACGCTGCTGGGCGCGCCGCACTTCGCGCAGGACCCCTGCCTGAACCTGGACAACTACCCGCTGCAGCAATGGAACGGTCTGATATTCGAAGCGGGCGGTCGCTCCGTGGCAGCAGACCTGCAGGGCCTCGGCCCTCTGCGGGATCTGGACTTCTCCGGGCATGTGCTGGACCACGTCGAGATGCACGAGTGCGACTACAACTGGAAAACCTTCATCGAGGTCTACCTGGAGGACTACCACGTCGGCCCCTTCCACCCCGGCCTGGGCGGCTTCGTGACCTGCGAGGACCTGCGCTGGGAGTTCGGGCCGCACTACTCGGTGCAGACCGTTGGCATCGCCAGCCGCCTCGGGCGTGCCGGCAGCCCGGTCTATGAGCGCTGGCAGAAGGCCCTGCTGGGCTACCGCGACGGCCAGCCGCCGAAGTACGGCGCGATCTGGCTCACCTACTACCCGCACATCATGATCGAGTGGTATCCGCACGTGCTGACCGTCTCCACGCTGCACCCGATGGGACCGAGGAAGACGCTGAACGTCGTGGAGTTCTACTACCCCGAGGAAATCGCCGCGTTCGAGCGCGAGTTCGTCGAGGCCCAGCAGGCCGCCTACATGGAGACCTGCGTCGAGGACGACGAGATCGCGCTGCGCATGGACGCTGGCCGGGAGGCCCTGATGCGCCGCGGCGACAACGCCACCGGCCCCTACCAGAGCCCGATGGAAGACGGCATGCAGCATTTCCACGAGTGGTACCGCCAGGCCATGGGCCCGGATGCCCCCGATGCCCCGGAGTCCCAGCCATGAACTACAACACCCTGATCACCGCCGAGCAGCTCCAGGCCCTGATGGGCAGCGGCGCCCCGCTGATGGTGTTCGACTGCAGCTTCGACCTGATGAAGCCCGGCGCCGGCGACCAGCAGTATGCGGAGGCCCACATCCCGGGGGCCGTGCGGGCCGACCTGGACCAGCACCTGACGGCACGCCCTGGGGCGCCGCGCGCCAGCGGCGGCCGCCACCCGCTGCCCACGCGCGAGGACTTCGCCCGCTGGCTGGGCGACATCGGCTTCTCGAACGGCATGCAGGCGGTGGTCTATGACCGGCAGGGCGCGAACTATTGTGGCCGCCTGTGGTGGATGCTCAAGTGGGTGGGCCATGAGCGCGCCGCGCTGCTGAACGGCGGCCTGGAGGCCTGGTACGCGGCGGGCGGCGTCGTCACCGGCGGCCACGGCACCAGCCACCCGGCGGAGGTCTTCCGGCTGGGTGATGAGCGGGCCCGGCTCGTCGTCACCGACCAGGTCCTGCAGGACCTCGGCCGACCGGTGCAGACCATCGTCGACGCCCGCGGGGGCCCGCGCTTCCGTGGCGAGGTCGAGCCGCTCGATCCGGTGGCCGGGCATATCCCGGGGGCGCTGAACCGTCCCTTCGCGGACAACATCGGGGCGGACGGCCGGTTCAAGCCGGCCGAGACGCTGCGCCAGGAATTCATGGGGCTGCTGGCCGGCCGGGCCCCGGACACCGTCGTGCACCACTGCGGCAGTGGCGTCAGCGCCGTACCCAACATCCTGGCGATGGAGGTTGCCGGGCTGGGCCGCCAGGCGCTGTATGCCGGCAGCTGGAGCGAATGGTGCAGCGATGCTGCACGCCCCTGCGCCCAGGGCTAGCCAGTTCGCTAGAACAAGCCGGAGATCCGCCCGTCGTCATCGATGTCGATGCGCGACGAGGCCGGCTCGCGCGGCAGGCCGGGCATCGTCATGATGTCCCCGCAGACCATGACGACGAACTCCGCACCGGCGGCCAGCCGCACCTCGCGGACCTGCACCACATGGCCGCTGGGGGCGGCACGCAGCTTCGGGTCGGTCGAGAAGGAATATTGCGTCTTCGCGACACAGACCGGGTAGTGCCCGTAGCCTTCCTGCTGCAACTGCTCGATGCGCGCGCGCACCGCGGACGATGCGTCGATATCGGCCGCGCCGTAGATCCGGGTCGCAATGGTGCGCATTTTCTCCCACAGGGTCTGTTCGTCGGGATACACATAGCGCATCTGCGCCGTCCCGGATTCGACCAACTGCACCACCGCGCGGGCCAGCTCCTCGGCACCGGCGGATCCCTCGGCCCAGTGACGGGCCAGCACCACCGGCACACCCCGGCGGTCCATGTGGCTGCGCAGCAGGTCGATCTCTTCCGGGCTGTCGGACGTGAAGTGGTTGATCGACACGACACAGGGCAGGCCATAGTGCTCGCGGATGTTGTGGACATGCCGCTCCAGATTGGGCAAGCCCCGCTCCAGCGCCGCAGGATCCGGCTGGTTCAAAGCCTTGGCATCGACGCCGCCATGGTGCTTCAGCGCCCGCACCGTGGCGACGACCACCGCGCAATCCGGCCGCAGGCCGGACTTGCGGCACTTGATGTCGATGAACTTCTCTGCCCCCAGGTCGGCGCCGAAGCCGGCCTCGGTCACGACATAGTCCGCCAGCTTCAGCGCCGCGCGCGTGGCCGTCACGGTGTTGCAGCCATGCGCAATGTTGGCGAACGGACCGCCATGGATGATGGCCGGGTTGTTCTCGAGTGTCTGCACCAGGTTGGGCTTGATCGCATCCTTCAGCAGCGCCGCCATCGCCCCCTGCGCGTTCAGGTCCCGCGCCCGCACCGGCGCCCGGTCGCGGGTGTAGCCGACCACGATGTTGCCCAGCCGCTGCTTCAGGTCCTGCCGGGATGTCGCCAGGCAGAAGATCGCCATGACCTCGGACGCCACGACGATGTCGAAGCCATCCTCCCGCGCCACGCCATTGCCCGGCCCGCCGAGCCCGACCACCATCGAGCGCAGCGCCCGGTCGTTCATGTCCATGACCCGGCGCCAGACGATGCGCCGCGTGTCCAGGCCCAGCGCATTGCCGTGGTGGATATGGTTGTCGACCAGGGCGGCCAGCAGGTTGTGGGCCAGCGCGATGGCACTGAAGTCGCCGGTGAAGTGCAGGTTGATGTCCTCCATCGGGACTACCTGCGCATAACCGCCGCCGGCAGCACCGCCCTTCATGCCGAACACCGGGCCGAGGGAGGGTTCGCGCAGCGCAATGATGGCCCGCTTGCCGATGCGGTTCAGTGCATCGCCCAGGCCGACGGTGGTGGTGGTCTTGCCCTCCCCGGCCGGCGTCGGGCTGATCGCGGTGACCAGCACCAGCCGACCATCCGGCCCGGTCTGGCCGTTCAGCCAGTTCAGATCCATCTTGGCCTTGTAGCGCCCGTAGGGCTCCAGCGCATCGAGTGGAATCCGGAGGCGGTCCTGCGCCAGTTGCAGGATCGGCTGCAGCGTCGCAGCCTGCGCGATGTCGATGTCCGAGAGTGCCACACTGTCTCCTTCGCAGACGCCGGGGAATTCGTGCCATTGTGGCATTGGCTTGCATGTTCGTTCGCTGTTGCGTCGCTATTCGGCGCGTTGCCTTGCTGTTGCGCCGCCACTCGGCGTGTTGGCTTGCTGTTGCGTCGCCGCTCGGCGTGTGGGTTTGCTGTTGCGTCGCCCAAGGCGTGTGGGGGCCCGGTGCGGCGCTTCGGTGGGGCGGTCGGCGCTGAACGCGCCGACTTCCCGTCGGTGCTCGGGCTTGCGGCCCCATCGCGCAACTCGCTACGCGCCCTGCGGGCGCTGCGCTCAGACAAGCGCGATGAATCAGATGACGAACGCGCTTCGCGCTGGGCCGCAAGCCCTGCGCGCCTCGGCGCCCCACAGGCGCGCCGCACCGGGCCCCCACACGCTTTGGGCGACGAGCTTCTGGTTCGCGGAGAGTTGAGCGCGGTGCGCCATTTCGGCAGCGATTCGCAGCAGCAGGCGTTGCGCCCAGGCTTCTGCAAAGCGGCCCGGCTGGCGCGCCGAAGGTCAGGACGCCCCCTCGCCACAACAGAGCGTGGCGGCAGGCGCAGCCCGGTGGGGGCGATTTGGCGGCTTGCCGAGGAGCGCAGCGGCTGGGGCGGTGCGCGCAGCGCACTTCGTAAACATTCTCATCGCCACTGTTTGAGCGGAGCGCCCAACGGGCGCGCAGCGAGTTTGGCGATGCGCCCCGGCCGCGAGCACCGCAGGTTGTCGGCGCGTTCAGCGCCCGACCAAGCCGCCTATGAGCCCCCACCGGGTTGCGCCTGCCGCGACGCGCGCCAACGCCAGGGTAGTCCCGGCCACGAAATCCAAGGCCCAAGCCAACGCCAAGGTAGTCCCGGCAACGACAGCAAACCAACCGCAGCACGATGAAGCCGAACGAAGAAGACCCCCGTGAAGTAGCGCTGCACTGCCACCACGTGGACGTGTTCTACGGACAGGGCGCCCGCCGCAACCATGCGGTGCGGGACGTGTCGTTTCAGGTCTACCGTGGCGAGACCTTCGGGCTGGTCGGTGGTTCCGGCTGCGGCAAGTCGACGATCCTGCGCATGCTCGCTGGCCTGGATGGTGACTGGCGCGGCGAAGTCGCGGTGCTCGGCCAGGCCCGCTCGGCGCGGGAGAAGCCGCCCGCCGCCTACCGGCTGCAGGTTCAGATGATCTTCCAGGACCCGTTCGGCTCGCTGCATCCGCGCCACACGATCGACCGCAGCCTGTCCGAGGCGATGCATGTGCATGGGTTCGACCGCATCGAGCAGCGCGTGCTCGCGGCGCTGGACCGCGTCGGCCTGGGCCGCAGCTTCCGGTTCCGGTTCCCGCACCAGCTCAGCGGCGGGCAGCGCCAGCGCGTCGCGATCGCCCGGGCACTGGTGCTGGAGCCGCAGATCCTGCTGCTGGACGAGCCCACATCTTCGCTGGATGCGTCGATCCAGGCCGAGGTGCTGAACCTGCTGATGGACGTGCGCCGGGACCTCGGCACCACCTTCCTGTTCGTCAGCCATGACCTCGGCGTGATCGCGCACATGTGCGAGCGCGTCGCGGTCATGCAGCAGGGGGCGATCGTCGAGACGCTGCCGGCCGCCCGCATCACGTCGGGCGATGTCGCGCATCCTTACACCCGTGAACTGCTTGCCAACTGCTTTCCCCACCACGCTGCGCCGGTGGGGCTGGAGACACCATGAACCCCACCCACTATGTGACACCCTACGAACGCGGCAACCGCAACCAGACCACGACCTGGGCCGAATGCATCGCCTGGTACGAACGCCTGGCGACCGACTTCCCCCAGGTGCTGCGCTTCTTCCGGATCGGCGTGTCCGACAACGGCGTGCCGCTGCATGCCGGTGTTATCAGCGCCGACGGCGTGCTGGACCGCGCGAGCATCCAGGCCGCGGGCCGCTGCGTGTTCTTCAACAACAACGGCATCCATCCGGGCGAGCCGGAAGGCATCGACACCTGCATGGCGCTGGTGCGGGATTTCTGCACCCAGCCGCAGCGCCTGGCCGCGCTCGGCAGCACGGTCTTCCTGTTCATCCCGATCTACAACGTGGATGGCTGCCTGAACCGCAATGCCAGCTCGCGGGTGAACCAGGTCGGGCCGGAGACCTTCGGCTTCCGCGGCAATGGGCGCAACCTGGACCTGAACCGGGACTTCGTCAAGTGCGACAGCCTGAGCGCGCAGGCTTTCAACCGCTTCTTCACCGAGTGGGACCCGGAGGTGATGGTCGACACCCACACTTCGAACGGCGCGGACTACCCCTACACGATGACGCTGATCCACACCCAGTCCGACAAGCTGGGTGGCACGCTGGGCGCGTTCCTGCGCGAAACCATGGTGCCTGCGCTGTATGCCGACATGGCGCGGCGCGGATGGCCGACCAGCCCCTATGTCCACCCGATCAAGGACAGCCCGGACGACGGCATCGCGCACATGCTGGATGTGCCGCGCTTCTCGACCGGCTACGCGGCCCTGCACCACACGATCGGCTTCATGCCGGAGTCGCACATGCTCAAGCCCTTCGCGGACCGCTACGAGGCGACGCGCGCACTGGTCGAGACGGTGCTGGACTTCACGGTGGCCCATGCGGGGCGCATCCAGGCGCTGCGCCGCGAGACGCGCGCGCTGGCGCTGCGGCGCGGGCACTGGCCGATCCAGTGGCAGATCGACATGGAAAACCCGGTCATGACGCGCTTTCGTGGCTACCAGGCGGTCTACCGCCCCAGCCGGATCGGCAACTACCAGCGGCTGGCCTATGACCGCACGCAGACCTGGGAGCGCGACATCCCGTGCTACGAGCGCTGCACCGAGGTGCTGCAGGTGCCGGCGCCACGGGCCTACCTGGTGCCGCAGGCCTGGCCAGAGGTGATCGACCGGCTGCGCTGGAACGGACTGCAGGTGCACCGGCTGGACGCGGACCGGCCGTTCACGGTGCAGGCCTGCCGGATCGACGCGGTGCAGTCGCGCCCGCAGGCCTACGAGGGCCGCCTGTTCCATGACCGGGTGGAGCTCACGCGCGAGACGCGCCAGCATGTCGGGCGCCGTGGCGACTGGCTCGTGCCGCTGGACCAGGCCCGCGCCCGGTACGTGGTGGAGACGCTGGAGCCGCAGGCCCACGACAGCCTGTTCCGCTGGGGCTTCTTCAACAGCATCCTGGAGCAGAAGGAGCGCTACTCCGACTATGTCTTCGAGGACACCGCCGCCGAGATGCTGGAGCAGGAGCCGGAGCTGCGCGCCGCATTCGACGCCTGGAAGCAGGCCCATCCGGAACGGCTCTCCGACCAGACGGCCGTGCTGGACTTCCTGTTCGCGCACGGCCGCCGCCACCACGAACCCAGCTGGCGCCTGTACCCGGTGATGGCGGTGATGGAGCCGGTCTGAGGGGCGGTGCGGCTCAGGCGAAGACCGGCGTCTCGGCGTCGCGGCGGGCGCGCAGCTCGGCCAGCAGCTGCCGCTCCGGCAGCCCGGCGGCCCAGGCCGGCCGCAGCTGGAAGTGCGGCTCGTCGACCAGCGAGGTCCAGGAGCCGCCCCATTCCAGGCCCAGGTCCATCCCCAGCGCGCCGACGGCCTTGTACTTCGGCGACGCGCCCAGGTAGCGCGCACCCTCGAAAACGCCCACGTCGAACGCGATGCCGAAGTTGTGGTTCGAGTAGCCCGGCCGGGCTTTCGTCACCTGCGGCCCGGGTGCCGTGCGGCCCTGCGCATAAAGAGCCGCCTGCTCCTCATAGGTTCTGAAGCCACTGAGCACGCGGATCTGGATGCCCTGGGCGGCCGCCTTGTGCACCAGCGCGCGGGCCAGCGGTCGGACCTCCGGAAGCAGGCTGGCGATGGCCTGCTCGCTGCGCGGGTCGTCCGGTGCAATGCCAACGCCGTCCGCCGCGCCCGACGGCGTTGCTGCCGCTGCCGCGATGCGGGCGCGGCGCTGGTGCAGCACGATGGCGCGGTAGACCGCCTCCCAGGTCTGCGGCCCGGCCCGGCCGTCGACCTGGATGCCCAGCTCGGTCTGCACCGCGGTGATCATGTCTTCCAGTGTCATCGGTTCGCTCCCCGTGTTCCGGTGGGTGGTTCGCCACCCTGGTGAGGGCCGGATTCCGCTCGCTCAGGGCAGTTGTGCGCCCGGCACCGGACGGGCGCGCGGGCCGAAGCTGGCGATGTTGGACAGCGTGGCGTTGTGGTGGGCGATCACCTGTGCCGGCGACAGGTGCGCATTGCCGGCCGAGGTGTGGCCGTCCTCGATCAGCCGGACCGGGTAGCCCAGCGCCAGCGCGCGTCGTGTCGTCGTGTCGACGCAGAACTCGCTGTGCATGCCACCGATGATCAGCTCGCGCACGTCCAGCGCGTCCAGCGTGGCCTGCAGCTCGGTGCGCAGGAAGGAGTCCGGCGTGGTCTTGCGGATGCGCCGGTCGCCGGGCTCGGCCTGCAGCCCGTCGGCCAGCTGCCATTCGCGGCTGCCGTACGGCAGGTAGCCCTTCGTCGACTCATGCTGGATGAAGATCACCGGAATGCCGGCTGCGCGGCAGCGGCCGGACACCGCGTTCAGGCGCTCGATCAACGCCGGTGTGGCATGGGCCGCGCCCGGGCCTTCGCACAGGCCCTGCTGGACGTCGATGATGAGCAGTGCGGTCGAGGTTGCCATGCGGGTCTCCGGGAGCTCAGAGGCGGCGCGCCACCAGGCCGATCAGGGCCGAGCGACCGTGGTGGCCGGCGCCCTCATGCAGTTCGGCCTCGTACTCGCGCAGCACGAGGATTCGGGTGTCGCGTGCAAACGCCTCCTGCAGCAGCGGGGCCGTGTAGAGATGCGAGGCGATCGACGGCCCGCCGGTGCGGTACACCAGCTGCTGCGGCGTGTAGCCCTGCAGCACCAGCGTGCCCCCGGGCCGCAGGCAGCGCAGCATGTTGGCAAACAGCCGGCTGCGCATGGCCGGGTCGGCGAACTGCACGAAGATCGCGGCAACGCCATCGTAGGCGGCGTGCGGCCAGGTGACGGCGTCGCAGTCACAGACCGCCAGGTTCACGGTGACGCCGGCCGCCTCGGCCAGGCGCCGCGCCTTGGCCACGCCGACCTCGGCAATGTCGAAGGCATCCACCTGCAGCCCCTGCCGGGCCAGCCAGACACTGTTGCGTCCCTCGCCATCGGCCACGCACAGCACCCGCTGCCCGGGCGTCCAGTGGTGCGCATGCTCCCGCAGCCAGGCATTGGGCTCGGTGCCGAAGACGAATTCGCGGGACTCGAAGCGGCGGTTCCAGGTGCCGGCGGGGTCGGACAGCGGGGTGGAGGCAGGCGGGGGCATGGTCAGGCGATGGGAAGCGGCCAAGCCCGGAACTTACCAGATTGCCGCCGACGCTGCCCATTGATGCAGGTCACGGCGTCACGCGCCGCCAGGGCGCACAGTGGAGGCATCGCAAGGAGCCGACCATGAAGTTGCTGACCGATCTTCTGTCCACCGACTACGGGCTGATGAGTGCGGCCGTGATCGCCATCACGCTGTGCATGGCGGTCTGGTTCAGCGCCTTCTTCCGGCGCAAGATGAACGAAAGCCCGCAGCCGCCGAAGGACTGACGACCACCCCGCGCAGGCCGCACGCGGTGCCGCGCGGCGGGTCGCATCCTGTGCCATCATCGGGGCCGTCACTGCCGCGCCCACCCCGGGGCGCGGTCCCCGAGGAGTTCCGATGAAGCCCTGGTGGGTCTGGTCCGTCACGACGCTGGCGTTGCTGCTGCCCATTGCGCAGGCATCGGCCCAGGCCGACGCACTGCAGGTGCGCAGCTGGGCGGCGGCTTGCGCCACCTGCCATGGCACGGCCGGCGTCGCGCAGCCCGGCATGCCCTCGCTGGCCGGCATGCCGCGGGACACGCTGACCCGCCGGCTGCTCGACTACAAGGCGGGCCGCCAGCCCGCCACGCTGATGCACCAGCTGGCACGCGCGTATTCCGACGCGCAGATCGAACAGATCGCGGCCTACTTTGCCGCGCTGAAGCCGGAGTAACCCCCGTGCGCCGACGCCGGCTCCTGCAAGCGGCTGCCGCCGGCCCGGTGGCTGCCGTGCTTGGCGCGGTGGGCGGTTGCGCCGCGCCGGCCCGCTCCGCCGGCCCGCGGGTCGTCGTGGTCGGCGGTGGTTATGGCGGTGCCACGGCCGCCAAGTACCTGCGGATGTGGTCGGATGCCCGCTTTGACGTGACGCTGGTCGAGCCGAACCCCGCGTTCGTGTCCTGCCCGCTGTCCAACCTGGTGCTGGGCGGCAGCCGGTCGATGGCCGACATCACGCTGTCCTATGGCCGGCTGGCGCAGCGGCACGGCGTGCGCATCGTCCGCGACACCGCCACCGCGATCGATCCGGAGCGCCAGCAGGTGCGGCTGGCCGGCGGTGCGGTGCTGCCGTACGACCGGCTGGTCGTGTCGCCCGGCATCGACCTCCTGTGGGATAGCGTGCCCGGCCTGGAGCTGCCCGGCGCTGCCGGGCAGGTACTGCATGCCTGGAAGGCCGGCCCGCAGACGGTGGCGCTGCGCCAGCGCCTGGAGGCCATGCCGGATGGCGGCGTGTTCGCGCTGGCCATTCCGCCGGCACCGTACCGCTGTCCGCCCGGGCCCTACGAGCGGGCCTGCCAGGTGGCCTCCTACCTGCAGCGCCACAAGCCCCGCAGCAAGGTGCTGGTGCTCGACGCCAACGACGACATCACCTCCAAGGGGTCGCTGTTCCGCAAGGCCTGGGCGGACCGGTACCCGGGCCTCGTCGAGTACCGCCCCCGCCAGACGCTGGCAGGCGTCGATGTGGCGGCCGGCCTGCTGCGCTTCGACCTGGGCGAGGATGTCCGGGCCTCGGTGCTCAACCTGATTCCGCCGATGCGGGCCGGCACGCTGGCGGTCACGACCGGTTTGGTGCCCGCCGGCCGGCGCTGGTGCGAGGTGGATTTCCTGACGCAGGAGTCCCGCGTGCTGCCACGGATCCATGTGCTGGGGGATGCGATCCAGGTCGCGCCGGCCATGCCGAAGTCGGCGCACATGGCCAACCAGCATGCCAAGACCTGTGCCGCGGCGATCGTGGCCCTGCTGACGGACCAGCCGCCGAACGCGCTGCCGATCTACCACAACACCTGCTACAGCTTCGTCAGCGACGACGCGGCGATGCATGTGGCCAGCGTGCACCGCTATGACGCCGCCCAGAAGACCATGCTGCCGGTGCCGGGGGCCGGCGGCCTGTCGGCGGAGGCCAGCGTGCAGGAAGGCCGCTACGCGATGGGATGGGCCCGCAACATCTGGGCCGACACGCTGGCCTGAGGCCGGTCGCCGCTCAGTCCGGTGCTTGCGGCCCGGTGCGCTCCACGATCATCCGGTAGTGCTCCGGGCGACGGTGGATGGCCATGTGGAAGGTGGTCTCGCGGTAGGAGCGGCCGAGGTCCAGGTCGCAGCGGGCCACGATGACCTCGTCGCCGGCGGTGCTGGCGCGCGCAACGATCTCGCCGGTCGGCGCGATGATGCAGCTGCCGGCGATCATGTCCACGCCTTCCTCGACGCCGGCCTTCGCGATGCCGACGACCCAGGTGCTGTTCTGGTAGGCGCCGGACTGCATCGACAGCTCATTGTGGAACTGCCCCAGCCGGTCATGGTCCGGGGCGGCCGGGTGGTGCACCGGCGTGTTGTAGCCGCAGAACACCATCTCCACGGCTTGCAGCCCCAGCACCCGGTAGGACTCCGGCCAGCGCCGGTCGTTGCAGATGATCATGCCCGCGATGCCGCCGAAGGCCCGCCAGGCGCCGAAGCCGAGATCGCCGACCTCGAAGTAGCGTTTCTCCAGGTTCTGGAACGGCGTCTGCGGCCGGTGATCGGCATGGCCGGGCAGGTGAATCTTGCGGTACTTGCCGATGATCCGGCCCTGCGCGTCGACCAGGATCGCGGTGTTGAAGCGCCGCTTGCGGCCGCTGGTGCGGTCCAGCTCGCAGTAGCCGAGATGAAAGCCGATGCCCAGTCGGCGCGCCTCGTCGAACAAGGGCTGCGTCTGCGGACCCGGCATCTCCGCCTCGAACCAGCGGTCGACCTCGGCGTCGTCCTCGGTGTACCAGTGCGGGAAGAAGGCCGTCAATGCGGCCTCCGGAAAGGCCACCACGTCCGCGCCCATGCCCTTGGCCTGGCGCATCATCGCCAGCAGGCGCTCGACCACCTGCGGGCGGGTCTCGGTACGCGCGATGGGGCCCATCTGCGCGGCAGCGAGCGTGACGATGCGTGCCATGGAATGGCCTCCGTTTCAGGAAATCAGTTGGGAGACTCGGCGCCGGCTGCCGCCGCCTTGCCGCGCTGGATGTCCTCCGCCAGCCGCTGCTGCTGCTCGGCCAGCAGCTTGAAGCCGGAGTCGGCCTTGGAGAGTTCGTTGCACAGGTAGCTGCTGCGCGCGGGCGTGGCCTGCGCGGCCAGGCACAGCTCGCGCATCGACGCCGACGAGGCCGGGACCGACATCACGGCGCGCAGCTCCGGCGGCATGGCCGCCAGGCGCGCGGCCTGCTCCGCCTGCTGGCAGGCGGCCAGGTTGCGCTGCTTGAAGGTGGTGTCGGTGCAGTTCCTCACCGTCACCTGCAGCTCCGACTGGCGACCCAGCAGGGCCTGGACGGCGGGCTTGGCCAGCAGGTCCTCCAGGAAGCCGGCGTGGGCGACCGGCGCGATCAGCGTGGCGGTCAGCGTGAGGGTGGCGAGCAGCGGTGTCTTCATGGCGTTTCCTTGGCGTTGGGGATGCCCCGATGAGGGTACTCCTTCAACGGCGCCATCGTCCATCCGGTGCACGCAGGCGGCACTTCTTTACAGTTGGGCGAGGCGCTTCAGCCCACGTCGGTGGCCAGGTGGGCCACGCAGTCGCCGCGCTCGACCCGCCCGAAATGGCGCTGGCATACCACCATGCCGGCACGCCGGAAATGGCAAGGCACGGGTGGGCGGGACGGGTTGTCGACAAAGTGGATCTGCCCGGCCAGATCGCCCTGGCGCACCTCGGCACCCAGATCGACCAGCGGCTCCAGCAGGCCGCCCTCGGTGGCATAGACATAGTGGTCGCGGCTGCTGACCTCGACCAGCCGGGTGCCGCGCGGCGGTGGCAGCGTCTCCTGCTGCGCCATCACGCCGGAGAACTGCAGGAAGTTGCGCACGCCGCGGTCCAGCATTGCCAGGCTGGAGCGGTCGACATTGCCACCGCCGCCAAACTCGCCGCCCAGCGACACCAGACCCCGGCGCGCGGCCGCCGCGCCGGCCAGCCGGTTCTCCGGGTTGTAGGCCCAGACCATGCTGAGCGGCGCATCGAAGGCCCGCAGCGCGGCCAGCGACCGGGCATCGAGCGCGGCGTCGCCGCTCTTGCGCATCGAGCAGAAGGGCACGTACTTCAGCGACGACCCGCCGGAATGCAGGTCATGGTGGAAATGCGCCATCGGGTACAGGATGCTGTCGATGTAGTGCGCGATCGCGAAGGTCGGCGTGCCGTGCGGATCGCCGGGAAAGGCCCGGTTCAGGTTGCCCTGGTCGATCGGGGATACCCGGGCGCCATCCATCGCCGCCGGCAGGTTGGCCGCCGGCAGGATGATCACGCGGCCCCGGATGTGCTGGGGCTCCAGCTCGCGGATCAGCTTGGCCAGCACGATCTGGCCCTCGTACTCGTCGCCATGGTTGCCGGCCATCAGGAACACGGTCGGGCCGTCGCCATTGCGGATCACCGCGATCGGTATCGAGATGGCGCCGTACGCCGAGCGCGTGACCGAATGCGGCAGGTTGAGCCAGTCGACCTGCTTGCCCTGGCGCTCGTAGTCGATGTCGGTGAAGATCATGGTGGGCTGTGCCATCGGGAGCTCCTTCGGGAATGGGGTTGCAGCGGGCCGGGAATCAGGTCCACCAGCGGCCGTCGAGCACCAGGCCCTGGGCGACGAAACGGTGGCTGCCGGTGATCGTCTCGCCCACCACATCGGTGTAGGCGGTGGGCTCCTCGCGCACCTCGAAGATGCTGGCCTCGCCGACGGCGCCGACCTGCAGCGTGCCGAGGTCCGGCCGGCGGATCGCCCGGGCCGCGTTCGTCGTGGCGCAGGCGACCACCTGGGGCAGCGTCATGCCCAGCGCATGGAACTTGCCCAGCGTCTGCAGCAGGTCGAAGGCCGGGCCGTTGATCGACAGGATGTGCACGTCGCTGGAGATCACGTCCGGCAGGAAGCCGGCCGCCAGCATCGCCCGCGTGGTGTCGAACCCGCAGGAGCCCGCGCCGTGGCCGATGTCGAACACCACGCCGCGTTCGCGGGCCGCCAGCACCTCGGGTCGCACGCCGCCGCCCGGCAGCGCGGGTGCGTTGGGGAACGGCCGGAAGCAGTGCGTCAGGATGTCGCCGCGGCGCAGCCGCGACATCACATCCATGCGCGACGGCGGCGGGTGGTCCAGATGCGCCATCAGCGGCAGGCCGGTGGCCTCGGCCACTTCCAGCGCCATGTCCATCGGCGCGATGCCAGACGCGCCGCTTGCGCCCCGGCCGACCCGCACCTTGATGCCGACGACCAGGTCGGCGTTCTCGCGGGCGACGCGGGCGCATTCCTTGAGGTCCAGCAGGCGCAGGTCCTCGCATTCGCCGACCATCACGGTACCGGAGAACGCGAAGATGCCGGCAAAGGAGAGGTTCAGCAGCGGCAGGATGCGCACCGGCAGCGCCGGCTCGATCACATGCTTGCGAAAGCCGGGGAAGTTGCCAGGGCCGGAGGTGCCGGCGTCGACGAAGGTGGCGGTGGCGCTGGTGCGCGCCAGCGCGACCGCGTCCACGCCGATCGAGGTGCCGCCCCAGTAGACGTGGGTGTGCAGGTCGATCAGGCCCGGCGTCACGACCCGGCCGCGCAGGTCGCGCACCTCGGTGCCCGGGCCGGCCGGCAACTGGTCGCCGATCGCGGCAACGCGCCCGCTGGTGAAGCGCACATCGGTCACCCGGTCCAGGTTCTGGGACGGGTCGATCACGCGCGCACCGCGCAGGATCAGGTCGTGGGGGGCACTCATTCGGAGGTTCTCCTGAAGGCGTTGAGCAGGCAGCGCGCGAGGACGGCATCGTCCTCGGGGCGCAGCGTCTGGGGATGGATGGCCAGGATGCCGGCGCTGGCGAGCCGCTCGCCGACATGCACCGGCGGATCGCCCTGCTGCAGCTGGCCCACCAGCGCGACCGCGCGCGCACCGACCTCCAGCTCCAGGCTCGGGATCGGCGAACGTGGCGTGGCCTCGATGAGCCGGGTCTGCAGCCCGGGCGTGCCGGCCAGCGCCTGCGCGATCGCGGCCAGCCGCGCGCCCAGGGCCTGCGCGTGGGCCGCCTCGTCGCGCGCGACGAAGCGCTCCAGCGCACAGACCAGTCCGGCGATCTCTTCCTTGCCGACCTTGAAGCCGCGTCCGATGCCGTGGTGCGGGATGCCGCGCAGCGCCTGGCGGTCGATCAGCCGGGCCGGCGACCAGGTCTGCGGGCTGACGTCCATGTCCATCATCTGCAACAGCGCCGAGCCGACCAGGTCGGCCCGGCCGGCCAGGATGCCGCTGGCCTGCGGCCCGCCGATGGCCTTGCCGCCGCTGAAGACGACCAGGTCGGCGCCGGCGGCTATGAAATGCTGCAGGTTGCTGCGCGGTGGCAACTGGGCCGCGGCGTCGACGATGACCGGCAGTCCGAGGCCGTGCGCCACCTCCAGCACGCCCGGCAGCGTGTCGGTCGTCTCGGCGGTGGCCACGAACACCATCGCCGCCGTGCGCTCGCTGGTGGCGGCCTCGATCTCCCAGGCTTCCAGGCCGCGGATCCCGGCGCCGGTGCCGCGGTCGTTGTGCCCGATGTCGACGATCCGCGCGCCGGCCAGCCGGATCGCGTGGTCGTAGCTGTTGCGGTGCGTGCGCGCCATCAGCACTTCGTGGGGCATGTCGCGGGTGTCGGGCAGCGCGGCCATGCGCCGCACATCCCAGCGCGCCAGGCAGGCGGCGGTGGCGAGCGTCAGCCCGGCGGCCGCGCCGGATGTCACGATGCCGGTCTGCGCGCCGGTGGCCCGTGCGATCACCTGGCTGGCGGCGGACTGCATTTCGGCGATGTCGACCGACGCCGACGCGGCCTGGGCCATGGCCTGCAGCACCTCCGGCTCCATCAGGCTGCCGCCGAGCCGGGTCAGCGTGCCTGCCACGTTGATGCGGCGCGCGACGCCGA
>JAEUOX010000127.1 GCA_016790475.1 Rhodoferax sp. | reverse complement strand
CCGGCCTGCTGGAAGAAGCCTGCTTCGGTGCCGTAGGCCACCTTGGCCGAGGGCCGCGGCCGCAGCAGCGACTTCGCCAGCCGGGCGATCTGGCTCTCCTCGTCCGGGTTCAGCCCGGGGATGCTGCCGGTGAGCTCCAGCGCCACGCCGGCCTGCGGATGCCCCCGCTTCATGCGCGGCTCCACATGCTCCGCGATGTAGGCCCGGATCTGCTCGATGAATTCTTCCGGCGGCTTGCCCGGCACATAGCGGTAGTCGAAGAGGAACTCGCACTGGGCCGGGATGATGTTGCGACCGTTGCCGCCGGAGATCAGGTTCGTGGAGATCGTCGAGAACGGCACGTCGAGCCCGTCCAGCCGGGGGCCCTGCGCCTCTTCGCGCCAGGACAGGTCCTGGATGAAGCTGATCACGCGGGCGGCGTATTCGATCGCATTGACGCCGCGCGGCGTCAGCGAGGAATGGGCGGCATGCCCGTGCACGGTGCAGCGGTAGACCCGCCCGCCCTTGTGCGCGGTGACCATCTCCATGCTGGTCGGCTCGCCGACGATGCAGCCGTCGGGCTGGATGCCGGCCTCGGCCAGATCCTGCAGCAGCGGGGCGATGCCCAGGCCGCCGACCTCCTCGTCGTAGCTCAGCGCGACATGGATCGGCGAACGCAGCGGCGCGGCCGCGAAGGCCTCGGCCTGGGCCAGCGCAACGGCGATGAAACCCTTCATGTCGCAGGCGCCGCGCCCGTACAGCCGGCCGTCACGGATCTCGGCCCGGAACGGGTCGCTGCTCCAGGCCTGGCCGTCCACCGGCACGACGTCGCTGTGGCCCGACAGCACGACGCCGCCCGGCCCCTCGCCGAAGGTGGCGAACAGGTTGGCCTTCGTGCGCTCCGGGTTCCAGCTGCGCCGGATGCGGGCCCCGTGGCGCGCCAGGTGCGCCTCGGCCCAGTCGATGAGGGCCAGGTTGGAGTTGCGGCTGGTGGTGTCGAACGCGATCAGCTGCCGCAGGCAGTCGATCGTCGCGGAGCGGGGGGCGTCATCCGGCATGCGTGCATCCTAGTGGCGAGTGGAGCTTCGCAATGTAAGGCGCTTTACATTGCGCGCACCCACCTCTTGGTGAAAACCCTGTGTCCGCGTCACAGCGCGGACAGGCCGCACAACGCCTCGACCAGCATCGCATTCGACTGGTAGGCGGCCATCACGCGCCATTCGCGCCGCGCCGGGTAGAAGCGCTCGCGCATCTGCGCCCGCAGCGCCAGGCCCTGTGCCGAATTCGGGTCCCCATGCTGGAACAGCCAGTTCTCGGCGCGCACCGCGTCATGGCCGCCGGCCTCGCCGGTGCGCAGTTCGACCAGGCACAGCGTGAGCTCCTTGCCGGGGAGGATCGACGGCAGCGAATAGAACAGGTTGCCCGGCGTCTCGGACTGGGCGTTCTTGCCGTTCGCGGCCTTGTCCTCGGAGATCACGCTGACCTGCGCAAACCAGTTGCGCGTCGGCCGGCCGGCCAGGTCGTCGTCGATGAACAGATCGCAGTAGCCCCAGACGCCGCCGCCGGTGTGGTAGTCGATGATGGCCACATGGCGGGCCTTCGCGGCATGCTGCGCGACGAGCTGGCGGAACAGGCGATTCGACCATGCCGGCTGCGTGCCGCCGTAGAAGATGCCGCGCGGGTTCACATACTGGCCGCCGTGCATCGCCTTGCACATCACGTCATGCCGGTCCAGCCCCAGGAAGCGGGCAATCGCACGGTTGTGCTCGCTCAGGGCCGGCTCGGACCAGTCGCTCGGGTCGATGTGCTTGGCGATCGCGACATAGTCCGGGTTCTCCGGGTGCGGCTGGTCATGGTCGACGAAGTTGCGGTTCAGGTCGATGTTGTCCTCGTTCACGCGGCGGCCCCAGGCAAAGCCGTGCGGGTTCATCGCATGGATGAACAGGATCGCGGTGTCCCGGGTGGCGACCCGCTCGAACCAGCGCTCCATCAGCCAGGCCACATGGCAGCCGGAGCCGGCGTACCCCTCGGCGCCATGCGTGCCGGACACCAGGATCAGCAGCTTGCTGGCGTCCACCGGCCCCTGCCAGGCGACATCGGTGATGCAGTCCTCCCCCGATGGGCCCTTGGCCGGGTTGGTATGGCTGGACAGCAGCCGGGCCCCACCGGCCTGCACGGCCGCCAGGAACTTGGCGCGGGCCTCGGTGTAGGTCGAGGCAAAGTGGTCGGCAATGCGGTCCATCGGCACCTTCGGGTTGGATCAGGATCGCGCCATGCTAAAGACAATCGGCCGACCGGTATGTAAGCTGCTTTACAAGGCAGGGCGCCTGTCACGCCCCGCGCCACTACACTTTTGGTCCCATGCGCTCTCCCACGGTCCTGCCTTGTCCCGCTGCCGCCGGCGCCGCGCGGCCGGACCATGACCGTCTGGTCTCGGCCTGGCTCACGAACCTGCACTACCGCTGGGCGGAGGTCACGCAGGGCACGCGCAGTCGCAGTTTCGCCAAGGACGAGACGCTGTTCCTGGAAGGCCAGTCGGCCGACACGGTGTATGTGATCCAGGAGGGCCGGGTGCGGCTCACGTCCTTCGGCTTCGACGGCAAGGAGCGCCACCTGATGATCATCGGCCCGAGCGGGCTGGTCGGCGACTGTGCGCTGCGCTCCACGCGGACCTACACCGTGTCCGCGGTGGCTGCGACCGACTCG
>JAEUOX010000092.1 GCA_016790475.1 Rhodoferax sp. | reverse complement strand
GCCCAGCGCCATCACGCCGCGCTTCACTTCCGGCAGGCCGAAGCTCGCCGCCTCGCCCGCGATCACCATGTCGCAGGACAGCACGAACTCCGTCCCGCCGCCAAACGCCGTGCCATGGACCGCGGCGATCCAGGGCTTGGACTGCCGGTGGCGCACGAAGTCCAGCACGCCGCCCTCGCAGGCATCGATGATGCGCTGCACATGGCCGGCGGCGACCTCCTTCAGGTCCGCACCCGCGCAGAACGACGGCCCCTGGCCGGCCAGGATGACCACCCAGATGGCATCGTCACTCTCGATCGTGCGCCAGACCTGCCGGAACGCGAGGGCGAGTTCGGTATTGATCGCATTGCGCGCTTCGGGCCGGTTCAGGGTGACCAGCGCCACGTGCGGACGCACGCGCTCGAACAAGACGGCTTGGTTCATGGTTGGTGCCTGTGCGGTGGGGGGTTGCGGGCCCTGTCATTGAACCACACACGATTGCGGAGCGTTTGATCCTGACCCTGGCCGCTGCGCAATGGTCCGTTCGACCAGCGCGACCACCCGGGCGAGTTCAGTCGCCCCCAGCTGCCCGTCGCTGTGCAGGGTCAGCCGGCCGCACGGCGTTCGACGAGTTCCCGCACCGCCGCAGGCAGGAAGGCGCGCAGCCACTGGCCGATCGCGACTTCGTGCCGTTGCCACAGGACGCCGGCGGCCACCACCGCCAGGCCGATGGCGGTCAGTGCTACCGGAAAAAGCAGGCTGTCCTTGAACAGCGTACTCGAGAGATGCCCCAGGTAAAGGGCCACGCCAATCCCTCCGAAGACGGCAAACACCCGCCGCGAGAGCGCCGCGCCGAGCGCGATCATCACCAGATTGATGCAGCCGTAGAGAAACCGGCCGAGCTCGTTCGCGGAGTCCATGCTCGTCAAGCCGCCCCAGAACGTGAGCACACCGAAGACATACAGCCAGAACGCAAAGTCCCGGTCCTCGCGAGACCGCATGTCCACCCAGAAAGCCAGCAGCGTCAGGGCCAGGCCGAACCAGGTGGACACCAGCTTGCGGAGATCAGAGAAGAGATCCTTGCTGTCGCCTCCCAGCAGCAAGGGCGTCAGGTCCATGCTCACGTACCAGAGCGTCACGGCCACGGGCATGACAAGAAACGGGAGTCGGTAGCGCCACAGGGCGATGGTTCCTGCGGCCAGTGTTCCCGCTTCCATGATCACCCATCGCCAGTCGATGCGGGCGTGGAAATCCCGGTAGGCGCTCCTGCCAAGCGCGTCCGGGGGCCAGAACCCCAGCGCATGTTGTGCGCCGTAGATGGCCAGCGGCACCAGGGCCACCGCCAGTGCGCCGGTGATCCCCGCAGGAATTGGCAGTCGCCGGGCGCGCAGCAGGTGTTCGGTGAGGGCCATCGCGATCGCACCGTAGACAACGACGATGACCAGCAGTCCGGTACCACCGAACCGCTCCCACCCGAGTGTCATGAACAGGGTCATCGCACCGATCGCGACCAGCCCCCCGACGTAGTACAGGATGTGTGCCGGTTTGAAGCGCGGTGTGTCGCGCTCGCGCTCGGCCAGGAAGGACCACAGTGCCGCGCTCTGCTCCTCGCGCAGCAGTCCCTTGGCGGTGGCTTCGGCGAGTGCGGCGCGGGTGATCTGCATCGTGTTGGATCTCCGTGCGACATGCTACGCGCTGTGCCCAGCCGGTTGCAGCGACATCGGCTGGAAAGCGATGCCATGCACGCGCTGCACCTCTCGCTGACGCAAAAAACCGAACCGTTCGTACACCGGCACCGCATTGAGGCTGGCGTTGACCGTGAACCGGCCCGGATTGCCGGCTTGCAATGCCTCGGCCTGGACGACCTGCCAGAGCCGGCGTGCGAGGCCCAGGCCCTGATACGGCTTTGCGACGAACAGATGAAACAGGTGCGCGTTATCCCGCAGCGCCACCACGCCGACCAGCTGGCCCTGCGATCGGGCGACGTGGTAGGTGTAGTTGCCGGCCTCCAGGTAGCGGCGTTGCGACTCCGGTTGCACGGATGCCAGAAA
Source organism: Rhodoferax sp. (assembly GCA_016790475.1). GTDB lineage: Bacteria > Pseudomonadota > Gammaproteobacteria > Burkholderiales > Burkholderiaceae_C > CAISIP01. Next base: position 9,971 of record JAEUOX010000092.1, on the reverse strand, counting down.
AGGCCCGGCGCCAGAGCGTGAGGGGTCGAGAAAGAAGGGATCGCTCAGCCCGAGGATCAGCGAGCTGATGGCCTCTGCATCGGCCGACGTGCCGCGCGCGATGTCCACGGCCGTTCAGCCCCCCAGCCGGACGATGTCGGTGGGCGCGCCGTCCAGGCTGAACTGGTTCTTCTCGGCCCAGTAGGTCCTGACACCTGCCTCGCCCTTCTTCGCGGCCCAGTCGGTCAGCAGTTCTCGATCCCCTGAATGGTCGAAATACGGGACGGCCATGCCGCAGGAGGTCTGTACCAGGTCGACCGCCATGTCGAAGATCTGCCGCGCACCAGGCAGCGGCGGGAAAAGTGCCGCCAGGTCCTGCCATTCGGGGCTGGTCTTGTGGATGGCCCTGGCCGTGCCGTACAGGCGAAGGATGAGCGGTGCACCCTCGAACGCGCAGAACATGATCGTCATGCGTGGCTGCTGCTGCACATGGGCCGCGGTTTCGTTGCCGCTGCCGGTCACGTTGAGCCAGGCGATGCGCCGATGGTCGATGACCCGAAACGCATCCATGCCCTTGGGCGAGATGTTGACCCGGCTGTCCGCCGTGGCGGTGCCGACGAAGAACATTTTCTGGCGGGTAATGAACTCGACATGCCTGTCCGACAGCGCGGAATACCGTTGCCCCATGCACATGCTCCGGAAAAGTACGGTCTGGCGCTGCAGCTTCTGACGCAGCCACTCCATTGTGCCGCCATGCGGCAGGCCTGGCATCAGGGTGCGCCGTCGGCCGCGCCTTTGAGTTCGATGGTGTTGCCGTCCGGGTCAGTGAAGTACAGCGAGAGTCCGTTGCCTTCCGCACCGAAATTCCGGCTGGCAGGCCCCCGGGGCTGGATGCCCCATGCGGCCAGGTGCGCGACGATGGCCCGCTCGTCAAAGGGGTCGATCCGCAGGCAGAGGTGGTCCACATTGCGGCCCTCGGCACCGGGCCCCTGGCCACCGGCCCGGCCGAGCGGACCGTCGACGGCCACCAGGTCCACCATCGACACCCCGGTGCGGACATGGACGAGCCCCAGGTCAGGGCGCCGGCGCGCGACGCTGCATCCCAGCACATTTTCGTAGAAGGCCATGCTGGCGGAGAGGTCCCGGACGCGAAACACCACGTGGTCGATCCGATGGATGGCGAAGGGGGGCGTGGCCATGGCCTATCGGGCCCCGGTTGCAGGGTCGACGAGCAGCTGGGTACGGGCCACGACGGACGTGCCCTCCACGACCACTTCGGCCGCGGTCACGGGCAGCTTGAAGCGCCGCGGCCCGGCGCTGCCCGGGTTGAGGTAGAGCACGCCTTGCCGCTCCAGGATGGAGGGCTGGTGGGAATGGCCGGAGACCACGACGCGCACGCCGACAGCGACTGGGTCGATATCCAGATCCGCGATGTCATGGACGATATGGAAGTACACCCCGCCCAGCGCGACGAGTTCGGTTCGGGCGATGCCGTGGGCCCACTCACCACGGTCGTTGTTGCCCCGCACGACCGTCAGCGGTGCGATCGTGCGCAGGGCGTCCAGCACCTCCGACCCGCAGACGTCGCCCGCATGCAGGATGTGGTCGCAGCCGCGCAGGAAGGACGTCGCCTCGGGACGCAGCAGGTTGTGGGTGTCCGAGATCACGCCGATGCGAAGCATGGTGGGGTCTTCCTGGCGCTGGCCCGTGTCGCCATCAGCAACGCCAGGATCACAGCCCCGAGGCGGTGGTGCTTGTTCATCATCGATGGACCGCGACCCACCGCCCCGCCAGCCAGATCAACCCCAGCACCGGCACCCCCAGCAGCGCCGTCGCGACAAAGAAGTTGCCATACCCGAACGCATCCACATACTGCCCCGAGAACCCGGCCAGGAACTTCGGCAGCATCAGCATCAGCGAGCTGAACAGCGCGTACTGCGTCGCCGAGTACTGCACATTCGTGAGGCTCGACAGGTAGGCGATGAAGGCGGCCGACGCGATGCCGCTGCTCAGGTTGTCGGCCGACACCACGAAGACCAGCGCCGTCACGTCATGCCCATGGCCGGACAGCCAGGCGAACAGCAGGTTGCTGGCGGCGCTGAGCACCGCGCCGAGCATCAGCACGCGCATCACGCCCAGACGCATCGACAGCACGCCACCGATGAACGCGCCGACCAGCGTCATGATCACGCCGTAGATCTTGGTGACGGCGGCGACTTCGTCCTTCGTGTAGCCCATGTCCACATAGAACGGGTTGGCCATGATGCCCATGACGACGTCGCTGATCCGGTAGATGGCGATCAGCGCCAGGATCAGCACGGCCTGCCAGCGATAGCGGCCGAGGAAGTCCGCGAACGGGGCGACCAGGGCGCCCTGCAGCCACTGGGCCAGGTTGCGCGCCGGCGCCAGCGGGCGGCGCTCGGGCTCGGGCGACAGCAGCACCGTGACAACACCCACCAGCATCGACGCGGCCATCACCAGGTAGGCGGTCTGCCAGGCCTGGTGCTGGTAGAGCGCGGTGTTGGCCACCTCGGCCCGTGCGGCGATCCACAACACGCCGGCGCCGGCCCAGATCATCGCCAGCCGGTAGCCCGTCTGGTAGGTGGCGGCCAGCGCTGCCTGGCGCTCGGTGGACGCGGACTCGATCCGGTAGGCATCCAGCGCGATGTCCTGCGTGGCGGACGCGAAGGCGACGGCCAGCGCACTCCAGACCACCGGCGACAGCGCGAGCTTCGGATCGGTGAAGGCCATCACGGCGAGCGAGCCCATGATGACCCACTGCGACAGCAGCAGCCAGCTGCGCCGCCGCCCGAGCAGGCGCGTCAGCAGCGGCAACGGCATGCGGTCCACCAGCGGCGACCAGACCCACTTGAAGCCATAGGCCAGCCCGACCCAGCTCAGGTGGCCGATCGTCGTGCGGTCGATGCCGGCCTCGCGCAGCCAGAAGCTCAGCGTGCCCAGCACCAGCAGCAACGGCAACCCGGCCGAGAAGCCCAGCGCCAGCATGCGCAGGCTGGCCGGCTCCAGGTAGACCCGCAGCGCCTGGCTCCAGCGCAGGCGGGGGGGTGGGGGCTGGGTGATGGTGCTCATGGCTCTGGGGGCGGCTTGTGGCTATTATTGACGCATGTGTTTCCTCTGCCCTTCTTCCTCCCCCTCGTCCCCCTGGTCGGCGCGCCGGGCGTTCCTGCTGGCGGCCGGTGCGACCGCCGGCTCGGCAGCGCTGGCGCAGGTGGATGTCGGCAAGGCGTCGCAGTTCCGCAAGCTGGTGCCGGCCGACCAACTGGAGGCGGCCGCCGCGCAGCAGTATGTGCAGACGATGGGACAGGCCCAGGCCAAGGGCGAGCTGATGCCCGACAGCCACCCGCAAGTGCAGCGGCTGCGCACGATGGCGCGCCGCATCATTCCGCACACCGCCCAGTGGAACAGCCGCGCCAACAGCTGGAAGTGGGAGGTCAATCTGATCCAGAGCGATCAGATCAACGCCTACTGCATGCCTGGCGGCAAGATCGCCTTCTACACCGGCATCCTGGAGACACTCAAGCTCAGTGACGACGAGGCTGCCATGATCATGGGCCACGAGATGGCCCATGCACTGCGTGAGCACGGTCGCGAGCGCATCGGCAAGTCCCAGGCTACGGGCATGGGGCTGGCGCTCGGTGCGCAGTTGCTGGGCCTGGGTGACATCGGCAACGTCGCGGCCAAGCTCGGCACCCAGCTGCTGACGCTGAAGTTCAGTCGCGAGGACGAGACCGAGGCCGACCTGGTCGGCCTGGAGCTGGCGGCACGCTCGGCCTATGACCCGAAGGCCGGTGCCACGCTGTGGCGCAAGATGACGGCGGCCTCCGGCAACCGCGGCGCCAGCTTCCTGTCCACCCACCCCTCCGGCCCGGAGCGCATCAAGCAGCTTGAAGCCAATGCGCCCAAGGTGCAGGGGTTGTACGAGAAGGCACGCAAGGCGGGCTGAATCTCCGTTGCCGCCATGTCGGGTGCACGGCGCATCCTCCTACTCGGTGCCACCGGCACGATCGGGCGCGCCACTGCACATGCGCTGATCCGGCAAGGCCACGACGTCGCGTGCCTGGTACGGTGCCGCCCCGATGCAGAACGTTCGGCTGTCGCGGAGCTTCTGCCCGGCGTCATGTTGCGCTGGGGTGACCTCTCCGACCCGGCTTCCATCGCGCGTGACGGCCTGTGTGGCGAGCGCTTCGACGTGCTGGTGTCCTGCCTGGCCTCGCGCACTGGCGTGCCGGCTGATGCTTGGGCGATCGACCATCTGGCCAACCTCCATGTGCTGCGGGCAGCGCGCGCAGCCGGCGTGTCGCAGGTGGTACTGCTGTCGGCGATCTGTGTGCAGAAGCCGCGGCTCGCGTTCCAGCACGCCAAGCTCGCGTTCGAGCGGGTGCTGGTCGATTCCGGGCTCACCTATTCAATCGTGCGCCCGACAGCCTATTTCAAGTCGCTGTCCGGCCAAGTGGCACGGGTGGGGCAGGGCCGGCCATTCCTGGTGTTCGGCGACGGCGCGTTGACAGCCTGCAAGCCGATCAGCGACGCCGATCTTGCGCAGTACCTGGCGGATTGCCTGCACGACCCCCGGCGCCACAACCGCATCCTGCCGATCGGTGGCCCAGGTCCGGCGATCACGCCGCTTGACCAGGCTGCGGCGCTTGCCCGGTTGCTGGGTCGGCCGGTCCCGGTGCGCCAAGTACCTGTGGCCCTGCTGCGCACGATCGCTGGCGGGCTGGGGCTGGCCGGGCGCCTGCTGCCCGCGCTGGCGGTCAAGGCCGAGCTGGCGCGCATCGGGTGCTATTACGCCACCGAATCCATGCTGGTCTTCGATGCGCAGCGCGGCTGCTACGACGCCGACGCGACGCCCTCCACCGGCACGCAGACGCTGTAGGACTACTACGCGCAGCTGCTGCGCGGCGAGCACGCGGTGTTCTGAGCGCCCACGGACCGGTAGCCGATCACTCGGCGGTGATGTTCTTGTCGGTCGCGATCTTCTTCCAGGCGGCCAGGTCTTCCTTGACGCGCACCGCCACCTCCGCCGGATTCAGCGGCGTGGGCAGCGCGCCGTCGGCCTCCAGCAGTGCGCGGATGTCGCTCTGGCGGGCAATCTCCACCAGCTCGCGGTTGAGCCGCTGGACCAGCCCGGCCGGCGTGCCGGCGGGTGCGAACACCGCGACCCAGATCTCGGCCGAGAAGCCCGGCGCAGCGCCGGCCATCGGCGGCAGGTCCGGGAAGGCCGGGCTGGCCTGGCGCGAGGTCACGGCCAACGGGCGCACCCGGCCGGCCTTGATCTGCGGCGCCAGCGAGGAGTAGTTCGAGATCATCATGTCGATCGTGCCGGCGGCCAGGTCCAGCAGCGCCGGCGCGGCGCCCTTGTAGGGCACGTGCAGCATCTGCACCCGGGCGGCGTCGCCCAGCATCTCGCTGCTCATGTGGGCGATCGAACCCTGGCCGGCAGTGCCGTACTTGACGCTGCCTGCCTGGGCCCGCGCCGCGGCCACCAGATCGGCCGGCGACTTGTAGGGCGTGGCCGCCGAGACGGCCAGCAGCATCGGGCCCTGGCCGACCATCGCCACCGGTGCGAACGCGGTCAGCACGTCATACGGTGTCGTGCGCGGCATCGTCGCGGCGGAGGTCAGGATCGAGGAGGAGGTCAGCAGCAGCAGCGAGCCGTCCTTCGGGCCCTTGGCCACCGCGTCCGCACCGATCGCGCCGGCCGCACCGGGCTTGTTCTCGATGATCACGGTGTTGTTCAGCCGCTTGGCCAGCGCCGGGCCGACCGCCCGCGCGATCACGTCATTGCTGCCGCCGGGCGCGAAGGGCACGACGATGCGCATCACCGCCGGCACCGCGTCGGACTGGGCGGTGGCGGGCAGGGCCGGCAGCAGGCCGGCCAGGAGTGCGAGGACAGGAGCCAGGAGTCGTTGCATGGGGTTCACCTTGGGGTTGGGGGAGGAGAGCGCGTGCGGTGTCAGGCCGGAATGTCCAGGTCCAGCAGCGGTGCGTACTGCTGGGCGCCGAAGATGTCGCCATCGCCGGCACTGCCGCTGGGGCGCAGCCGGTAGATCGTGAACTTGATCGCATTGCCGGGGTCGTATTCGACGAAATCGCTGATGCGCTCCGGCGGGATCCGGTACAGCGCGGCCATGCGTTCGCGGGTGATCGCGCCGGAGCGCTTCACCCGCTCGTACGCCGCGGCCTCGCGGAAGATGATGTCGAAGGTGATCTTGTTCACGCCGGCGTTCTTGCTGCGCACGGTCTTGGCGAGCTGGTGCAGTTTGTGGCTGGTGGTCATCGGGGTTCCTCGTTGTCAGTTGCTAACGACGTCGACCAGGTGGGTGGGGAACAGCTCCATCGGGTCGTCCACCTCCAGCGTGTGGTTCAGCGTCCAGCGGTAGGCGGGGCTGGCATGCAGCACCTCGTCCAGCGGGAAGGCGACCGAACCGGCGGTGCCCTTCACGTCCGGCAGCCGGGCGTAGAACATCTGGCGCAGGCCGATCATCGTCAGCTCCTCCGCCATCGCGCGGGTCGGGGCCACGCCCTGCACCATCACGCACAGCTCATGGCCGGGGCGGTCGCGCATCGGGTCCAGGTCGCCCATCACGCCGTTGCGGCCGTAGACGGTGTAGTGCAGCTGGTAGCCGCTGTCGCCGAAGCGCGCGCGCACCTGCTCGCGGGCCCAGCCGATCACCCGGTCCACGTTGGCCACGGTGTAGGGGTCGCGGATGCCGCACAGGCCCACATAGCGCTCGCCGACCTTGCCCGAGCCCTCCAGCTTGACCCGCACGCGCTCGGACGGCACGAAGCGCGAGCCGGTGACGCGGGTGGTGCGTGGATCCAGCTGCTCGTAGAGGCAGTTCGTCATGTCCAGCATGCCGCCGGCGAAGAATTCCTCGTAGGGGTTGGAGCGCTCGTACATCGCATGGCCCGACACCGACGCGATGGTGCAGCGCTGCTCCGGGTGCATCGCGGTGACGCGCACGTCATTCGCGGTGATCTCGCCCATCACCGTCTCCTTGCCGCCGTAGGGCTCGGCGCAGAAGGAGGCGCATTCCAGCACCTTGCCCAGGTAGTAGGCCTGGTCGGCGTGGTAGCCGTGGTGCAGCGCCGGTGCGGCGAAAACCGCGGCGTCGGAGCTGCGCCCGCCGATGATCACATCCGCGCCTTGGCGCAGCAGCTCCATGTAGGGATGCACGCCCGCCATTGCGACGATGCGGTCGGTCGCGTCCAGTTCCGCCTCGGTCAGGTCCTCGTAGCCGTCCAGGCCAGCCACCCGGCTGCCGGCGCGGATCGCGCGGCGCACGCGCTCGCGCGGCACCTCGGAATAGAAATAGCCGAGCTTGAACGGCGCCAGGCGGTGCTCCGCGGCCAGCTCGCGGATCATCTGCACATACAGGTCGACCCGGCTGTTGGAGCCGGTGTCGCCGGCCGAGCCGATCACCATCGGCACGCCGAGCCGGCGCGACGCGAGCAGCATGTGCTCCAGATCCTGGCGCTGCCAGGCCTGCGGGCTGGTGGAGGTGTCCGAGCCCAGCGGCACCGGGCCGACGTCGTCGCTGCCGGAGTCGGCGGCGATGTAGTGCGGGCCGGCCTGCACGCCCAGCGCGAAGCTCTCCGGGCGCAGCGGTGCAAAGCCGAGATGGCCGTTGGGGCAGATGATCTTCAAGGATTCCATGGGCAGCGGGCGGCAGACGGGGCCCCCCGGGATGGGCGGCTCCCGGCACCCTGCGCAGATTCCATGCCACCCGGTCGCCCAGGAAAAAGTTGTTGTGATTCAGCGACTTGCGCCAGCCGGCAGTGCGGGTGAAGAAGGCGATGCGCGCAAATCACACGCATGACGCGTGAAATTCACGCCGATGGCGGATCGCCCAGCCCGAGCCGCGCCATCTGGTGGCGCAGCGCATGGCGGCTCAGCCCCAGCGCCTGGGCCGCCGCGCCCAGCTGCCCGCGCGCACCGGCGAGCGCCTGGCGGACCAGCGTCCGCTGGAAGTCGCGCGTGGCCGCGTGGTAGTCCTGCGGTGCTGCCGGGGTGGCGGTGGCGGCACCGGCCGGAGCCGCCAGGCCGACCTCGCGAAGGATGCGCTGCGGCAGGTGGGCCAGCCGCACCTGCGGACCTTCCTCGATCAGGCAGATGCGCTCCATCAGGTTCTCCAGCTCGCGCACATTGCCAGGCCAGGCGTAGCAGCGAAACACGTCTTGCACCTCGGCATCGATGCCGTGCAGCGCGCTGCCGTGCTCCCGGTTGTACTTGGCCAGGAAGTTCTCGGCCAGCACCAGCACGTCGTCGCCGCGCTCCCGCAGCGGCGGGATGTTGATCGCGATCACCTGCAGCCGGTAGTACAGGTCGTCGCGGAAGTGGCCGGCCTTCACCTCGCCGAGCAGGATCTTGTTGGTCGCAGCGATGAAGCGCACATCCACGTCCAGCGGCTTGACCGCGCCGACACGGCGCATGCGCCGGGTGTCGAGCAGCGTCAGGATCTTGGCCTGCATCACCGGGTCGAGCTCGCGCACCTCGTCCAGGAAGAAGGTGCCGCCATTGGCCGCCTCCATCAGGCCCTGCTTGCGCCCGACGGCGCCGGTGAAGGCGCCCTTCTCGTGGCCGAAGAGTTCGGACTCCAGCAGCGCAGCCGGGATCGCGGCGCAGTTGATGTCTACGAAGGGCGCGGACGCCCGGGCCGACTGTGCATGGATCATGCGTGCCACCAGCCCCTTGCCGGTGCCGGTCTCGCCGTAGATCAGCACGGTGTGCGCCTTGCTGCGCGCAACCCGCGTGATCAGCGCGCGCAGCGCGGCGATGGACGGGTGGTCACCAATCAGGGTGGCAGGCGTGGCGGGCATGGGCCGATGGTAGCCCGCGCCCCGCTCGCCCCGGGGCTCAGGCCGCGACGGCCTCCCGGACCGGCTCGAACGTGAAGTTGCGGTAGCCGTCCTGCGCGGCGGCGGCGCAGTGCTCGCGGTACTTTGCGAAGCCGCCGGTGTACAGCGACAGGCCCTTGGCCTTGCCGCTGACGTTGGCGCCGACGTACCAGGTCTGGGCCTTGGTCAGCAGCGAGCGCTGGGCCAGCGTGTAGACATGCTCCATCCAGCGCTCCTCGGCCTCCGGCGTGGGCTCGACTGCGGCCAGGCCGTTCTTCTGCATGTGCCGGATCAGGTCGGCGTACCAGTCGACGTCGTTCTCGCTGATGCGCACGATGTTGGCCAGCGCGGCCGGGCCGTTCGGGCCGGTCGTCATGAACAGGTTCGGGAAGCCGGGGATCATCAGGCCCAGGTAGGAGCGCGCGCCCTGCTTCCAGTGCTGGTTCACCGTGTGGCCGTTGCGGCCGACGACGTCGAATGCCATCAGCGCGCCAGTCAGGCCGTCATAGCCGGTGGCCAGGATCAGCATGTCGAGCGCGATCTCGCCGGACTGCGTGCGAACGCCCTTCTCGGTGATCTCGACGATCGGGTCCTCCAGGCAGTCCACCAGGTGCACGTTGGGCTGGTTGTAGGTCTCGTAGTAGCTGGTGTCCAGGCAGGGCCGGCGGGCAAAGATCGGGTAACCCTTGGGCTTGAGCTTCTCGGCGGTGACCGGGTTCTTGACGACCTCGCCGATCTTGCCGCGCACGAACTCGGCCACATGCTCGTTCGCCTCCGGGTTGATCAGCAGGTCGGCGAAGGTGCCCAGCATCGCCAGACCGCCGTTCTTCCAGGCGTCTTCCAGCAGCACCTGGCGCTGGGCCGGCGTCACGCTGAAGAACGCGCGGGTCGACTGGGGTCGCAGGCCGCCGACCGCGCTGTTGCGCGCGATCTCGCGCATCACCGGGTAGTGGCGCTTGACCTCGGCCACGTAGTCCGGCTCGAGCTTCTGGTTGCGCATCGGCATCGTGAAGCTGGGCGTGCGCTGGAACACGAACAGCTCGCCCGCCTGCGGGCCGATCTCCTGGACGATCTGGATGCCGGTGGAGCCGGTGCCGATCACGCCGACACGCTTGCCGGCATAGGACACC
>JAEUOX010000057.1 GCA_016790475.1 Rhodoferax sp. | reverse complement strand
GCTGTGTGTCGACGGCGCCATCGCCGCCGTCGGCGAGAACCTGCAGGCGCCTGCCGGTGCGCAGGTGGTCGACGCCGGCGGCCAGTATGTGATGCCCGGCGGCATCGACCCGCACACCCACATGCAGCTGCCGTTCATGGGCTCGGTGACGATGGACGACTTCTTCACCGGCACGGCGGCCGGCCTGGCCGGCGGCACGACGTCGATCATCGACTTCGTGATCCCGAACCCGCAGCAGCCGCTGATGGAGGCCTACCGGACCTGGCGCGGGTGGGCCGAGAAGTCCGCCGCCGATTACGGCTTCCATGTCGCCGTGACCTGGTGGGACGCCTCGGTAGCGGCCGACATGGGCACGCTGGTGCGCGAGGAAGGCGTCAACAGCTTCAAGCACTTCATGGCCTACAAGAACGCCATCATGTGCAATGACGAGACGCTGGTCAACAGCTTCAAGCGCGCGCTGGAGCTCGGCGCGATGCCCACGGTGCATGCCGAGAACGGCGAGCTGGTGTTCCTGCTGCAGCAGGAGATGGCCCGCATGGGCATCACCGGCCCGGAGGGCCATCCGCTGTCGCGCCCGGCCACCGTCGAGGGCGAGGCCGCCAACCGTGCGATCGCGATCGCCGACGTGCTGGGCGTGCCGATCTATGTGGTGCATGTGTCCTGCATCGAGTCGGCCGAGGCGATCGCCCGGGCGCGCAGCCGCGGGCAGCGGGTGTACGGCGAGGTGCTGGCCGGCCACCTGGTAATCGACGACTCGGTCTACCGCAACCCGGACTTCGCCTATGCCGCCGGCCATGTGATGAGCCCGCCGTTCCGCCCGCGCGGCAACCAGGAGTTCCTGTGGCGCGGCCTGCAGGCCGGCAGCCTGCACACCACCGCAACCGACCACTGCACCTTCTGCGCCGAGCAGAAGGCCGGCGGACGGGATGACTTCAGCAAGATCCCGAACGGCTGCGGCGGCATCGAGGAGCGGCTGGCGGTGATCTGGGAGCATGGCGTCAACACCGGCCGGCTGACGCCGAGCGAGTTTGTCGCGATCACCTCCGCCAATACCGCCAAGCTGTTCAACCTGTACCCGCGCAAGGGCTGCGTGGCCGCCGGCGCCGACGCCGACCTGGTCGTCTGGGACCCGCAGGGCACCAAGACGCTGTCGGCCCGCACGCAACACAGCAAGGGCGACTTCAACATCTTCGAGGGCATGCAGGTGCGCGGCATCCCGAGCCATACCGTCAGCCAGGGCCGGCTGGTCTATGTGCAGGGTGACCTGCGCGCCACCGCCGGCAGCGGGCGCTACATCAAGCGCCCGGCCTTCGGCCCGAACTTCGAGTCCGCGCACAAGCGCTCGGAAACCCACAAGCCCACCGCCGTGGCCCGCTGAGCCCCACCGCAGGAGACCCCCATGAACGCCGCAGTCCTGGACAAGACCCGCACGCCGCAGAAGATCGACGACCTGCGCATCAACGGCGAGCGCCTGTGGAATTCGCTGATGGAGCTGGCCAAGATCGGCGCCACCGACAAGGGCGGCGTGTGCCGCCTGACGCTGACCGACCTGGACAAGCAGGGCCGGGACCTGGTCATCGGCTGGGCCCGCGAGGCCGGCATGTCGGTCGTGATCGACAAGATCGGCAACGGCTTCATGCGCCGGCCCGGGCGCAACAACGCGCTGCCGCCGATCATGACCGGCAGCCACATCGACACCCAGCCCACCGGCGGCAAGTTCGACGGCAACTACGGCGTGCTGGCCGGGCTGGAAGTGGTGCGCACGCTCAACGACCATGGCATCGAGACCGAGGCGCCGATCGAGGTCGCCTTCTGGACGAACGAGGAAGGCTCGCGCTTCGTGCCGGTCATGATGGGTTCCGGCGTGTTCGCGAAGGCCTTCACGCTGGAGCATGCCTATGCCGCGCGCGACACCGCCGGCAAGTCCGTCCGGGAGGAGTTGGAGCGCATCGGCTACATCGGCACGCAGGAACCGGGCGACCACCCGATCGGGGCGTACTTCGAGACCCACATCGAGCAGGGCCCGGTGCTGGAAGACAACCAGAAGACGATCGGCGTCGTCTCCGGCGTGCTGGGCATCCGCTGGTTCGACTGCACCGTGACCGGCATGGAAGCGCATGCCGGCCCGACGCCGATGGCGCTGCGCCGCGACGCGCTGCAGGTCGCCACGCATCTGATGCAGGAGGTCGTGGCGGCGGCGCTGCGCCACAAGCCGCACGGCCGCGGCACGGTCGGCATGGTGCATGTGCACCCGAACAGCCGCAACGTGATCCCGGGCCGCGTGAAGTTCTCGATCGACCTGCGCAATGCGACCGACGCACTGGTCGACACGATGGCCGCCGAGGTCAAGGCCTATGCCGCCCGGCTGAGCCAGGAGAGCGGCATGGCGATCCAGATCGACCTGGTGTCCAGCTACCCGGCCCAGATCTTCCACCAGGATTGCGTCGACGCCGTGGCGCGGGCTGCGGCCAAGCTCGGCTACTCCAACATGCCGGCCGTCTCCGGCGCCGGGCATGACGCGGTCTACATGGCGCAACTGGCGCCGGCCGGCATGATCTTCATCCCTTGCAAGGACGGCATCAGCCACAACGAGATCGAGGACGCCCAGCCGGAGCACATCACGGCCGGCTGCAACGT
>JAEUOX010000056.1 GCA_016790475.1 Rhodoferax sp. | reverse complement strand
GGCCTGGCCGCTCATGTTCGTCAGGCCAAAGCTGTTGCCGGAGAGTTGCAGGTTCGGGCCGTTGGGGCCCTGGTCGGCGGCCAGAAACACGCGGATCTCGCCGGTGGCCGTGCCGATCACGGCGTCCTGGTCGCCGTCCGCGTCGATGTCCAGCCAGGCGGCGGTGCCCCCGGGCAGGCTGCTGGCCAGCCCGAAGGGCTCCAGCGCTACCGGGCCGAACACCTGCGTTCCGATGGGCAGGTCGTTGTCATCGACCTGAACCAGCAGCGACGGCGCCTCCAGCCCGTTGTACGCCGCATCGCCGCTGACGACGGCATGCCCGATCACCGCAGCGTGCCTGCCTTCCCCGATGGTGTCGTCTACCGCGACCAGATGCACAGGCTGGGGCACGTCCCAGTTGGCCGGCGTGAACAGAAGGGTCTGGCGGTCCGGCGCGACCTGGCCGTTCCGGACCGACAGCGTGATGGTCACATCGGCGCTGGGGGCTGCGTTCAGCGCCACGGCATAGGTGTCGCTGAGGCGGCCTTCGCCGACGGCGGTACCGCCTGCGGTCTGGATCAGCCGCACGCCGGCGGCATCGTTGAGGAAGAGCTGCAGCTTGCTGAGGCTGCCGATCAGTGCGTCGATGTCGCCGTCCGCATCGATGTCCGCCAGCGCCACCTGCACACGACCGGCGAAGGTCGTGATGCCGAAGTTGTCCATCTCCTGCGTGAAGGCCGGTGAAAACGGAGCGCCGGTGTTGCGGAAGAAGGTCGTGACACCGACGGAATTGCCGATGAAGGCGTCCAGATCGCCGTCGCCATCGATGTCTGCAAAGGCCGGGGAGGCAGCCAGCCCGACATCGCCCAGGCTGAAACTGTCGGTGACCTCCACGAATGCGGCCGCCTGCGAGGTGCCGGAATTCCGGAAGAAGCGCGTCTGCCCCTGGGTGGAGCCGACGAAGAGGTCCAGCGCGCCGTCGCCGTCGATGTCGACCAGCACCGGGTCGAGGCCGGTCTCGTCGGTGGGCATGCCGCTGAAGTTCGCGGCAGGCGTGAACGCCGGATTGGCGGCTGATCCGGTGTTGATGAACACGCTGAGGCCGGCGCTGTCCTTGCCGACGATCGCGTCCAGGTCCCCGTCACCGTCCAGATCCCCGAAGGCCGGCCGGGCGTAGCCACCGACATCACCAAAGCCGAAACTGTCGGTAGGCGCGGCAAAGCTCGCACTGGCTGCGGAGCCGATGTTGCGAAAGAAGCGGACGGTGCCGTCGAACACCCCCTGAAAGGCATCCAGATCCCCGTCGCCGTCGATGTCGACGAAGTCCAGTTGCACGTCCGAGTAGAACGGATCCAGCGAGTACGGGTTCGTGATCGGCGCGCGAAAAGTCGGATCTGCCATGGGGGCATCCTGTAGACGGCGGAAGGCGGATCAGCGGCGCAGGGGCGCCGCCGCCAGCCTTTCCAGGTGATTGCACAGTGTCTGCTTGATTTCCGGCGTGTCGCAAGGGGGCAGAGTGCCTATTGACAGAAGAGTGGCAGATGGTGTGGCATCGCCCGGCGGCGACCGCTGTGCGAGCGCCAGCCCGAGCAGCTGGCCGTCGATGGAGGCACTCACGGCCAGGAGTTCACCGGTCGGCGGGTGCGTCTGCCAGCGTTCCAGCAGCCCCGAAGCAAGCAACGCGTCATAGGGGCGCAAGGTGTCCGGCGACAGGTGGAACACCTGCTGGAAGCGCACGGCACCCACACCCGCGCCCGCAGCGGGTGCCTCCACGGTGCGCGGCAATCCGGGCGTGGGCGCGGTGCGACCCCGGGCCGGGCGCTGCACCGTGGGTTTGGTGGTGCACAGCCCGCCCGAGCCGGGAAAGCTGATCAGCCGTTCGATGTCCTCGTCCTGGAAACCCAGCGCCCGTGGCCGCCGCACGCCCGGCAGCGCGACCACGTCGAACAGTTCCTCCACGACGCCGTCGATCTGCAGGGTCTCCTGGACGGCGCCGGTGCGCAGGTCCACCACGGCCAGGCCGCAGCGCGCAGATTGCCCGCTGTCGGCCAGCCAGGTTTCCAGCGGCAGGCCGGAGAAGCTGCTCGAGCGCAGCTTCGACAGGCCCACCACGGCGCAGTCCCCGGCGAAGGCCAGGCCGCGGACGAAGCCGGGCAGGCGGGCCAGCGGCTGGAAGCGGCCCGCATCCAGGCAGCCCAGTTCGCCGGTGCCGGAATTCAGCAGCCACAGCCGACCCTGGTGCCAGCGGGGGGAGTGCGGCATCGACAGGCCACTGGCGGCGACCTCGCCACTGGGCACATGCAGCACCACGCCGCCATCGCTGCGGTGGTGGCGCCAGCCTGCCGGGGCATCGGTGCGGCTGCAGGCGGTGACATACGCCGGTTCACCGTCCTGCAGGGCCAGGCCATTCAGGTGGCAGCGGTCCTCCGCCGCGAGCCGGGTGATGAACGGGGGCTGCCAGACGGGTGCAAAGCTGAACCCGGGGCGCAACGTGGCCAGGCAGCTGAAATCGGTATTGACGAACACCAGGGCCCCTTCGGAGGTCCAGGCCAGGTCGTGCACGTTGAGGTCGCCGGTCGTGTCACTGCGGCAGGGCACGAAGAGCTGGTCGGCGTCGCGGTGCAACTCCCCGGGAGCCAGGCGGTTCTCGAGGTGCCAGATCTGGTAGCGGCACGCCATCGTGAGCCGCCCCTCCTGCAGGCACAGGCCCATCGGCTTGTCGAACAGGCGTTCGTTGACGGCCAGACGGCCGGAGCTCGCCACGCCCACCAGGAACAGGCGGTTCGTCTGGTACGTGCTGAAGGCCAAGCTCAGGCCGTGGCGGGCCAGCCAG
>JAEUOX010000052.1 GCA_016790475.1 Rhodoferax sp. | reverse complement strand
GGCGCCGGCAACCCGTCCGGCCCGGTCGCGGCGCCGCTGGCCGGTGGGGGCGTGGGCGGCGGCGGCCCGCTGCTGGAGTTCCGCAACCGGCTCGTCACCGAGCTGCGCCTGACGCCGGACCAGGCGGCCAAGGTCGACGCGCTGATGGCCGATGTGCGCCCGCGCTTCATGACGCTGCGCGACCTGGCGCCAGAGGAGCGCCCGAAGGCGCGCGACCGCATCATGGCCGACCTTCGGGCCCGCATCGGCGACGTGCTGACGGCCGAGCAGAAGACGAAGTATGTGGCGATGCTGACCGAGGCCGCCTCCCGCACCGCGACGCGCGGGCGCATCTACCTGCTGGGCGAGGACGGCAAACCCAAGGCCTACAACGTGCGGCTGGGCATCACCGACGGCAGCAGCACCGAGCTGCTGGTGGCGCCCAACGGCCCGAACGCGGCCGAGCTCAAGGAGGGCGCTGTGGTCGTCATCGGCGTGCAGGGCCCGTCCGCGCCGGCGGGCAACCGTCCACCGTCCGGTCCGCGCATGGCCTTCTAGGACACTGCCGTGGCCGACGCCTCCGCACCGCTGATCCAGGCCCGGGGCCTGACCAAGAGCTACGTGATGGGCGACCAGACCGTGCATGCGCTGCGCGGCGTGTCGCTGGCCATCGAAGCGGGGGATTTCGTAGCGATCATGGGAGCCTCCGGCTCCGGCAAGTCCACGCTGATGAACATCCTGGGTTGCCTGGATCTGCCGACGGAGGGTACCTACGCGCTGGCCGGCGAAGCGGTGCAGGGCATGCGGCCGGACCAGCTGGCCTCGATCCGCAACCGGCGCATCGGTTTCGTGTTCCAGCAGTTCAACCTGCTGCCGCGCACCAGTGCGCTGGAGAACGTCGAGCTGCCGATGGTCTATGCCGGTGTTCCATCCGCTGCACGGCGAGAGCGCGCGATGGCGGCGTTGACGCTCGTGGGCCTGGGCCGGCGCCACCAGCACACGCCGGCCGAGCTGTCGGGGGGCCAGCAGCAGCGCGTCGCGATCGCCCGCGCGCTGGTGAACCATCCGCAGCTGATCCTGGCCGACGAGCCGACCGGCGCGCTCGACTCGCAGACCAGCGAGGACATCATGCGGCTGCTGATGGACCTCAACCGCCAGGGCATGACGGTCGTGCTGGTCACGCACGAGAGCGACATCGCCGCCTGGGCCCGGCGCCGGCTGGTCTTCAAGGACGGCCTGATCGTGCAGGACGT
The DNA here is from genome assembly GCA_016790475.1 of Rhodoferax sp. Taxonomy (GTDB): domain Bacteria; phylum Pseudomonadota; class Gammaproteobacteria; order Burkholderiales; family Burkholderiaceae_C; genus CAISIP01. The sequence goes on along the minus strand of JAEUOX010000052.1, from coordinate 1,095 downwards.
CGAGCAGCGCACGCGCACCGAGTGGCAGGCACAGGCGGCCCCGGCGGCGGAGGCCGGCGCATGAACACGCTGGCCGCCCTGCGCAGCGCGCTGCGGGCGCTGGCTGCGAACACGCTGCGCAGCATCCTGACGATGCTGGGCATCATCATCGGCGTGGCGGCGGTGATCACGATGATCGCCGTAGGGCAGGGCGCCACCGACCGCGTGCAGGAGCAGATGAAGGGCCTGGGCTCCAACATCATGCTGGTGCTGCCTGGCACGATCACGCAGGGTGGCGCGCGGCTCGGCGCGCAGACCGGACAGGCGCTGACGGAGGAGGACGCACAGGCGATTGCCGTCGACGTGGCCGAGGTGCAGGTGGCCGCACCCTCGCTGCGGGCCGGCGTGCAGGTGGTGTCGGGCAACGCGAACTGGAGCACCAGCGCGCTCGGCACGACCAACGACTACCTGGAGGCGCGCGAGTGGCCGCTGGAGTCCGGGCGCCTGTTCGAGGCGGCCGAGGTGGCCGGCTCCGCCAAGGTGGCCATCATCGGCCAGACCACGGCGCGCGAACTGTTCGGCGACGCCGACCCGCTGGACCAGGTCATCCGCGTCAAGAAGGTGCCGGTCACGATCATCGGCGTGCTGGCCAAGAAGGGCCAGAACTCGATGGGGCAGGACCAGGACGACATCCTGGTGCTGCCGATCTCCACCTTCCGCAATCGGGTGCAGGGCGGCTGGGGCGGCAAGAGCAAGCGCGTGGGTTCCATCAGCGTGAAGGTCCGCGAGGGCCAGAGCATGAAGGACGCCGAGGACAGCATCAAGGACCTGCTGCGCCAGCGCTTCAAGGTGCAGCCCAATGCCGACGACCCGTTCTCGATCCGCAACCTGACCGAGATCCTGCAGGCCCAGGAGGCCTCCAGCCGCATCATGACGCTGCTGCTCTCCGCGGTGGCCGGCATCAGCCTCGTGATCGGCGGCATCGGCATCATGAACATCATGCTGGTCAGCGTGACCGAGCGCACGCGCGAGATCGGCCTGCGGCTGGCCATCGGCGCCTTCGAGCGCGAGGTGCTGGCGCAGTTCCTGGTGGAGGCGGTGGTGCTGGCGGCACTG
>JAEUOX010000504.1 GCA_016790475.1 Rhodoferax sp. | reverse complement strand
ATCCTTGAAATAGCCCTTGGCCACCGGCGCCAGGAACAGCGCGGACGGTCCTTCGAAGCGCCAGTCGAGGATGAACTTGATCGGGGTGGTCTGGGCCTGGGCCAGGGCGCTGAGGCCGGACAGGGCGAGCGTGGCAGCGATTTGGAGCAGTCGGCGTTTTTGCATGGTGGGGCGGTTCCGTGGGTGCGGCCCGGCTGCGGATGCAGGCCGTGGCTGATCCCGGAGCCTAACGCAAATTTGGTGCCAAACCGGTGCCGTGGGGCACCGGCAATCCCTCAGACCGTGTCAGGGGATTGCACCGCGGCCACGACAGTCTGGCTCTGACCGTCACGCTCGCGGGTGCGCAGCCACCAGACCCCGCCCTTGCGGACCGGAAAGGTTTCGCCCTCGAAGGGCAGCAGCTCCGCGATCGTGCCGCCGAGCACCGGCTGGTGGCCGATCACCAGCACCGCCTGGCGCGACACCGGCCACTGCGCCGCCTCCAGCAGTGCGGCAACGCTGCCGTCCGGCGCCAGTTCCTCCCGCAGCTTGTACTTGCGGCCCAGCGCGTCCGCCGTCTGGCGGCAGCGCAGCGCGGGGCTGCACAGGATGCGCGTGCCCTCGGGCAGCTTGCGGTCCAGCCAGCCGGCCACCCGCGCGGCCTGTTTCAGGCCGCGGGAGGTCAGCGGGCGCGCCAGATCGTCACAGCCTTCCTGCCAGTCCTCGGCATCGGCATGGCGCCACAGAATCAGGTCCATCAGTCACATTCCTGCTTGTCGGTGCCCGGCAGTATTCTGCAGGAGCATGACAGGGCCATGACAGAGCGGCGCCGCAGCCGTTCATTCGCCCAGCAGGTTCCGCCGGTAGCGCGGGTGCACCCGGTCCATGCGAAGCATCATCGGCAGGTCGGCACTGTTGAAATCCGGGTCCCAGGCGGGTGGACCCAGCACTTCGGCGCCCAGGCGCAGGTAGCCGCGGATCAGCGCCGGCGGCGCGATGTCCAGGCTTCCGTCGAAGCGCTCCAGCGGCAGCGGCAGGCGCGGCCGCACGTGGTACTCGATGGGTGCCAGATGGCGCTCCCGCACCTGGTTCCAGATGCTTGCTGCGGCGCCCCCGGCCGCCGCAACGCCGCTGGCGCCGGCGAGTTGCAGCGGGATGCTGGCGCAGCCGACCATCGTGTCCAGGCGGTTTTGCCGCATGAAGGTGCCCAGGGCGCTCCACAGCGCGAGCACCACACCGCCCTGCCGGTACCGGAGGTGCACGCAGGCACGGCCGGTCTCGACCATGCGCTCGCGCAAATTGCGCAGGCGTGTCATGTCGAACTCGGTGTCGCTGTAGGTGCTGCCGATCCGGCGAGCCTGGGCCGGCGTCAGCACCCGGTAGGTGCCCACCACCTCCCGGGTCGCGGCGTCGCGTACCAGCAGGTGCTCGCAGAAATCGTCGAAGATGTCGATGTCATGGCCCGGCAGTGGCGAGCGCAGCCGCGCCCCCATTTCCTCGGCGAACACCGCATGCCTCAGCCGCTGCGCGGCGCGGACTTCGTCTTCATGGCGGGCCCAGGCCACGAGGAGTCCGCCGGCGGACAGATCCGCCAGGCCTGCGCCGTCCGGGTCAGGAGATCCCGGATGAAGTGACCTCCGTGGCAGGGTGGATGGGCTCAGCGGCAGCGTGGGGGTGGGCAGTTCCTTCATCGGGGTCTCCTCGGGTGGCGTGGATGGTTGCGGGCAGTGTGTCCGCTGCGGATGACGTCGCGATGTCAGGCCGGGGGCATTTGTGTGACGGATGCCACAGGTCGGGCGGCACCCCGGTGCGCAGCCGGCGTGTAAACTGGTTCGCGGTCCCCCATGCCCCCTACCAGCCCTCAGGAGTCCCCGTGTTCCAAAAAGTCGTACCCGTCAACAAGGATGCCCACGCCCGCACCCGGATCAAGGAGATCTCGTCCTTTGCGTTCGCCTCGAAATTCCATGTGGCCTACCTGACGATGCACGAGTTCACCCGCGCCGCGGCGATCTTCCCGATCGTGTTCCTGGAGGACAAGGAGAAGGACGAGTTCCGGCCGGTCGCGCTGCTCGGGCTCAATGCCGGGCAGAACCTGTTCGTCGACGCCGCCGGCAAGTGGCAGGCCTCCTATGTGCCCGCGATCATCCGGCGCTATCCGTTCGCGCTGACGCCGCGCGGCAACGACGGCCAGTACATCGTGTGCCTGGACGAGGGCAGCGACCTGGTCAACGAGACCGAAGGCGCGGCGCTGTTCGACGAGAAGGGCGAGCCCACGCAGGTGATCGAGAACGTCAAGCGCTACCTGTCGGAGCTCCAGCAGATGGACGCGCAGACCGGCGCCTTCTGCAAGTTCCTGACCGAGCACAACATGTTCACGCCGCTGAACCTGCGCGTGCGCGACAACGACAAGGTCAAGACGATCTCCGGCTGTTATGTCGTCAACGAGGAGCGGCTCAACAACCTGTCCGACGAGCGCTTCCTGGAGTTCAAGAACAAGCGCTTCCTGCCGGCCGTGTATGCGCACCTGATCTCGCTGGCG
>JAEUOX010000464.1 GCA_016790475.1 Rhodoferax sp. | reverse complement strand
TAGCTGTCGGTCGTGGCGGCCAGCACCCAGTTGCCGGGTGCGACGGTCTGCGGCGCGAGCGCGGCCAGCGACACCGGCAGACCGGCCGCGGTCTGCGTACGGATCGTGCCGGCGTAGACGGCGTCGCCATAGGTCAGGCGGTCCACCAGCGTGCCGCTGGCGTCGAACAGGTTGATCTCGTCCGCCCGGCCGAGGTTGTTGGTGTAGCCGCCCAGCACCTTGACCGAGGCTGGCAGGCTCCAGTTCGTGCGGAAGGTGGCTGCGCTGCTCTCGGTGATCAGCACCGATTCACCGGCCCGCACGATGCCAAACGCGGACAGGCTGAAGCCGCCGCTGGCCACTGTCGAGAAGCGGGAATCGTCGTCATAGACCCAGCCGGTGAAGTCGACGGCGGAGGGGCCCAGGTTCGTGAACTCGACGTATTCGCCGCTGTTGCCGCCGTACATCCATTCGGTGATCTGGACCTGGGCGATCGCCGGGGCGGCCAGCGCCAGCGTGCTGGCGAGTGCGAGCAGTTTCTTCATGATGGCTCCGTGGTGGGAAAGGAACCACGACGATAGGCGGCGCATGTGTCAGGCCCGTGACGGGGCCCGGGCTGCGGCCCTCAGAACCAACGCGCGACCAGCGGCATCAGCAGCGCGGACAGCAGCACCTGCAGGCCGAGTGCCAGCCCGGCATAGGCGCCGGCGTCGGCATGCTCCTGCATTGCGCGGGCCGCGCCGATGCCATGCGATGCGGTGCCCAGCGCGAAGCCCTGCACCGCCGGCGCGAGCGGCCCGAGCCGGTTGAACAGGTAGCGGCCGCTCAGAGCGCCCACCATGCCGGTCAGCACCGCGAACACCGCTGCCAGCGCCGGAATGCCGCCGAGTTGCTCCGCGATGCCCATGGCCACCGGCGCGGTGACCGACTTCGGGGCCAGCGAGCGCAGCAGTTCGGTCGGCAGGCCCAGCGCCCAGCCGATGGTCACGGCGCTGGCGCCGGCCGCGACGCCCCCGAGCAGCGCGGCGATCAGGATCGGGCCGGCGCGCCGCTGCACCTCGGCCCGGCGCTGCCACAGCGGCCAGGCGAGCGCGACGACGGCCGGGCCGAGCAGGAAGTGGATGAACTGCGCGCCGGAGAAGTAGGTCGGATAGGGTGTCTGGCTCGCCGTCAGCAGCACGGCCAGCGCCACCACAGTCCACAGCACCGGATTCGCCCAGGGCGGCTGGCCCAGCCGGACGGACAGCTGGTGGGCCAGCACATAGGTCACCACGGTGGCGGTGAGGCCGAACAGC
>JAEUOX010000421.1 GCA_016790475.1 Rhodoferax sp. | reverse complement strand
CCACGGCGAGGACGCAGTGCGCTGGCTGCCGGGGTGATCGGAGCGTTCATGGGGACCTCGCCTGTCGGAGCCATGTCCCGAATGTAGGCCTGCCCTCCCGGCCCGGACATCAGGCAGATACCTGAACCTGCACGCTGAAATGCCTGAGGCGCGGCCGCCGTGGCGGCGCTCGGTCACACGCCGTCGGCGCGGGCGACCTGGTCCCGGATCCGATCGATCTGGGCCCGCACGTCGGCCTCGCTGTCGGCGTAGCGCCGCGCCACCGCGATGAACTCCGCGATGCGCACCTCGAATGCGTCGACCACGGCCGGATCGAAGTGGGTGCCGCGGCCGCCCTGGATCATCTTCACGGCGTCGTCCAGCGAGAAGGGCTCCTTGTAGGGACGGCGCGAGATCAGTGCGTCGAACACGTCGGCCAGCGCCATCAGCCGGGCCGGGATCGGGATGGCTGTGCCGGCCAGGCCATCCGGGTAGCCGCTGCCGTCCCATTTCTCGTGGTGGTGGCGGATGATCAGCTTGGCGCACTGCAGGAACGCGACCGGCCGCTCCGCGTCCGCCTCGACCTGGTCGATGGCCATGCTGCCGATGTCGCTGTGGGTCTTCATGACGGCCCATTCCCCGGCCGTCAGCTTGCCTGGCTTGAGCAGGATGTGGTCCGGGATGCCGACCTTGCCGATGTCGTGCAAGGGTGCGGAGCGCACCAGCAGGTCGATGTTGGCATCGGTCAGGAAGTCGTGGAAATCCGGGTTCGGGCGCAGTTCCTCGCACAGCAGTTGCACATACCGTTGCGTGCGGCGCAGGTGGTTGCCGGTTTCCGGGTCGCGGATCTCCGCCAGGTGGCCCAGGCAGCGGATCGTGACGTTCTGGATGAAGAGGTTCTCGGCCATGCGCCGAGAGACCTCGGCCTCCAGCGCCTGGTTGCGGTCGGCCAGCCAGTCGCGCGCGGCCTTCAGGTCCAGGTGGGCCTTCACGCGGGCCAGCGTGATGGCCGGCTTGATCGGCTTGGTAATGTAGTCCACGGCGCCGAGCTCCAATCCGTGGGCCTCGTCAACGCTGGCGTCCAGCGCCGTCACGAAGATGACCGGAATGTTGGCGGTTTCCGGGTTGTCCCGCAGCCGCCAAAGCACCTCGTAGCCGTCGATCTCCGGCATCATGACATCCAGCAGGATCAAGTCTGGCCGGGGCTGGCTGGCGGCGGCACGCAAGGCGCGCTCGCCGGAGTTCACGGCGCGGACCTCGTACAGCGGCAGCAGCAGGTCGCTGAGCAGCGCGAGGTTCTCGGCGGAGTCATCAACGACCAGGATCGTCGTCATCGGGCGGGGCTCGGTTGGTCGTGCACGAGTGTCTCCAGGGTGGCCAGGGCCTTGTCGAATTCGAAGCGCCGGATCTGGTGGCCCAGTGTAGCGGCCTGCTGTCCGTAGGCGGCCAGGAACAGGTCCGCCGATTCGGTCCACAGGCTGGCCGCGCGCGCGTC
>JAEUOX010000404.1 GCA_016790475.1 Rhodoferax sp. | reverse complement strand
GCGCCGTCGTGGGGGGGACGGGATGGTCCTGCCGCGGCATGCGGAGAAACACCGTGCCCCGGGCATCGAACATGGCGCTCTGCACCTCGGGCGCATACACCACCGACCGCAGCAGCACGCCGAAATGCTGGGGATCCAGCGTCGCAGCGACGACGCCGCTAAAGCTGCCGTCCGCGGCAAACCAGGACTTCGCGAGAACGATCGAGTAGACGCTGAGTGCCGTGGTGAACGGCTCGGACATCATCAGGGCGTCACGATCGGGGCGGACCAGCGCCTTGCGGAAATACGGGCGCCCCCCCCAACGGCACGCCCATCATCGAGGGCTGGCTCGCGGCCACCACCACACCGCGCACGTCCAGCACCGCCATCGCCCGCACGCCCGGCATGGCGTCGCTCATTGCGCCGAGTCGATGGCCGCCTCGTGCTCCTGCCAGAGCAGCGCGACCAGCCCGAGCATCATGACGGCCGACACCAGGGCCATGGCCAGCAATCGCAACGGCGCATGCGAACGCCAGCGCACGGGGGCAGTCAGGCGATGGGGCAGCATGGATCAGGCTCGGTCGTCGACAGCCGCCCAATTATGATCGGCACTGCCATCACCCCTGCAGTATCTGCCCATTTCCATGACCTATTGCGTCGCCCTCAAGCTCAACGCCGGCCTGGTGTTCCTGTCCGACTCCCGCACCAATGCCGGGCTGGACCAGATCAGCACCTTCCGCAAGATGATCGTCTACGAGCGCCCGGACGACCGCTTCATGGTGCTGCTGTCGGCCGGCAACCTGAGCATCTCGCAGTCGGTGCGTGAGATCCTGCAGGTCGAGCAGCTCAAGGAAAGCCCGGACAGCGAGGCGATCACGATCTGGAACGCCAAGAGCATGTTCGACGCCGCACGCGTGCTGGGCTCGGCGATTCGCCATGTGCATGCGCGCGACGCCGAATCGCTGAAGCAGGCCGGCGTGGAGTTCAATGTGTCGCTGATCTTCGGCGGGCAGATCAAGGGCGAGGCGATGCGCCTGTTCCAGGTCTACTCGGCCGGCAACTTCATCGAGGCCACGCCCGAGACGCCCTACTTCCAGGTCGGCGAATCCAAGTACGGCAAGCCGGTGCTGGACCGGGTCGTCACGCCCGACACGCCACTCGACGAGGCCGCCAAGTGCGCGCTGGTGTCGATGGACAGCACGCTGAAGTCCAACCTGTCGGTCGGCCTGCCGCTGGACCTGGTGGTCTACGAGGCCAACAGCTTCCAGACCGACAAGGTGGTCTGCATCGACGAGAACAACCCCTACTTCAAGATGATGCACAACAACTGGGGCAAGAAGCTGCGCGAGGTGTTCGACAGCATCGAGGACCCGATGTGGAACGGCGAACAGACGGATGTGCCGCTGATGGTCGCCGGCCAGCGCAACAAGCCGCTGCGCAAGATCACGACGCCCCAGGAAAAGCTGATCTGA
>JAEUOX010000371.1 GCA_016790475.1 Rhodoferax sp. | reverse complement strand
CAGGTTGTTGTTGCCCGTCGACTCGGTGGTTCCGATCTGCAGGAATCGCACCTCCAGGTTGGCCACTGCCGCGGACTGGCCGTCGGTGAAGGTCACCGTGTACGCCAGGGACTGCGGACCCGACAGCGCGTTGATTGCGCCGCCGACGGGGCTGAAACTGGCCACGCCGGTGGTCTTGTGCAGGCTCAGCGTGCCCAGCGGATCGACCAGGCTGACGGTGGTGCCATTGTCGGTGCCCCCCTGCAGGCCGTAGGTCATGACCTGGTTGTCGGCGCCACTGCCGCGCGCGCGGCTGGTGCGTACCGCGAACACGTCGTCCAGGGGGGTGTCGGTGAACTCGATCGGATCCAGCGCCGGCATGTCCAGCCCGCTGTCGTTCAGGTACAGCCGGGTGCCGCCCAGCAGATTGCCCACCAGCAGGTCGACGTCGCCGTCGGTGTCGATGTCGCCGAAGGCCGGTGCGGCGGAGAAGGTGACGTTCGGCGTGGAGGGCAGGCCATAGCCGAAGGTCTGCTGGAAGGAGGCGTCCTGCGCGGTGCCGACGTTGAGGAGGAGGTGGGTCACGCCGTCCTGGTCGCCGATGGCGGCGTCGAAATCGCCATCGCCGTCGATGTCGGCGAAGGTCGGCCGCGCCGAGGCACCGATGGTGCCCGGACCGTAGTTGTTCGCCACCAGCGTGAATTGCGGCGCGCTCGCGCTGCCGGTGTTGCGGTGCAGGCGCAGCGTGCCCACCGAAGTGCCGACGACCAGGTCCAGATCCCCGTCGGCGTCGATGTCGACCAGCGCCGGGCGGACCGACGCGTCAGCCGTGGCCAGCCCGATGTCCGTGGTATCGAGCGTGAATGCCGGGGCTGTCGCGGTGCCGGTATTGCGCAGCAAGCGCAGCGCGCCGGAGGTGAGGCCGACGATCGCATCCAGGTCGCCGTCGCCGTCCAGGTCCCCCAACGTGGGTGAGGCGCCGGAGCCGCCGGTGCCCAGGCCCAGGTCGCCGACCTGCAGCACGAAGTTCGGAGCGTCGGAGTTGCCGCTGGTATTGCGGAAGTACTTCAGGCTGCCGTCGTCATAGCCGATGACGGCGTCCAGGTCGCCGTCTGCATCCAGGTCGGCCAGCACCGGTACCGCCGCCACGGATCCGCCGCCCGAGATGCCGAAGGGGTTCGTGTCGCCGGCGACGAAGTTCGGCAGGAAGATGTACAGGTCGTTGTCGGTCACGGCGACGCGCAGGTCCGGCACGGCCCGGTTGTTGTAGTTACCGTCGGCGCTGGACACCGTATGGCGCACGATGCCCAGGCCTGCGCCGGACTCGCCGAGCTGGTCGTCCACCGCGGAGACCGTGACGGTCTGCGGCAGGTTCCAGTTGGCCGGCGTGAACACCAGGCTGGTGGCGCTGGTGAGCACCTGCTGGTTCGTCGTGTTCAGCGTGATCGTGACGTTCGCCGTCGGCGCGGTGCGCAGCTGCACGGTGTAGCTGTCGGTCGTGCCGTTCTCGTCGACGGCGGTGGCACCGTCGCTCTGGCGGA
>JAEUOX010000363.1 GCA_016790475.1 Rhodoferax sp. | reverse complement strand
GCCGGCATCTACGGCTGGCCGGAGGTGGTGGACGACGCCAACAACACCGGCTACCTGTCGCCCGCGGTGCCCGGCATGCCGGCCTGCCTGCTCGAAGCCCATGCGCGGCTGGGCCGCCTGCCCCGCGCCGACGTGATGGCTCCTGCGATACAGCTGGCGGAACAGGGCTTCGCGCTGGACTGGTACATCGTGCTGGGCATGGCGGTCAACCAGCACCGGCTCCAGCGCTTTGCGGAAAGCCGGCGCGTGCTGTTCCGGCCCGACGGCAGCTGCCACCGTGCGCCAATGCTCGGTGTGGAGGGCGATACCTTCCGCCAGCAGGACCTGGCCCGCACGTTGCGCGAGATCGCGCAAGGCGGCGCCGATGCGTTCTACCGGGGGCGCATCGCGGAGCTGATCGCGCGCGACATGCAGGCCCACGGCGGGCTGCTGTCCGCCGACGACCTGGCGAACTACCGCGTGCGGGTGTCTGAAGGGGGCCTGTCGGGGCGCTACCGCGGCTTCGACATCGTCGGCGGCCTCGACAACACCGGCTACCCGACCGTGATGCAGGCGCTGGCCATCCTGGAAGGCTTCGACCTGGCGCGCATCGGGGTTGGCAGTGTCGACGAGCTGCACCTGCTGGCCGAGGCGCAGCGGCTGGCCTTCGTCGACCGCTTCGCGCATCTGGGCGATGCCGACAGCGCGGAGCTGCCGCTGCGCGGGTTGCTGTCGGCGAGTTATGCCGAGGCGCGCCGCAGCCAGATCGACACGGCGCAGGCCCGCCCGCAGGCACAGGCCGGCGACCCCTGGGCCCACCAGGGCGGGCGGTCCGCCGCGCCGCGCACGCCGGGCCAGGGCGGCGAGGGGCAGACCACGCACCTGACGGTCATCGACCGGGACCGCAACATGGTCTCGCTGCTGTCCACGCTGGGCCAGCACTTCGGCTCGGCCGTGATCCCGCGCGACACCGGCGTGGTGCTCAACAACGGCACGATGTGGTTCGACCCGGTGCCCGGCCGCGTGAACTCGCTGGCGCCGGGGCGCCGCATCATGACCGCCGGCGTGCCGATCATCGTCACGCGCGACGGCCGGCCGGTGCTGGCGGTGGGCGCGCCCGGCGGCCGGCGCGTGATCTCGTCGGTGCTGCACTCACTGGTGAACATGCTCGACCACGGCATGGGCCCGCAGCAGGCGGTGAACACGCCGCGCGTGCACAGCGAGGGCCCGACGACCGTCGTCGACGTCCGCGTCGGCGCGCAGACGCTGCAGTCCCTGCGCGATCGCGGTCACCAGGTCGAGGAGCGCGAGGAGACCTTCTCCACCAGCTACTTCGGCCGGCCGAACGCGGTCATGGTGCAGCCGGGCACCGGCCGGCTGCTGGGCGGCGTCAACCAGTACAAGCCGACGCTGGCGCTGGGGCTCTGA
>JAEUOX010000362.1 GCA_016790475.1 Rhodoferax sp. | reverse complement strand
TGATCGCCTTGGCCGGCCGGTTTGCTGAAGCGCCTCGCGTCGCGCCGCCGTGGGTCGCTCTGCACCTTCTGCATGGCGATCAGGACCGCGTGATGCCTCCAGCACTCGCTACCGAGGCCATGGCCCAATGGCGCACACTGGGCGGCCAGGGAACTGTGGACCTCTTTCCCGGGCTCGCCCACGGCATCGACGCACGCGTCGTCAGGCGCGTGGCCGACCATCTTGGAGCGACCCCGTCATGACGCCATCACCCGTTCGCGTGTGCCTGCTGGCGCGGTCGACCGTGCTCGAGTTCGACAGCACCGAAACGGTTACCTTGCCGGTGGGGTTGCGTGACCTGACCGAGGACGTGCTCCGCCATGAGCCGCCGACGCCGTCGGAACTCGAGCGAGCGATCGATGTGGTCGAAGACGCTCTGTCCCGCTCGCGCCTCGCGCACGGCGTACAAGGCGAACTCGTCACTGCGGAGGCCGTCCTGCTGAGCCTGCCGGGGCTTGACGTGCCGGGTGTGTCTCTGACGCGCCACGACGTCGAATCCCTGTTCCAGGGCCTGGCCTCAAGGGCGCTGGGCATGCCCGCTTCAGCGGTCGGATCGGCTCACGGTCGGGAAGCCACCGCCGCGATCATCATCCTTCGCGAGTGCATGCATCACCTCGGCTTCGATCGCGTCCGCACGAACGTCGCCTGACATGGCATCGGCTCGCGGCGCGCATGTGGCGTCCTTCCGCGGCAGAGCGCCCCGAAAGGTCAACTTTCGCGAGGCGCTGCGGCACTCGCGGCGCGCTTCGATACCTGTGCAGCCCTGCGCTGCTCGCTTCCAAGTCTGGACTGCCAGGCCTGTTCGCGAAACCGCGAACGGCAGCAGAGACGGGCGATCTCTGTCCTAAGGTCTTGAGTTGCGTAGGGCCCTCCGAGAACGGCCGCCCCGCATACCGTCACACGGCCCGCTGATACCGACGGGACCGGCCGGCGGCGGCTGTTGGTACCGTCAATGGTCCGCCCCGTTTGAGAGGTGAGTCATACTCCCGGACGAGGTCGAAGGCCGGGCGGGGCGGCCAGAGGATGCAATACCGTCACCGACTCCAGGAATACCGTCATTGACCCCAGCGACTTGCCACCGGATACCGTCAAGAGGGGCCTTTGCTTCAGGCCTCTGCCTCGCTGAGGACAACGTCGCGCGCTTCATCGCTGAAGGTCATAAGAAGCGCTCACGAAATTCTCTGCGCAGCGACGGTAGAAATGTCGGTATCCGGCCGATCTCCGGCCCACGAAGCTCGGTGCTTACCTATGAAGAGCGCCCGGCTGTTGACAATAGAGTGGGAGTGATCCTCTCCACCGAGGACCGCCCCCGTCCGGCCTAGGCAGGCAACCATCCGCCTGTCGTGCCGCAGCCCCAGGCTGGCCACTGTTCCACCTGACCTCACGCTTGCGGTGATCGCGATGTCAGCCGTTGACAGCGATCCGGCTTCACCTAATAATTAACTTAATAGTTAATTAGCTATCCAGTTAACCCCGATGCAGGACAAGCTCACCCGCACCTTTGCCGCGCTGGCCGACCCGACCCGGCGCGCGATGCTGGTCCGGCTCTCCCGGGGGGAGGCCACCGTGTCGGAACTCGCACAGCCCTTCCTGGGCACGATGAGCCTGCCCGCCGTCACCAAGCACCTCAAGGTGCTGGAGGGCGCCGGTCTGGTGACCAAGGGTCGCAATGCCCAGTGGCGTCCATGCCAGCTCAACCCCGAGCCGCTGCAGGATGCCGTGGACTGGATGGAGCAGCACCGGATCGCGTGGGAGGACCGGCTCGACCGGCTCGACGCCTATTTGAAAACCAAAGCCCAATCGAAAGGAACACCCGATGGCCTCCCGGATTAAGGACAACGTGATCTCCCTCTCGCGCCTCTATGACGCGCCCTTGCAGGCCGTCTGGGACGCATGGACCCAGCCCGACGAGGTGGCCCAGTGGTGGGGCCCGCGCGGCTTCACGATCACCACGCACAGCCGTGACCTGCGCACCGGCGGCCACTGGCACTACACGATGCACGGCCCGGACGGGACGGACTACGAGAACACCACCGCCTACCTGGACGTGGTGCCGATGCAGCGTCTGGTCTACGACCATGGCGGCCACCAGGACCGCCCGCCGCTGTTCCGCGTCACGGCGCTGTTCACCGAGCGCGACGGCCGCACGCAGCTCGACATGAGCATGACCTTCCCGACGCCGGAGGTGGCGGTGCAGATGAGTGGCTTCATCCGGCAGGCCGGTGGCGAGTCCACCTGGGACCGGCTGGCCGAGTACCTTGGCAAGCGGCATGCCGGCCGGGAGCTGTTCGTGATCGCCCGATCGTTTGCGGCCGACATTGACACGCTCTACACGATGTGGACCGATCCGGAGCATCTGGCACAGTGGATGCCCCCGACCGGCGCGACGATGCGCTTCCTGCGGGCCGAACCCCGGGTCGGCGGCACCTCGTTCTATGCGATGACCTTCACCGGCGGCGAGCCGATGTACGGCCGCGTGCAGTACCGGGAGTTGACCCGGCCCTCGCGCGTCGTCTACCTGCAGCAGTTCTGCGACGCCGAGGAGCGGGTCATCCGGCCAGCCTTCTTCCCCCATTGGCCATTGGCCATGCGCACGACGGTCGAACTCGTCGCGGAGGAGGCGCAGATGACGCGCGTCACCGTGCGCTGGGAGCCGATGGATGCGACCGCGGAAGACATCGCGGAATTCGTGCAGCAACGCACCGGGATGACCGGCGGGTGGACCGGCAGCTTCGAGAAGCTGGAGGCCCTGCTCCAGACCCGCTGAGCCGTGGCCGCGGCCGGGCGCCCTCTGGTTCCCCGGGTGGGCATGGGCTAAAGTCGTGCCCATGTCCCTCTACCTGCCCCGCCACTTCGAGGCCACCGACCGCCAGATGGCGCTCGACCTGATGCGCAGCCATCCGCTTGGCAGTCTGGTCAGCAATGACGACGACGGCTTTCCGTTCGTGACCCACGTGCCGCTGCACCTGGAGGAACGCGGCGAGGCGCTCGTGCTGCATGGCCACTGCGCCCGGCCCAATCCGCACTGGCAGTACCTGCAGGCGCGCCCGCAGGCCCTGGTGACTTTCATGGGACCGCAGGCCTACCTGTCGCCGAAGGTCTACCCGGATCTGGTCCGGGTGCCGACCTGGAACTACCTGGCGGTGCATTGCCAGGTGCAGGCGCGGCTGCTGCACGCGCCCGAGCCGAAGGACCGCCTGCTGAAGAAGCTGATCCGCGACCACGACCCGGCCTACGAGGCGCAGTGGCGCGGCCTGCAAGCCGACTACCAGCAGCGCATGCTGGGCGGCATCGTGGCCTTCGAGCTGGAGGTGGTCCGGCTGCAATGCAAGGTCAAGATGAACCAGCACCGGCCGGAGGCCTTCGCCGGCATGCGGGCCGCGTATGCGCAGCAGGGGGACACCGGACAGGCGCTGCTGCGCTGGATGGACCGGCTGGGCATGGGCGCACCCGCACCGGAGTCAGCAGCGCCAGGCGGCGAGGCAGGGCATGGCACCGCCGGATGACGCCCACTGGATGGCGCTGGCGCTGCAGCAGGCGCGGCAGGCCGGCGCGCAGGGCGAGGTGCCGGTGGGCGCCGTCGTCGTGCGCGACGGCCAGGTGCTGGGCGTCGGGCACAACCGGCCGGTGGGGCACCATGACCCGAGCGCCCATGCCGAGATCGAGGCGCTACGGGCGGCCGCGCTGGCGGTGGGCAACTACCGGCTGGACGGCTGCACGCTGTTCGTCACGCTGGAGCCCTGTGCGATGTGCGCCGGTGCGATGCTGCATGCGCGGCTGGCGCGGGTCGTCTTCGGTGCGCCCGATCCGAAGACCGGCGCGGCCGGCTCGGTGATCGACCTGTTCGCGCAGCCCCGGCTGAACCACCAGACGCAGGTGCAGGGCGGCGTGCTGGCCGGCGAGTGCGGCGCGCTGCTGAGCAGCTTCTTCGTGACGCGCCGGGAGGAGACGCGGCGCAGCACGCAGAGCCTGCGCGAGGATGCGCTGCGCACGCCGGAGCAGCGCTTTGCGGAACTGCCCGGCTACCCCTGGCCCGCCCACTACCTGGCCGACCTGCCGGCGCTCGACGGCCTGCGCATGCACTACCTGGACGAGGGGCCGCGCCAGGCGCCGCGCACCTGGCTGTGCCTGCATGGCAACCCGGCCTGGAGTTATCTCTACCGCCGGATGATCCCGATCTTCCTGGCGGCCGGAGACCGCGTCGTAGCGCCCGACTTGCCCGGCTTTGGAAAGAGCGACAAGCCCAAACGCGAGGCCCGCCATACCTTCGGCTGGCATCGGCAGGTACTGCTGGAGTTCGTCGAGCGCCTGGACCTGCACCGCGTGGTGCTGGTGGTGCAGGACTGGGGCGGCCTGCTGGGCCTGACGCTGCCGATGGAGGCCCCGGCGCGCTACACCGCGCTGCTGGCGATGAACACCATGCTGGCCACCGGTGAGGCACCGCTCAGCCCGGGCTTCCTGGCCTGGCGGGACATGTGTGCCCGCAACCCCGACTACGACATTGCGCGGCTGTTCGCACGGGGCAACCCCCACATGCAGCCGGCGGAATGCGCCGCCTATGCGGCGCCGTTTCCCGACAGCGGCCACCGGGCCGCGCTGCGGGCCTTCCCGGCACGGGTGCCGGAGCTGCCGCAGGACGATGGCGCCGCCGTGTCGCGTGCGGCCGCGGAGTTCTGGCGCACGCAATGGCGCGGTCGCAGTCTGCTGGCCGTCGGCGCGCTCGATCCGGTGCTGGGGCCGCCGGTCATGGAGGTACTGCAGCGCACGGTGCAGGGCGCGCCGCCACCGCTGGTGCTGCCGCAGGCCGGGCATTTCGTGCAGGAGCATGGCGAGGCCGTGGCCCGTGCGGCACTGCAGGCCTTCGGCGGCGGCGCCTGAGGTGCCGGCCCGCCCATAATCGGGGCACCATTCCGCCCCTGCCATGAGCCACATCTATATCTATTCCCCGTCCAGCGCGCAGCGCGACAAGGCCGCGTTCCGCCGCGGCGTCCGGCGCCTGGAGGCGCTGGGCCATGCGGTCGAGGTCGACCCGGACGCCCTGGCCACACACATGCGTTTTGCCGGTGACGATGCGACCCGGCTGGCCGCGATCCACCGGGCCGCCGCCAGCGGCGCCGACCTGGCAATGATCAGCCGCGGCGGCTACGGGCTGACCCGGCTGCTGCCGGACATCCGTTACCCGGCGCTGGCCCGCGCGGTCGAGCGCGGCACCCGCTTCATGGGCTTCAGCGACTTCACGGCTCTGCAGTGTGCGCTGTACGCGCGCACCGGTGCGACCACCTGGATCGGCCCGGCGATCCATGACGACCTGGGTGCGCCGGACACGCCCGATGACATCGCGCTGGCCTGCCTGGACGATCTGCTGCAGGGCCAGGCCGAGGGCGCCGGCTGGCAGTTGCCGCGGCCCCGCGTTGCCGAGATGGCAAGCGCTGCATCCGCCCGACCGCGCGCCATTCGCAAGGCGGTGCTGTGGGGCGGCAACCTGTCGGTGCTGACCGCGCTGGTGGGAACGCCTTACCTGCCGCAGGTGAAGGGCGGCGTGCTGGTGCTGGAGGACGTGTCGGAGCACCCCTACCGGATCGAGCGGATGCTGACGCAGCTGCTGCATGCCGGCATCCTGGCGCAGCAGAAGGCGATCGTGCTGGGGCAGTTCACGCGCTTCAGCGTGGCGCCGAACGACAAGGGCTTCCGGTTGCAGACCGTGGTCGACTGGCTGCGCAGCAAGATCCGGGTGCCGGTGCTGCAGAACCTGCCGATGGGCCACGTGCCGACGAAGGTGATCCTGCCCTTCGGGGCGCCGGTGGACCTGCTCGTCGACGGACGCGACGCGCTGCTGTACTGGGGCTGACCCACGCCGGCGAGGTCAGGGCCGGGCGCCGGCCTTCAGCACGCCGCGGATCGTGTTGCGGCTGTGGGATCCGAAGTTCTCCAGCAGTTCGGCCACCAGCGCGTCCAGGTCGGCGCGGCGCGCCGGATCCTGCTTCGCCATCGCCGCCGTCAGGTCGATGCCGGACTCCTTGACGCCAAAATCGAAGGACGGGTCGGACACGAAACCCGGCGGCATCGCGGCGACGATCGCGGCGGCGGTCCGGACCCCGGCCGCAGAGCTCTGGCTGGCGACGACGTCGCGCGGGTAGAGGTCGCTCCAGGCCGGGTAGCTGGCGTCGCGCTCCGAACGGCGCAGTGCGGATTCCAGCGGCGTGTCCTGCGCGGCCCGGGCCGCGGCCTGCAGGCGCTCGTTCTGGTATTTCTCCAGCGCCAAGTGGCGGTTGGACAGCAGCACGATCAGGTCGTCGCGCTGGCGCGGCAGCCCGGCCATCGCCAGCACGTTCGCGCTGATCATCCGGAACGTGGAGTCACCGGGCGCCAGGTTGGCGTGGTAGGGCTGCGTCAGGTCTTGTACATAGTGCAGGGCCAGACCGGTGAAGCGCCAGCCCCAGTAGGTGTGGCCGGTCCGGAACGCCAGCGCGGCCAGTGTCGTGTACTGGTGGGTCCGCAGCAGCGGCAACGTGCGCTTCAGGAAGGGCGCCGCCTGGTAGATCAGCCAGTCCTGGTGGTAGAAGCCCATGTGGAAGGGCGCCTGCGTCGCGTAGTACAGCGCCGGGTTGCCGAACGGCAGCTTGCCGAAGCCGTAGACCTTGCCCCAGTCCGAAGGGCTGTCCTCCCACAGGTTGATGTCCAGCCCGTAGTCCGGCTCGTCGGAGGCCGAGGCCACCACCTGCAGCACCGGCACC
>JAEUOX010000252.1 GCA_016790475.1 Rhodoferax sp. | reverse complement strand
GCCGCGCCGAGGATGCCCATGACCGGGTCCAGCCAGGACCAGCCCAGCATCCAGCCAGCCAGTAGCGCAGTGATGGCAAGCACCGAGGTCGCCGCATCGGCGATCACATGCAGGTAGGCGGACTGCAGGTTCAGGTCATGGTGGTGGTGGCCCTGGCGGGCGTGCTGTCCGTGTCCGTGATCCTGGTGGTGCCCATGCCCATGTCCGTGATGATGCCCGTGGTGCCGGGCCCGGCCGAGAATCAACGCACAGGCCAGGTTCACCGTCAGGCACAGCACGGCGACCGCCATCGCCTGCGGATACTGGATCGGCGCGGGCGCCAGAAGGCGCTCGATGGAGGCGACCACCATCATCACGGCCACGCCGAGCAGGAACACTGCACTGGCGAAGCCGCCGAGGATCTCGATCTTCCAAGTGCCGAACGCGAAGCGGGGGTCTTGTTCATAGCGCCGGGCCGACGCGTAGGCAAAGGCCGACAGACCAATCGCCACCGCGTGGGAGCTCATGTGCCAGCCATCGGCCAGCAGGGCCATCGAATTGAACCACCAGCCGGCCAGGATCTCGACGACCATGGTCGCGGCCGTGATCCACATCACGGCCCGCGTGCCGCGCTCGGCCGCGTCGTTGCCGTGATCGAACACATGGTCATGGGTCCAGTGGGAGAGGCTCTCGGTGTGCATGGCGGCGCAAAATTCCGATGGTAGCGCGCGGCGCCGCGGCGGCAGTGCCCCGGGTCCGTCGTACAGTGGCGCACCACCGCTGCCGGAGCCGCCCATGACCCGCCCCCCGATGATCCTTTGCACGCACGCCCGCCACGCCCAGGCGATCCTGGACATCTTCAATGACGCGATCTTGACCTCCACCGCGCTGTACGACTACCAGCCCCGTGTGCTGGCCAGCATGGAGCCGTGGTTCGCCGCCAAGGACAAGGGCGGCTTTCCGGTGCTGGGCATCGAGGACGCTGCCGGCACGCTGCTGGCTTTCGGCAGCTACGGGACATTCCGCGCCTGG
>JAEUOX010000210.1 GCA_016790475.1 Rhodoferax sp. | reverse complement strand
CTGATCAGCAGCTGGCGCAAGGCGACGCCGCCGGACGCACCGAACCGCTTCGTCATCAACGTGATGCCGGAGCAGGGCGAGGCCTTCCGTGGTGCGCTGCAGCGTGCCGGGGTGGCCCGCTATGACTGGTACCCGATGATCCGCGGGCGCCTGGTGGCGATCAACGGGCGCGCGATGTCGCCGGACGACTTCACCGAGGAGCGCGCCAAGCGCATGGTCGACCGGGAGTTCAACCTGTCCCACAGCGCCACGCAGCCGCAGCACAACCAGGTCATCGCCGGGCGCTGGACGGCAGGAGAAGCCGGCGCGATCAGCATCGAGGAGAGCATCGCCGCGACGCTGAAGGTGAAGCTGGGCGACCAGTTGCGCTTCGACATCGGCGGGATGCCGGTGGATGCCCGCATCACGTCGATCCGCAAGGTGGACTGGGGGTCGATGCGGGCCAACTTCTATGCGATGTACCCGGTGGACCAGATGCCCGACCTGCCGACGACCTACATGAGCGCCTTCAAGGCGCCGGCGACGGCCGGCTTCGACAACGCGCTGGTGCGCGAATTCCCGAACATCACGAATGTCGACATCAGCGCGACGCTGCAGCAGGTGCAGCGCGTGCTCGATCAGGTCGTGCGCGCGGTGGAGTTCCTGTTCGGCTTCACGCTGGCTGCCGGCCTGGTGGTGCTGTTCGCCGCCATCACCGCGACCCGCGAGGAGCGCGCCCGCGAGTACGCGATCATGCGGGCGGTGGGGGCCCAGGGGCGGCTGCTGCGCCAGGTGCAACGTGCCGAGCTGGCCGGTGTCGGCCTGCTGGCGGGCTTCCTGGCCAGCGCGGTGGCCATGGGTGTCGGCTGGGGGCTGGCGAAGTTCGTGTTCGATTTCGTCTGGACGGCCTCGCCGCTGGTGCCGCTCGCTGGCGCCGCCGCGGGTGCCGTGCTGGCGATGCTGGCCGGATGGTGGGGCCTGCGGGATGTGCTGCGCCGCCCGGTGGTGGACACGCTGCGGCGCGCGGTGACATGAGCGAGGAAGCTTCGGAGAGCCCGACGCCCTATGCGCAGATCGGCGGCGAGGACGCCGTGCAGGCGCTGGCCGGCCGTTTCTACGACCTGATGGATCTGGAGCCGGGCTACGCCGCCTTGCGCGCGGCGCACGGCTCCACGCTGGACAACGCGCGCCAGAAGCTGTTCTGGTTCCTCTGCGGCTGGCTGGGTGGCCCGTCGTACTACACCGACCGCTTCGGCCATCCGCGGCTGCGGGCGCGGCACCTGCCCTTCGCGATCGGTATCGTCGAGCGGGACCAGTGGCTCGCGTGCATGGACCAGGCGATGCAGGAGACCGGCGTGCCGCAGGAACTGCGGCTGCGGCTGAAGAAGAGCTTCTTCCAGACCGCCGACTGGATGCGCAACCAGGGCGTGTGATGCCCTGGCACCGGCCTCAGCGTGTCGGCACGCGGGGCCCGATCTCCTTCTGCAGCACATGGAAGCCGCGCCAGGCCACCACCGCCATCACGGCCGCCAGCAGGAACAGCCAGGCTCCCATGCCGGTGCTGCCCGGGACATGACCCTTGGCGTCCCAGCCCAGATACAGCGCCATGCCCAGGAAGGGCGCGAAGGCCCCGCGAACACCGGTCAGCGTGACATGGATGCCCATGTAGGCCGAGAGCTGGTCCCGGGGGGCAAAGTCGTTGTGTCCCAGCTGCCAGGCCAGCGAGCCGCCGCCGTTGGTGATGCCGCAGACGAAGCGGCCCACCGCCAGCCACCACAGCGAGAGGGTCCAGGCGCCCCAGAACATGATCACGACGCCGATCACCCACAGCAGGTTCTGCCGGGCCCGGAACTCCGCGACATGCACCCGGTCGAGGTAACGGGCCCACAGCGGCATCGTGGCCAGATTCAGCAGGAACGGGATCAGCATCATGATGCCGATGCTGGCGGCGTAGCTGGCCCCGATCTGCTTCGTGAGCACGTACACCAGCGGCGGCTCGAGCATCATGTTGGCAAAGCCGGATACGAACTGGTGCCACTGGTAGCGCGCATAGCGGCGGTCGGAGCGCAGGATCGCGAAGAACGCATTGCGGTTGCCCGGGTCGCGCTGGCCGCGCCGCTCCAGCACCTGCTGGCGCTTCTCGCCGATGACGACCACGTCGCGGTAGGCCCAGACACCGATGGCGCCGATCAGCGCGCCGCCTGCGTAGAGCCAGCGAAAGCTCTCCGGGTGGGTGTCCAGCGCCAGCCCGGCGAGGCTGGTCGACAGCACGATGATCAGGCTGGCCAGTGCCTGCAGGCGCGACGTCACCGTGGCGCGCAGTGCGCGCGGGTAGTTCAGGCTCCAGGTCACGCTGCGCACCGTCCAGATGCCGGCAATCAGCACGCGGGCCAGCACCACGCTGCCCAGCAGCACCCAAGTGGACACCTCGGAGCGCGGGGTCACGGCGATGGCCACGACGCACACCAGCACCAGCGCCTGCAGCAGCGTGACCATCGGCACCTTGGGCCGGGCGGCCGCCAGGTGGTTCCAGAAATAGCTCGACAGATTGCCGAACATCGGCGCCGCGGAGATGACGGCGATCACCCAGGGAGGCACGTCGAAGGCCTTGGCGGCCACCACCGACACGAAGCCGCCCTCCATCAGGCCCAGCGCCACCGGCAGCGTAAGCTCCGTGAGCTGCTCGCGCCGATAGCTCCGCTGCACGACCGGATCGAGGCCGGGAACGCGGAAAAAGGCGGCTATCGGGGACATCAAGGTTCGATTGTCGACGCTGCGCGCCGCCCGGATGTCCGCGCTTGTTTCGCCAGCCGAACCGGGCCGTATAGTCCGAACGGGCTACTGCCTCCCGGCACGAAAAATGCGATAAACCGGATGCGAATCCGGGCTCGCACAATTTCAGGGAGTGATCATGGCCATCAAGCAGCTTCTCGCCGGCGTTTTTCTTTCCGCCAGCCTGTCCATGGCGTCCGCGGCGGTTGTCGAATACGACGCCTTCTCGCTCAGCTTCGACGAAACCACCAATCTGGGCTATCCGTCATTCTCGACCAGTGGCGGTGGCGGCTCGACCGGATTCGGCTGGAGCCTACCGTCGTCCCTCAAGGTCATCAGCCTGGGGGGTGTTGAGGTGGAACAGACATTCCTGCTGCCGAGCTTCACGATCACCGCCAAGCCAGGCTGGACGTTGAGCGGTCCCCTGAGCAGCTTCATCGGCAATGTGGTTTTCAACGAGGTCGGCAGCGGCGCGCTGACGACGATGACCGCCACCGGCCAGCTTTCCTTCGATGGCGGGGCCAGCGTGCCGGTCGGTGGTGTCCTGTCCAAGATCGTCACGACCGACGAGACGGATGTCCGCTCCGGCTTCTTCGCCGATTCCGCCGATTCCGCCCATGGCAGCTTCCAGACGCTGACTGTCAGCGACGCGTCGCTGACGCTGCGCGCTGAAGGCGGGGTCTACGCAAGCATCCTGGCCCAGCCGCAGAACGTGCTGCAGTTCACGATTACCGCCGCGCCGGTGCCCGAGCCGGAGTCCTGGGCGCTGCTGATGGCGGGTCTGGGGTTGATCGGCTGCGCGGCGCGCCGCCGTGGCAGCCGGCGCTGAAGCCGCGGCGGGTGCTCAGCCCGCGCCCCCGGTCGAACCCCTCGCCGTCGAGGGGTTTTTTGTTTCCGACGCGGCCTGCAACAGCACGACCAGCGCGCCGGCCCCGCCCTGGGCCGGCCGCGCCTGCACGAAGGCCAGGATCTGACTTTTCTGCACCAGCCAGCCGTGCACCTTGTGCTTGAGGACCGGCGCCTTGCCCGGGGAGCCGAGTCCCTTGCCGTGCACGATGCGCACGCAGCGGATGCCCTGCTGGCAGGCGTCGCGGATGAACCCGCTCAACGCGGCACGGGCGTCGTCGGAACGCAGGCCGTGCAGGTCGAGTTCGCGCTGGATGCTCCAGTCTCCCTTGCGCAGCTTGCGCGTCACGTCGCTGCCGATGCCGGGGCGGCGAAAGCTCAGCTGGTCGTCCACGTCGAGCAGCGTGCTGACATCGAACTCGTCGCTGAGCGCTTCTTGCAGCACCGCCGCCTGGTCGCGCAGGCGCTGGCGCGGAATCGGGGACGGGGGCGGGGTCGCCAGCCGGGCCTTGCGGGTGTCGGGCAGCGCCTGGACCGCCCCGGCAGCCCGCACGAACAGCTCGCGCGCACTCGCTTCGCGCTTGCGCGCCTCCTCCTGCTGGTGCCTGGCGGCGGCCTCTTCCTCCGCGCGCCGGGCCAGTGCCTGCTTCACCTGCTGGAGGTCGGTCAGGGATCGCAGGCGGGGCGGTTCGGAGCGCATGGCGGAAGGCGGAGAAGCAGGGTCGATCGGACGTTACCACGCCCGCACCGGCGATGCGCCGGGCGCGCCAGCAGCCCTACAACAGCCCCTGCTCGGCCATCGACAGCGCATGGCCGGGCGCCACGATGACATGGTCGAGCACCCGCACGTCGACGAGCGCCAGCGCCGATTTCAGCGTCTGCGTCAGCGCTTCGTCGGCCCGGGACGGCTGCACCGAGCCGCTGGGATGGTTGTGCGCCAGCACCACCGACGCGCTGTGGTGGTACAGCGCCCGCAGCACGACTTCGCGGGGGTAGACGCTGGTCTGCGTCAGCGTGCCGCGGAACAGCTCCTCCGTCGCGACCAGGCGGTTCTGCGCATCGAGGAACAGCACCGCGAATACCTCGTGGGTGCGTGCGGCCAGCTGCATCTGCAGATAGTGCTTGACGGCACCCGGTGATGCGAACACCGCGCGTTCGCGCAGCTGCTGGGCCATCGCCCGGCGTGCCAGTTCCAGGACCGCCAGCAGCTCGGCGCGCTTGGCCGGCCCCAGGCCCTTGACGCGCCGCAGGTCCTGCTCGCTCGCATGCAGCAGCCCGGCGATGCCATCGAAGCCGGTGCCGGGCGCGCCGTGGGCGCCTGCCGGGCGCAGCAGCTCGTCGGCCATCTGCAGCACGCCCTTGCCGCGGATGCCGGTGCGCAGCAGCAGGGCCAGCAGCTCGGCGTCGGCCAGCGCGGCGGGGCCGCGCGCCAGCAGCTTCTCGCGCGGGCGGGAGTCGGGGGGCAGTTGGTGCACAGTCATTGCAGGGGGCGGCGGGGGGCGGGCGGCTTTCTACAATGGCGCGGATGACCGAGGCCACCATGACATCTCCCGTACCCACCGTCCAGCCAGGCTCATTCTTGACGCTGCACTACCGCCTGGGCGGGCCGGCCGGCGACATCATCAACACTTTCAATGACAAGCCTGCCACGCTGTGCCTGGGCACGGGCGAGCTGTCCCCGGCGGTGGAGCAGTGCCTGATCGGTCTGGCCGAAGGCAGCCGGAAGGTGTTCGAGCTGCCGGCGGGCGCGGCCTTCGGCGAGCGCAAGGACGACATGCAGCAATGGGTGGCCCGCAGCCTGCTGGACCGGCTGGGCGACCCCGCCGAGACCTACCAGGTCGGTGACGTCGTGCAGTTTCCGACGCCCGACGGGCAGGGCAGTTATGCCGGCGCGGTGGTCCAGGTCGGCCACCCGGACAGCCCGCAGGCGCTGCTGGTGGATTTCAACCATCCTCTGGCCGGCCAGCCGGTCGTCTTCGAGGTGCATCTCGTGGGGGTCCTGTGAATCTTTCCGTTTCTCCGAGCGAGATCCTGCTCGCCGAGCCGCGCGGCTTCTGCGCCGGTGTGGACCGCGCGATCGAGATCGTCGAGCAGGCGTTGCGCAAGTTCGGCGCGCCGATCTACGTGCGCCACGAGATCGTCCACAACACCTATGTCGTGAACGACCTCAAGGCCAAGGGAGCGATCTTCATCGAGGAGCTCGATGACGTCCCGCCCGGCGCCACGCTGGTGTTCTCGGCCCATGGCGTCAGCCGGGCGATCCAGGACGATGCGCGCGCCCGCGGCTTCCGGATCTTCGACGCGACCTGCCCGCTGGTGACCAAGGTGCATGTCGAGGTGGCCAAGCTGCACCGCGAGGGCTTCGAGTTCATCATGATCGGTCACAAGGGCCACCCGGAGGTCGAGGGCACGATGGGCCAGCTCGACAGCGGCATCCATCTGGTCGAGGACGTGGCCGATGTCGCCCGGGTCCGGCCGAGCCAGGTCGAGCGCCTGGCGGTCGTGACGCAGACCACGCTGAGCGTCGACGATGCCGCCGAGATCGCCGCCGCCGTCAAGGCCCGTTTCCCGATGGTGCGCGAGCCCAAGCAGCAGGACATCTGCTACGCGACGCAGAACCGGCAGGACGCCGTCAAGCTGATGAGCCCGCAGGTGGATGTGGTGATCGTCGTTGGCAGCCCGACCAGCTCCAACAGCAACCGGCTGCGCGAGGTGGCGCGCAAGCTGGGCACCGACAGCCACATGGTCGACAGCGCCGATGAGCTGCGTCCGGAGTGGTTCGAGGGCCGCCAGCGCGTCGGGCTCACCGCCGGCGCGTCCGCGCCGGAGGTACTGGTGCAACAGGTCACCGAACGGCTCAAGGCGCTGGGCGCGGTGTCGATCCGCAAGCTCGCCGGCATCGAGGAGACCGTCAAGTTTCCGCTGCCCAAGGGCCTGCGCATCGACGGGCAGACCCCCCACTAGAATTCCGCCATGCTCGACATCAACTACCTGCGCAAGGACCTCGCGGCGGCCGTCGCCCGCCTGGAGACGCGCAAATCACCGCAGCCGTTCCTGGACGTCGAACGCTTCAGCGCCCTCGAATCCGAACGCAAGACCATCCAGACCCGCACCGAGGAGCTCCAGAACCGGCGCAACACGCTGAGCCGCCAGATCGGGCAGCTGAAGTCCAAGGGGGCGGCAGGGCAGGCGGAGGTCGATCAGGTGATGGCCGAGGTGGCCGGCATCAAGGGCACGCTGGAAACTTCGGCGGCCCGGCTGGAGCAGATCCAGTCCGAGCTGCAGGCGCTGCTGCTCGCCGTACCCAATCTGCCGCATGCCAGCGTGCCGGTGGGTGCGGACGAGCACGGCAACGTCGTGCTGCGGACCTGGGGCACGCCGCGCAGCCTGGAATTCACGGTGCGCGACCATGTCGATGTCGGCACGCCGCTCGGGCTGGATTTCGATCTGGGCATCAAGCTCACCGGCGCGCGCTTCACCGTCATGAAGGGCGGCATCGCCCGCTTGCACCGGGCGCTCGCGCAGTTCATGCTGGACGTGCAAACCCGGGAGCATGGCTACACCGAGTGCTATACGCCCTACATCGTCAATGGCGACACGCTGCGCGGGACCGGGCAACTGCCCAAGTTCGAGGGCGACCTGTTCGCCGCGAAGAAGGGTGGCCAGGAAGGCGGCGATGGCGACGGCACCGCGCTCTACCTCATCCCGACCAGCGAGGTCACGCTGACCAATTTCGTGCGGGACGTCGTCGTCTCGGAGGCAGAGCTGCCGATCCGCCTCACGGCCCACACGCCCTGCTTCCGCTCCGAGGCCGGCAGCCACGGGCGCGACACCCGCGGCATGATCCGCCAGCACCAGTTCGACAAGGTCGAGATGGTGCAGATCGTGCACCCCGACCGGAGCTACGAGGCGCTGGAGGACATGACGCGCCATGCCGAGGCGATCCTGCAGAAGCTCGGGCTGCCCTACCGCGTGATGGCGCTGTGCACCGGCGACATGGGGCCGTCGGCGGCCCGCACGCATGATCTGGAGGTCTGGCTGCCGGCGCAGAACACCTACCGCGAGATCAGCTCGGTGTCGAACTGCGAGGCCTTCCAGGCCCGCCGTCTGCAGGCCCGCTTCAAGAACGCCCAGGGCAAGAACGAACTCGTGCACACGCTCAACGGGTCCGGCCTCGCGGTCGGACGCACGCTGGTGGCCGTGCTCGAGAACTACCAGAACGCCGACGGTTCGGTGACCGTGCCCGAGGCGCTGCGTCCGTACATGGGGGGGCTGGAGCGCCTGGTTCCCTGATCCTTCAGGAGAGATGGATGAAGAAGTCGGCGGCCGTCCACAGCCCGATCGTGCCGGGCAAGTACTTCGTGTTCGTCGAACGCGTCGTGCAGGAGCAGTACCAGACGCTGGTGGTGGATGCCGCATCCGAGGACGAGGCGCGCGACAAGGCGCTGGAACAGTTCTTCAGCGGGGCGGTCGCCTACATGTCCTGCACCCAGATCGAGCCCGCAACGGCCCGTGTGCGGCCGATGCGCGAGAAGCACCTGCGCCGCACCGGCCAGCCGGACGGTGATGGCGAGCCGGAGTTCCGCACCTCCGACCGCTTCCAGGGGGAGGACGAGGAACTGCTGCAGCCGCTGGGCCAGTTTCCCGGCACCCGCCCGGCGGCGGTGACCCGGGCGCAGGCCCGGCTGCTGTGCCAGAACTTCGATGCGAGCGGCCATTCCAACCACAGCGGGCGCGGCGCCACGCTGTGGGTCATTCTGGAGCACTGCGCGCAGGCGGACATCCCGTACAACCTGCGGGCCCTGCCCGGGCTGGGTTACTACGTCGAGCGCTCCAAGGCGGTGGCCGACGGCCTGAGCCTGCGCATGTCGGTCGAGACACAGTACGGCCTGCCGTCGGCCTGACGCCGCAATGCGACAATCGGGGGCTTTTCCCCGTCCCAGCGCCTTGCCATGTCCCAAGCGGTCCCCGAGATCTCCGTCGTTGTTCCGGTCCACAATGAGTCCGGCAATGTCGTGTCGCTGCTCGACGAGATCGCTGCTGCGCTGCAGGGCGTGACGGCCTTCGAGGCGGTGTTCGTCGACGACTGCAGCAGCGACAACACCCGCGACATCCTGCGCGACTACGCCGGCTCCCACCCCTGGCTGACGGTGGTCTGCCATCTGAACAACTGTGGCCAGAGCACCGCGGTGCGCACCGGCGTGCTGCACGCGCGCGGCACCGTGATCGCCACGCTCGACGGCGACGGCCAGAACGACCCGGCCGACATCCCGGCGCTGCTGGCCCGATGGAAGGCATTGGGTGCTTCCAACAGCGGGCGCCCGGTGCTGATCGCCGGCTGGCGCGCCAAGCGCCAGGACACCTGGGTGCGCCGGCTGTCCTCGCGCATCGCGAACGGCGTGCGTTCCCGCCTGCTCGGTGACGCCACGCCCGACACCGGCTGCGGCCTGAAGCTGCTCGGCCGTACCGATTTCCTGAACCTGCCCTATTTCGACCACATGCACCGCTTCCTGCCCGCCCTCGTGCGGCGGGCCGGCGGACAGGTGGAGTCGGTGCATGTGGCCCACCGGTCCCGCACGCACGGGCAGTCGCACTACGGCATCGGCAACCGGCTCTGGGTGGGCATCATCGACATGCTGGGCGTCATGTGGCTGCAGCGGCGCGCCCGCGTGCCGCGCGTCGAGCGCCTGCGAACCAAGGATTCCGCATGAACATCGACATCGACAAGACCTGGCTTGCCATCGGGCTGCTGGGGCAGGCCCTGTTCTCGGCGCGCTTCATCGTGCAGTGGCTGCAGAGCGAGCGCGTCAAGAAGAGCGTGATCCCCTCCGCCTTCTGGTACTTCAGCATGGCCGGCGGGGCGACGCTGCTGGCCTACGCGATCCACCGGCGCGATCCGGTCTTCATCATCGGGCAGGGCACCGGCCTGATCATCTACTTCCGCAACCTGCAGTTCCTGTGGCGTGATCGCAAGAGCGCCGACAAGACCGCACCATGAGCACCGCGCCGGCGACCACCGACCAGGATCGGCGCCATTTCTGGCTGCTGATGCTGGTGGCGCTGGTCGTGCTGGGCGCCGGCATCGGCCTGCGGGACCCGTGGCCGTCGGACGAACCCCGGTTCACGCTGGTCGCCCGGCAGATGATCGCGTCGGGGGACTGGCTGTTCCCGCACCGCGGCAGCGAGCTGTATTCCGACAAGCCGCCGATGCTGATGTGGCTGGAGGCGGTGTTCTACCTGATCACCGGCAACTGGCGCATCGCGTTCCTGCTGCCTTCGCTGCTGGCCGGGCTGGCCACGCTGGCGCTGACCTGGGACATCGGCCGGCGCCTGTGGAATCCCCGCGTCGGCCTGGTCGCTGCCGCGGTGATGCTGGCAAGCTTCCAGTTCGCCTACCAGGTCAAGCGCGCCCAGATCGATCCGCTCGTGATGGCGCTGATCACGCTGGCCAACTGGGGCCTGCTGATGCACCTGCTGCGCGGCCCGCACTGGCGCGCCTGGTGGCTCGGCTGCTTTGCGGCCGGCCTGGGTGTCATCACGAAAGGCGTCGGGGTCATCGCGCTGCTGCTGCTGCTGCCCTACGTGCTGGCGCGCCGCGGTGGCTGGGTGGGCGTCACGCAGACGCAGGGTGACGGCTGGCGCTGGGCCGGCGGCGTGCTGGCCTTCTTCGGCGCGATCCTGCTGTGGCTGGTGCCGATGGTGTCGGTTGCGCTGTGGCATGGCACGCCGGAGTACATGGAGTACGTGAACGACATCCTGCTGCACCAGACCGCCAAGCGTTACGGCGGCTCGGTCGGCGGCCATGCGCAGGAGTTCTGGTACTTCGTGCCGGTGCTGGTCTTCCACTTCTTCCCGATGTCGATGGCCTATGGCGCCGCCTGGCGCGAATGGAAGGCCGGCTGGCAGCAGCGCGACGCGCGCTACCTGCTGCTGCTGGGCTGGTGCCTGCTGGTGTTCCTGTTCTTCAGCGCGGCCGGCGGCAAGCGCGAGGTCTACCTGATGCCGATGCTGCCGCTGCTGGCGCTGGCGCTCGGTCCGACGCTGGTGCGCGTGCTGGACGCCGCCTGGCTGCGCTGGTCTGCACTGATGTCCGCACTGCTGCTGGGGGCCGGCTTTGCGCTGGCCGGTTGGTGGGCCCTGCAGGGCCGCTGGGCCAGCATGAACCAGATGGTGCTGGAGCGCGAACTGCCCGAGGGCGGCCGCTGGCTGTGGTTCATGTTCATCGTGATGGGGGCGCTGTTCCTCGCCAGTGCCGCGCTGTTCCGGGCGCGGCGCGGCGTGCATGCGCTGGCCGGTGGCATCGCCTGCTTCTGGCTGGTCTGGGGCTTCTGGGCCTCGCCCCTGCTCAACGACTCGAACTCGGCCGTGGGTGTCATGCGCAAGGCGGGCGCCATCGCCGGCCCGACGGCCGAGATCGGCATGGTCGGCTGGAAGGAGCAGAATCTGCTGATGGCCGACCGCCCGATGAAGGATTTCGGCTTCCGCAAGCCCACCGAACTGCAGTTCCAGGAGGCGGTGGCCTGGCAGGCCCAGGCCCCGCAGACGCGCTGGCTGTTCGGCCTGCGCGAGGCGGTGCGGGCCTGCGTGCTGCGGGACAAGGTCACGATCGCCGGCTATTCCAATCGGCGCCAGTGGTGGATGTTCCGGGCCGATGCGGTCGTGCCTGGCTGCGTGCCGAAGTTCGATGACAGCGAGGATTGATCCGCAAGGAGACAGGCCATGACCGATGCCGGACCCAACCAGCGCCACTTCAGCCGCGTGCCCTTCGAAACCGCGGTGCGCATGATCAGTGCCCAGGGCAGCACGGCGGTGCGCCTGCTCAACATCTCCCTCAAGGGGGCGCTGGTCTCGCAACCCCCGGGCTGGACGATCACGCCGGGCACCCTGCTGGCGCTGGAGCTGACGCTGGTCGACAACGAGCACATCCGAGTCAACGTCAAGGTAGCCCACGCGGAGCACGGCCATGTGGGCCTGTTCTGGGACCATATCGATCTGGACAGCATGACGCACCTGCGCCGGCTGGTCCAGCTCAACCTCGGCGACGCGGCCCAGCTCGACCGGGAACTGGCCGCGATGCGTTGACAGGCAGCTTTCTGACTCAGGAGAACCCCGACATGGCGATGGATGTGGTGGATTACGAGATCCGCGGTGCGGAGATGCAGTTCGTCGAGGTCGAGCTCGACCCGGGCGAGGCGGCGATCGGTGAGGCCGGCAGCCTGATGTTCATGGACGCCGGCATCGCGATGGACACGGTGTTCGGCGATGGCGGCGCCGGCCAGGGCGGCTTCCTCGGCAAGCTGCTGGGCGCCGGCAAGCGCCTGGTCACCGGGGAGTCGCTGTTCACGACGGTCTACACCAACCAGGGTGCCGGCAAGCAGCGTGTCGCGTTCGCCGCGCCCTACCCGGGCAAGATCCTCCCGATGGACCTGCGCCAGCTCGGCGGCACGCTGATCTGCCAGAAGGATGCCTTCCTGTGCGCCGCGCGCGGTGTCTCGCTGGGCATCGCGTTCCAGCGCAAGCTCAGTACCGGCTTCTTTGGTGGTGAGGGCTTCATCATGCAGAAGCTCGACGGCGATGGCCTGGCGTTCGTGCATGCCGGCGGCACCGTCGTGCGCCGCGAGCTGGCGGCCGGCCAGACGCTGCTGGTGGACACCGGTTGCGTGGTGGCCTATACGCCGGGGGTGGATTTCGAGGTCCAGTTCGTCGGCAAGATCAAGACCGCGCTGTTCGGCGGGGAAGGCCTGTTCTTCGCCCGCCTGACCGGCCCGGGCACGATCTGGCTGCAGAGCCTGCCGTTCTCGCGGCTCGCGTCGCGCGTGTTTGCGGCCGCGCCGCAGCGCGGCGGCTCCAAGGAGGAAGGCTCGGTGCTGGGCGGCTTCGGGGCCGGCGGTCTGCTGGGCGGTGCGCTGGGCGGCGACGACGACTGAGGCTGCGCCGGCCGCGTCAGTCGCAGCCGGCGTACTTGCGGATCTGGCACTCGCGCGCCAGCTGCTGGGCGCGGGCCAGGTCGTCCGGGCTCAGCAGCCGGCTGATGCTGGTGCGGTTGCGCGTCGCGCCGGGTGCCCCGGCGATGGCCGCCAGCGTGAACCACAGGTAGGCGCGCAGGTTGTCCTGCGGCACGCCGGCACCCTCGAAGTACATGCCACCCAGGTTGAACTGCGCGCCGGCATGGCCCTGCACGGCGGCCGCGCGGTACCAGCGCACCGCGGCGACCGGGTCGCGCTCCACGCCCTGGCCGAAGTCGTGCATCACGCCCAGGTTGAACTGGGCCGGCGCGACGCCCTGTGCCGCGAGGTCCCGGTAGACCTGCATCGCCGCCGCGTAGTCGCCCCGGGCATAGGCGGCATCGGCGTCTTCGTTCGGCCCGGCCAGCGCGGGGCGCACCAGCGCCATCACCAGCAGCAGAAGGGTCACAATCCAGGGGTGCATTCGGAATCTCCAGCGCCCGCATCGTACGACCATTTCCGGGGTGGCCCGCATGGCGGCTGAGCGCCCCCCGGTCCGTGTGCCGCTGTGGCCGCTGGCGCTGATCACGCTCAGCGGCACGTCCGCGATGCATATGTTCGTGCCGGCGCTGCCGGTGGCGGCGCAGGATCTCGGCAGCAGTGCGGCGCTGGTGCAGCTGACGATCAGCGTCTACATCTTCGCGCTGGGCCTGGGCCAGCTGGTGGTGGGCCCGCTATCGGACAGCTTCGGGCGCCGGCCGCTGCTGCTCGGCGGCCTGCTGCTGTTCACAGCCGCCGGGCTGGCCGCCGCCTTCGCGCCCAACGTCCACCTGCTGATCGTCGCGCGCTTCGCGCAGGCGCTGGGCGGGTGCGTCGGCGTGCTGCTGCCGCGCGCCATCGTGCGCGACACCGACGGTGCGGAGCGCGCCGTGCGCCGGCTAGCGCTGATGGGGCTGATGACGATGATCGGGCCAGGCCTGTCCCCGCTGCTGGGCGGCGCGCTGGCGCAGACGCTGGGCTGGCGTGCGGTGTTCGCGGTGCTGGCCGGGCTGGGTACGCTGAACCTGCTGCTTGCCTGGCGCCTGCTTCCGGAGACCGGCTCCCCGGTCGGTCACATCAGCCTGGCCTCGGTCCGCAGGGACTACCGGGTTCTTCTGGGCACGTCGCGCTTCGTGGCGATGGCGATCGGCGGCGCCTGTTCCAGTACCGCGACCTACGCCTACATCACCGCGGCGCCCTTCCTGTTCGTGCAGCAACTGCACCGGCCACCGACCGATGTCGGGCTGTACCTGGGGCTGATGATCGTCGGGGCCGTGGTCGGCAATGCGCTGGCCGGCCGCCTCGCGGGGCGCGTGCCGGCCGAACGGCTGATGATCGGCGCCCACCGGCTCAGCGCGCTGTGTGCGCTGGCCTTCTTCCTGTCGACGCTGCTGCAGGGGCCTCAGGTGGGAACCATCGTGGCACTGATGTTCCTGCATGCGATGGGCGCGGGCATGTGCGGCCCGGTCGTGTCGGTACAGGTGCTGGGCATCGTGCCAGGCCTGATCGGTTCGGCGTCCGGCCTGTACGGCTTCGTGCAGATGCTGATCGGCGCGCTGAGCGCCGCGCTGGTGACGCTGCACCCGGATGCCGGCCTGTCGGCCTCGGTCGTGATGCTGGCCTTCGGTATCCTCGGGCAGGCGTGCTTTCTGCATGCCCGCCGCGGTGGCAGCGCGGCGCGCCCCTGATCGGAGATTTCATGGACCTCGAACTCCAGGGCCGGCATGTGCTGGTCACCGGCGGCAGCCGGGGCATCGGTCTGGCATGTGCCCAGGCCTTCCTGCGCGAAGGTGCGCGCGTGAGCATTGCCGGGCGCAGCGCGGAGCACCTGGCCCAGGCGGCGCTGCAGCTGCGGGAGCATGGCGCGCCGGTGGCCTGCCACCGTGCCGACCTGACCGATGCCGCCGCCGCGCGGGCGCTGGTGGAGGCGGTCGAGGCGCAGGGCGGACCGGTCGATGTGCTGGTCAGCAGCGCCGGTGCCGCGGTGCGCACCCCCTTCGCCGAACTCGACCCGGGCGCCTGGATGGCGGCGATGCAGGCCAAGTTCTTTGCCTGCATCAACGTGATGGATCCGCTGGTCAAGCGCATGGCCGCGCGCGGGCAGGGCGCCATCGTCAACGTGGTGGGCATGGGGGGCAAGGTCCCCACGCGCACGCACCTGGCCGGGGGTGCGGCGAATGCCGCGCTGATGCTGGCCAGCGCCGGGCTGGCGGCCGCCTACGGGCCGCAGGGCGTGCGCATCAACGCGGTCAACCCGTCCCAGACGCTGACCGGGCGGCTGGCCGAGGGCATCGCCGCCGAGGCCCGGCTGCGGCAGATCAGCGAGGCCGAGGTGCTGCGCCAGGCGACCGC
>JAEUOX010000193.1 GCA_016790475.1 Rhodoferax sp. | reverse complement strand
TGATGTACATGACGGCCAACTGGGGACACCGCAACCGCGACATGCGGGCGGTGCGTGCCTTCAAGCAGGGCATGGCCCCGATCGTCGTCGGCCTGATGATCGCGACAGCCTGGCTGCTGTCCGCCGCCCATACCGATCCGTGGCGCGACGCGGCATTGTGGGCGCTGACCGCGCTGGCCGCCCTGGTGCTCTGGCGCACCCGGATCCACCTGCTCTGGCTGCTCGCTGCCGGCGCGCTGCTCGGCGCACTCGGCCTCGTCTGATTCCATCCGTACTTCAAGGAGCCCGCATGCAATTCAAACCCCTCGGCCGCTCCGGCCTGCGCATCTCCCCGCTGATGTTCGGCGGCAACGTGTTCGGCTGGACGGTCGACGAGCGCACCGCGTTCTCGCTGCTGGACGCCTGGCTGGATGCCGGATTCAACGCGATCGACACCGCCGATGTCTACTCGGCCTGGGTGCCGGGCCATACCGGCGGCGAGTCCGAGACGCTGATCGGCAAGTGGCTGCGGGCCAGCGGCAAGCGGGACCGCGTGCTGCTGGCGACCAAGGTTGGCAAGCCGATGGGCCCGCAGCAGCAGGGTCTGCGGCCGGACTACATCCGCGCAGCGGTCGAGGCCTCGCTGCGGCGCCTGCAGACCGACCATATCGATCTCTACCAGTCGCACGACGACGACCAGGACACCCCGCTGGAGGACACGCTGGGCGCCTTCACCGAACTGATCCAGGCCGGCAAGGTGCGCGCGATTGGCGCGTCGAACTACAGCGCGGAGCGCCTGGCCCTGGCGCTGGACACCAGCCGGCGCCACGGACTGGCGCGCTACGAGACGCTGCAGCCGCTCTACAACCTGGCAGACCGGGCCGTGTTCGAGGACGCGCTGCAGCCGCTGTGCGTGCGGGAGGACGTCGGCGTCATCAACTTCTATGCGCTGGCCGCCGGCTTCCTGACCGGCAAATACCGGGATCCCGCGGATGCAGGCAAGAGTGCGCGCGGTGCCAACACGGTCCGCAAGTACCTGAACCCGCGCGGGCTGCGCATTCTGGCCGCACTGGACCAGGTGGCGGCGCAGCACCAGACCCGGCCGGGCGTCGTCGCGATCGCCTGGCTGCTGACCCGGGCCGGCGTGACTTCGCCGATCGCCAGTGCGACCTCGCTGGCGCAGCTGGAAGATCTGGTGGCAGCAACCCGGCTGACGCTTGCTCCGCACGACCTGGCGCTGCTCGACGAGGCCAGCGCACCGGAGGCCGCCGTCCGCTGAGCGGGACGTTCAGCCGCGCTGGCGCAGTGCCTCGTACAGGCACACGCCGCTGGCCACCGAGACATTCAGGCTCTCGACGCCACCGCGCATCGGAATGCGCACCAGCTCGTCGCAGGTGCGGGCGGTCAGCTGCCGCATGCCGGCGCCCTCGGCACCCAGCACCAGCGCCAGCGGGCCGCGCAGATCGGCCTGGTACAGCGTGCTGGTGGCCGCATCGCTGGTGCCCAACACGCGGATGTTGCGCTCCTTGAGCTCGTTCAGTGTGCGGGCCAGGTTCGTGACCATGAAATAGGGCACGGTCTCGGCCGCGCCGCTGGCCACCTTGGCCACGGTGGCATTGATGCCGGCTGCATGGTCCTTCGGGGCGATGACCGCATGGGCACCGGCGCCATCGGCCACGCGCAGGCAGGCCCCCAG
>JAEUOX010000181.1 GCA_016790475.1 Rhodoferax sp. | reverse complement strand
GTTATTCACCCGATGATCGAGGTTGAACGATCCTGACTGCCGATCGCTTCGTAAGCCATTGATCTACTTAGAAAAAATCGGAGTTTCTGAACGTTCTTGAACGATGCAGAACCGATTCTGTTTCATTCCCACTCAATCGTCGCCGGCGGCTTCGAGCTGATGTCGTAGGTGACCCGGTTGATCCCGCGCACCTCGTTGATGATGCGCCCGGACGCCTTCTTCAGCAACGCATAGGGCAGCTCCGCCCAGTCGGCCGTCATGAAGTCGCTGGTCTGCACCGCGCGCAGCGCGACGACGTAATCGTAGGTGCGCCCGTCGCCCATCACGCCCACGCTCTTGACCGGCAGGAACACCGCGAAGGCCTGGCTGGTGAGTTCGTACCAGGTCTTGCCGCTGTCCGGGTCGCGATGGTTGCGCAGCTCCTCGATGAAGATCGCATCTGCGCGGCGCAGCAGGTCGGCGTATTCCTTCCTGACCTCGCCCAGGATGCGCACGCCCAGGCCCGGCCCGGGAAACGGGTGGCGGTAGACCATCGCATACGGCAGGCCCAGCGCGACGCCGAGCTCACGCACCTCGTCCTTGAACAGCTCGCGCAG
Organism: Rhodoferax sp.; assembly: GCA_016790475.1. GTDB lineage: Bacteria > Pseudomonadota > Gammaproteobacteria > Burkholderiales > Burkholderiaceae_C > CAISIP01. Next base: position 39,287 of record JAEUOX010000181.1, on the reverse strand, counting down.
CGGCTCCAGCAGCTTCAGGCCCAGCTGCTCCGGCAGGCCGCCGACGTTGTGGTGGCTCTTGATCGTGACCGACTTCTTTGCACCGGCGGCGCCGGACTCGATGACGTCCGGGTAGATCGTGCCCTGCGCCAGCCAGGCCACATGGCGCGACTGGTCGGCCTTCAGCTTGGCGGCCTCGGCCTTGAAGACCTCGACAAACTCCCGCCCGATGATCTTGCGCTTGGCCTCCGGGTCGGTCACGCCGGCCAGATGGCCCAGGAACTGCGCCTCGGCATCGACGCGCACGACCTTGGCGTGCAGCTTGCCGGCGAACATGTCCATCACAAGGTCGCCCTCGTCCAGCCGCAGAAGGCCATGGTCGACGAACACGCAGGTGAGCTGGTCGCCGATCGCGCGGTGGATCAGCGCCGCAGCCACCGAGGAGTCCACACCGCCGGACAAGCCGAGGATCACCTCTTCCTGCCCGACCTGCGCGCGGATGCGCTCGACCGCCTCGGCGATGTAGTCGCCCATGATCCAGTCCGCGCGCGCGCCGCAGATCTCCAGCACGAAGCGCTCCAGGATCGCGGCACCGCGCTGCGTGTGGGTGACCTCCGGGTGGAACTGCAGCGCGTAGAAGCGCCGTTCCTCGTCCGCCATGCCGGCGATCGGGCAGCTGTCGGTGCTGGCCATCAGCTTGAAGCCATGCGGCATCTCGGTGACCTTGTCGCCGTGGCTCATCCAGACCTTCAGCATGCCGTGGCCCTCGGACGTGGTGTAGTCCTGGATGCCGTTCAGCAGCGCGGTGTGGCCGCGGGCGCGGACGTCGGCATGGCCGAACTCGCGCTTGGCGCTCGGCGCCACCTGGCCGCCCAGCTGCACCGCCATCGTGAACATGCCGTAGCAGATGCCCAGCACCGGCACGCCCAGCTCATAGACGAGCTTGGGCGCGCGCAGGTCATGCGCCTCGTAGGTGCTGGCGTGGCTGCCCGACAGGATGATGCCCTTGAGCAGGCCGTCGCTGGCGTATCGCTGCACCCACTCGCTGGAGACGTCGCAGGGCACGACCTCGCAGAACACATGCGCCTCGCGCACGCGCCGCGCGATGAGCTGCGTGACCTGGGAGCCGAAATCGAGGATGAGGATTTTCTGGTGCGGCATGGCGGCAACCGGCCTTCAGTCAGCGCGGTAGTTGGGGGCTTCCTTGGTGATCTGCACGTCGTGCACATGGCTCTCGCGGATGCCGGCGGCGGTGATCTCGACGAACTCCGCCTTGCCCTGCATCTCCGGGATCGTCGCGCAGCCACAGTAGCCCATGCTGGCGCGCAGGCCGCCGGACATCTGGTAAACGATCGACACCATCGAGCCCTTGTAGGGCACGCGGCCCTCGATGCCCTCGGGCACCAGCTTGTCGGCGTTCGGGTTGCCGGTGCTGGACTCCTGGAAATAGCGGTCCGCGCTGCCCTGCTGCATCGCACCGATCGAGCCCATGCCGCGGTAGCTCTTGTAGCTGCGGCCCTGGTACAGGATGACCTCACCCGGCGCCTCTTCGGTGCCGGCGAACATGCCGCCCATCATCACCGTGCTGGCGCCGGCCGCGATCGCCTTGGCGATGTCGCCGCTGTAGCGGATGCCGCCATCGGCAATCAGCGGTATGCCGGTGCCCTGCAGCGCGGTGGCCACGTTGTCGATGGCCATGATCTGCGGCACGCCGACACCGGCCACGATGCGGGTGGTGCAGATCGAGCCGGGGCCGATGCCGACCTTGACCGCGTCGGCGCCCGCCTCCACCAGCGCCAGCGCCGCGGCGCCGGTGGCGATGTTGCCGCCGATCACGTCGACCTGCGGGTAGTTGCGCTTGACCCAGCGCACCCGTTCGATGACGCCCTGGCTGTGGCCGTGCGCGGTGTCGACGACGATCGCGTCCACGCCGGCGCGCACCAGCGCCTCGACGCGCTCCTCGGTACCCTCGCCCACGCCGACCGCCGCACCGACGCGCAGCTTGCCCAGCGTGTCCCGGGCAGCGTTCGGGAAGCTGGTCTGCTTCATGATGTCCTTGACGGTGATCAGGCCCTTCAGTTCGAAGGCACTGTTGACCACCAGCAGGCGTTCGAGCTTGTGCTTGTTCAGCAGCGCCTTGGCCTCGACGAGCGTCGTGCCGTCCGGCACGGTGACGAGCTTGTCGCGCGGCGTCATGATGTGGCTGACCGGAATGTCGTAGCGCGACTCGAAGCGCAGGTCGCGCCCGGTCACGATGCCGACGACCTTGCCGCCGTCACAGACCGGGAAGCCGGACACGCCGAGTTGCTCCGAGAGGTCGATCACCTGGCGCACGGTGTGCGTCGGCGTGATCACGACGGGATCGCGCAGCACGCCGGACTCGTAGCGCTTGACGCGTGCCACCTGGGCCGCCTGGTCGCGCGGGGAGAGGTTCTTGTGCACGATGCCGATGCCGCCCTCCTGCGCGATCGCGATCGCGAGGCGGGCCTCGGTGACCGTGTCCATCGCCGCCGAGACCAGAGGCAGGTTCAGCGTGATGTTGCGGGAGAATCGGGTGGCGAGGGAGGTGTCCTTCGGGAGGACCTGGGAGTACGCTGGCACCAACAACACATCGTCGAAGGTCAGCGCTTTGCCGAGCAGGCGCATGTCAAAGCTCCAAATGGGGCATTGTACTCACCGCCGCCCGGCCGGGCCTGTCCGGGACGCGGGCTGCGCGTTACACTGCGCCCATGAAACGGATCGGACAGTGTCTGGTGCTCGGACTGTGCTTGCTGGCCGGGGCGGTGGCCCAGGCCCAGTGGCAATGGGTCGACAAGGACGGCCGCAAGGTCTTCAGCGACCGGGCGCCGCCGCCCGACATCCCGGCCCGCAACATCCTGCGCCAGCCGGGCAGCAGCGCCCGCGGGGTGGCCGCAGCGCCGGTTGCCGCGGCCAGTGCGCCTGGCGCGACCGCATCGGCACCGGTGGCCGCCAATGAGGACGCTGCGGCCACGCCCCGGCTCTCCGGCGTCGACAAGGACCTGGCCGAGAAGAAGAAGCTCGCCGAGGCAGCCGCTGCGGCGAAGGCCCGCGCGGATGCGGAACGGCTGCAGAAGGTCAAGGCCGACAACTGCGAGCGGGCCAAGGCCAACAAGGCGCTGATGGATTCCGGCGTCCGGGTGTCCCACACCAAGCCCAATGGGGAGCGCGAGATCCTGGATGACGCCGGACGGGCCGCCGAGCTCAAGCGCATCCAGACCGTCATGGAAACCAACTGCAATTGACGGCCCCAGGCCGCCGCTGCGGCACCCGGCCGCTTCAGTAACCGGCCTTGGCCCCCGGCCGCCGGCGGGCGAACAGCCCGGCAGCCCGGGCCCCCTGCTTGACGAAGCGCGTCCTGCGCGCGAGCTTCGGGTCGACCGTCAGAGGTCGGTAGATCTCCACCCGGTCCTTCGGCTGCAGCACCTGGTCCGCCGGCGCCTTGCGCCCCCAGACACCCAGCATCGGCTCACCTTCGGGCGTGCGGCGTACCTCGGCCTCCCAGCCGCTCTGCGTGACCGCCTCCGCCACGGTGGCACCCTCGGACAGTTCCAGACGGCGCACGTGCACGACGCGTGCGGCCGGTGAGAACAGCACGGTGACCTCCATCGCCCGCCCTCAGCCGTAGACCTGCTCGGCCCGCTTGACGAAGGCATCCACCAGGCTGGAGGCGATCCTGTCGAAGACCGGCCCGACCAGCCGGCCCAGCGTGGCATTGTCGAAACCGTAGTTCAGCAGCAGCTCGACCCGGCAGGCGCGCTGGCTGCCGTCACCGATCGGCTGGAAGCGCCATTGCCCGTCCAGCCGGGAGAATGGGCCGTTGACCAGTTGCATCGCGACCTCGCTGCCGGGGGTGTGCAGGTTGCGCGTCGTGAACACCTGGCGGATGCCGCCAAACGCGATGCCGACCTCGGCCGTCATGCCCTGGTCATCCTCCGAGACCACCGCCGCGTGGTCGCACCAGGGCAGGAACTGCGGGTAGGCCGCGACATCCGTCACCAGTGCATACATTTCCGTGGGGTGGTACCAGATCAGGACGGACTTGTGGACGGTTTTCATAGAATGCAGGGCTGCGCGGGATTGTAGACAGGCCTCTTTCGAGGCCTTGCACTGGCGCCGGACAACCCCACCTTGCACCATGGCTCGCAAACCCGACGCTCCCGCCCCCAAGACCCGCATCGCGGACAACAAGAAGGCCGCCTTCAATTATTTCTTCGAGGAGCGCTTCGAGGCCGGCATCGTGCTGGAAGGCTGGGAAATCAAGTCGCTGCGCGAGGGCAAGGTGCAGCTGACCGACGGCTATGTGGTCATCCGCAATGGCGAGCTGTTCCTGATCGGCTGCCAGATCAACCCGCTGCACAGCGCCTCCACCCACATCAGCCCGGACAAGGTCCGCACCAAGAAGCTGCTGATGCACAAGGCCGAGATCCTCCGGCTGATCGGCAAGGTCGAGCAGAAGGGCTACACGCTGGTGCCGATCAACCTGCACTGGAAGGCCGGCAAGGTCAAGTGCGAGATCGCTCTGGCCAAGGGCAAGGCCGAGCACGACAAGCGCGACACCATCAAGGACCGCGAAGGCAAGCGCGAGGTCGAGCGCGTCCTGAAGACGCGCCACCGCTGAGCGCCCCGGCCCGGGGCGGCAGACTTACAGGGCCTCGCGGCTCGCCTTCTTGCGCTCGTGCTCCTTCAGGTGGCGCTTGCGCAGGCGGATGCTCTTGGGCGTGATCTCGACCAGTTCGTCGTCCTCGATGAACTCCACCGCGTACTCCAGCGTCAGCTGGATCGGGGGCGTGATCTTGATCGCGTCTTCCTTGCCCGAGACCCGGAAGTTGGTCAGCTGCTTCATGCGCACCGCGTTCACGACCAGGTCGTTGTCGCGGCTGTGGATGCCGACGATCATGCCCTCGTAGACCGGATCGCCCGGCTTCACGAACATCCGGCCGCGATCGTCCAGCTTGCCCAGCGCATAGGTGACGATCTCGCCGTCATCCATGCTGATCAGCACGCCGCTCTTGCGGCTCTCGATGTCGCCCCGGTAGGGTTCGTAGCCGTCGAAGATGTTGCTGGCCAGCCCGGTGCCGCGGGTCAGGTTCAGGAACTCGTTCTGGAAGCCGATCAGCCCGCGCGCGGGGATGCGGTACTCGAGGCGCACCCGGCCGCGGCCGTCCGGCTCCATGTTGACCAGGTCACCACGGCGCAGGCCGAGCGCCTGCATCACGCCGCCCTGGTGGCCCTCCTCGATGTCGACGGTCAACATCTCGATCGGCTCGTGCTTCTCGCCGTTGACCATCCGGAACACCACGCGCGGCTTGGAGACGGCCAGCTCGTAGCCCTCGCGGCGCATGTTCTCCAGCAGGATCGTCAGGTGCAGTTCGCCGCGGCCGGAGACCTCGTAGATGCCGTCCTCGTCGGTGTCGTTGACGCGCAGCGCCACGTTGGCCTGCAGCTCGCGCTCCAGCCGGTCGCGCAGCTGGCGGCTGGTGACGAACTTGCCCTCGCGCCCGGCCAGCGGCGAATTGTTGACGCAGAAGTTCATCGTCAGCGTCGGCTCGTCGATCTTGAGCATCGGCAGCGGTGCGGGCTTCAGCGGGTCGGTCAGCGTGACGCCGATCCCCACCTGCTCGATGCCGCTGACCAGCACGATGTCACCGGGGCCCGCTTCGGTGGCCGGCATGCGCTCCAGGCCATCGAACTTCAGGATCTGCTGCACCTTGGCCTTGCCAGAGTTTCCCTCCGGACCTTCCATCACCAGCACTTCCTGGTTCACGCGCAGCGTGCCCTGGCTGATGCGGCCCACGCCGATGCGCCCGACATAGGTGGAGTAGTCCAGCGAGCTGATCTGCAGCTGCAGCGACGCGGACGGATCCCCCTGGTTGGCCGGCACGTGGCTCAGCACGGTGTCGAACAGCGGCGCCAGATCACGGCCCCACTGCTCGCCCGGCGCCCCCTCCTCCATCGAGGCCCAGCCGTTCAGGCCCGAGGCATACACCACCGGGAAGTCCAGCTGCTCCTCGGTCGCACCCAGCTTGTCGAACAGGTCGAAGGCGGCGTTGATGACGTAGTCCGGCCGAGCACCAGGGCGGTCGACCTTGTTGACGACAACGATCGGCTTCAGGCCCAGGGCCAGCGCCTTCTTGGTCACGAAGCGGGTCTGGGGCATCGGGCCCTCGACCGCGTCGATCAGCAGGATCACGCCGTCCACCATCGACAGCGCGCGCTCCACCTCGCCGCCGAAATCGGCGTGGCCCGGGGTGTCGACGATGTTGATGTGGGTGTCCTTCCAGTCGACGGCACAGTTCTTGGCCAGGATCGTGATGCCGCGCTCCTTCTCCAGGTCGTTGCTGTCCATCACGCGCTCGGCAATCTTCTCGTTGGCGCGGAAGGTGCCGCTCTGGCGCAGCAGCATGTCCACCAGCGTGGTCTTGCCATGGTCCACGTGGGCGATGATGGCGATGTTGCGGATCTGTTTGTAGCTCATGGTTCTCTTTCAGTTGACTCTGTGTCGCAGCATCCGACGCCTCAGGCGGCCGCCAGCGTCTGCGTGATCTCGATCGGGCTCAGCAGGCGCCCGGGAATCAGTTCTCCGCCGGCCACATGGCCGGTCCCCAGCAGTGCGCGCGGCTGGCGGCCGTACACCGCCACCTGCGCGCAGTTCGCCCAGTGCCCGCGCCGGCGCAGCCCGCTCAGGAAACGCCCGGCGTCCTCGGTGCCCAGCTCGATCGGCGTGTGCCCCGGCAGCAGCACATCCACAGGCCGCAGACAGGCCAGGCGCTGGGGTTCGTCCATCGCCGCCAGCTGCTCCAGCCCGACGCAGTCCCCGACGCCGAAATCGCCGGTGGCCACACGGCGCAGCGCCACCAGGTGCGCGCCGCATCCCAGCGCCTCGCCGAGGTCCTCGGCCAGCGTGCGGATGTAGGTGCCCTTGCTGCACCACACATCCAGGTGCAGCAGCGGCTCCTGCACGTCCAGCGTCGCCGTCAGCGCGTGGATCTGCACGTCGCGCGCCGCGCGCTCCACCGTGACACCCTCCCGCGCATATTCATACAGGGCCCGCCCATCCTTCTTCAGTGCGCTGTACATCGGCGGCACCTGGCGGATCGGCCCGCGCAACGCGGCGCAGGCCCGCTCCACATCCTCAGCCGTCACCTGCACCGGGCGGGTGCGCAGCACCTCCCCCTCCCGGTCGCCCGTGCTCGTCGTGACGCCGAGCCGCGCCACCGCCGCGTAGCGCTTGTCGGCATCCAGGTGCAGCTGGCTGAACTTGGTGGCCGCGCCGAAACACAGCGGCAGCACGCCGGTGGCCAGCGGATCCAGCGTGCCGGTGTGGCCGGCCTTCTCGGCTCGCAGCAGCCACTTCGCCTTCTGCAGCGCGTCGTTGCTCGACAGGCCCAGGGGCTTGTCGAGCAGCAGCACGCCATGCACCGGGCGGCGGACAACTTTGACGCGGGGGGTTCGGGTTTCCAATCGGATGCACCTGTGCTGGCTGTCGCGGCCAGTGTTCCATCAACGATGCGGAAACCCGGCCCCGGTGGCGGTCAGTCCTCGTTCTTGGAACGCGAGGCCACGGCCTGCGCGATCAATGCGTTCATGTCCGCCGCACGCTCGGTCGTGCGGTCGAACTGGAAATGCAGCGTCGGCACGGTATGGATGTGCAGCCGCTTGAAGAGACCCGCGCGCAGGAAGCCGGCCGCCTGGTTCAGCCCCTGCTGGGTCTGGACCGGGTCGCCCTGCAGCAGGCTGAAGAACACCTTCGCATGGGCGTAGTCCGGCGACACCTCGACGGACTGGATCGTCAGCATGCCGACCCGCGGGTCCTTCAGCTCGCGCGCGATCAGCTCCGTCAGATCGCGCTGGATCTGATCGGCGACCTTGAAGGCGCGGTTGGGCGTGGCGGACTTGCGGGCGGGCATGGTCAGGCCTTAAAGCGTCCGGGCGACTTCCTTGATCTCGAAGAACTCCAGCTGATCGTTTTCCTGGATGTCGTTGTAGTTCTTGATGTTCAGGCCGCACTCGAAGCCTTCCTTGACCTCGCGCACGTCGTCCTTGAAGCGCTTGAGGGAGTCCAGCTCGCCGGTGAAGATGACCACGTTGTCACGCAGCAGGCGCAGACGCGCGCTTCGACGCACCAGACCCGAGGTGACCATGCAGCCGGCGATCGAGCCGATCTTGCTGACCTTGAACACCTGACGGATCTCCGCGGTACCGATGACCTCTTCCTTCTTGTCCGGCGTGAGCATGCCCGACATCGCGGCCTTCAGGTCGTCCACCGCGTCGTAGATGATGTTGTAGTAGCGGATGTCGATGCCGTTGCCTTCGGCCAGCTTGCGCGCCCCGGCATCGGCCCGGGTGTTGAAGCCGATGATCACCGCCTTGGAGGCGATGGCCAGGTTGACGTCGGACTCGCTGATGCCGCCCACGGCGGCGTAGACCAGCTGCACCTTGATCTCGTCGGTCGAGAGCTTGAGCAGGCTCTGCGCCAGGGCTTCCTGCGAGCCCTGCACGTCGGCCTTGACGATGATCGGCACCATCTTGACCTCGCCGGCCGTGATGTCGCTGAACATGTTCTCCAGCTTGGCAGCCTGCTGCTTGGCCAGCTTGGTGTTGCGGAACTTGCCGGCGCGGTAGGTCGCGATCTCGCGGGCCCGGCGCTCGTCGTGCAGCACCATGAACTCGTCGCCGGCCTGCGGCACCTCGGTCAGGCCCTGGATCTCGACCGGGATCGACGGGCCTGCCGACTTGATCGTGCGGGCGTTCTCGTCGAGCATCGCACGGACACGGCCGTAGGTGGAGCCGGCCAGCACGATGTCGCCGGTCTTCAGCGTACCGCCCTGCACCAGCACCGTGGCCACCGGGCCGCGGCCCTTGTCCAGCTTGGCCTCGATGACCAGGCCCTTGGCCAGCGTGTCCACCGGTGCGCGCAACTCCAGGACTTCGGCCTGCAGCAGCACCTGCTCCAGCAGCGAGTCGATGCCTTCGCCGGTCTTGGCCGACACCGGAACGAACGGCGACGGGCCGCCGAATTCCTCGGGGATGACCTCCTCGACGACCAGCTCGTTCTTGACCCGCTCCGGGTTCGCGTCGGGCTTGTCGATCTTGTTGATCGCCACCACCAGCGGCACGCCGGCCGCCTTCGCATGCTTGATCGCCTCGCGCGTCTGCGGCATCACGCCGTCATCCGCCGCAACGACCAGGATCACGATGTCGGTGGCCTTGGCGCCACGCGCACGCATCGCGGTGAAGGCCTCGTGGCCGGGGGTGTCGATGAAGGAGACCATGCCGCGCGGCGTCTCCACATGGTAGGCACCGATGTGCTGCGTGATGCCGCCGGCCTCGCCCGAGGCGACCTTGGCGCGGCGGATGTAGTCCAGCAGCGAGGTCTTGCCGTGGTCGACGTGGCCCATCACGGTGACGACCGGCGCACGCGGCAGGGCTTCGACGCCCTGGGCGGCCACCTCCTCGTCGGTGAAGGCTTCCGGATCGTCCAGTGCGGCGACGATGGCCTTGTGCCCCATTTCCTCGACCACGATCATCGCGGTGTCCTGGTCCAGCGACTGGTTGATCGTGACCATCTGGCCCAGCTTCATCAGGTGCTTGATCACCTCGGAGGCCTTGACGGACATCTTGTGGGCCAGCTCGGCCACCGTGATCGTCTCCGGCACATGGACTTCCAGCACGCGGGCCTCGACCGGCGCGGCCTGCATGTGGTCATCGCGCTGGTCGCGGTCGTTGCCGCGCTTGCCGCGCGGGCCGCCGCGCCAGTTGCCCCGGCTCGCGCCGGCGCCGGTGTCACCCCGGGTCGGGATGGCCTTCTTCTTGGCGGGGTCCCCGGCCCAGCTGCTCGACAGCTTGGCCGACTTCACTTCCTTGCCGGTGCCCGGCGCACTGCCCGGGCTGCCACTGGTGCCGGGCGCACCCGGACGGGCGGCGCGGGTCATCGTGCCGGTGGCGGCCGGCTTGTGCAGCGTGCCCTTGACGCCAGCCTTGGCGTCCTCGGCAGAGGCCGGCTTCGCCGCCGGCTTGATTTCCTCCGGCCGCTTGGCGACGAGCACCTTCTTCGGCGTCGACATCATGTTGCGGATGGCGGCCGCCTCGGCTTCCGCCTTGCGCCGGCGTTCGCTCAGATCCGCCGCACGGGCGGCCTCCTCTTCGGCGCGGGCCTTGGACTCCGCCGCGACCTTTTCCTTGGCGGCAGCGCGCTCCTGATCGGCCTTCTGGGCGGCGGCAGCCTCCGCGGCGCTGTTGTCCTGCGGCGCCGACACCTGCGCGGCCTTCGCCTTCGCCTTGGCTTCGGCTTCCGCCTTGGCGGCAGCCTGCGCGGCGGCCTCGACCGCGGCACGGGCCCGCTCTTCCTGCTCCTGGCGCTCCTGGCGGCGCTGGGCCAGTTCCTCTTCCTGGCGGCGGATCAGCTCCGCCTGGCGGCGGGCCTCTTCCTCGCGGCGGGCGAGTTCCGCGTGGTCGATGACCGGCGCGGCGGGTGCCGCCGGCGCTGCCACCGGTGCGGGCGCTGCGGGCAGCTCGGCCGGGCCGTCGGTGCCGTCATCGCGGCGCACGAAGGTGCGCTTCTTGCGCACCTCGACCTGGATCGTGCGCGCCTTGCCGGTGGCATCGGCCTGCTTGATCTCGGTGGTGGACTTCTTGACCAGCGTGATCTTCTTGCGCTCGGCCGACGCCGTGCCATGCGCCGACTGCAGGTAGTTCAGCAGACTGTGCTTGTCGGCGTCGGTCAGCCGGTCCGCGGCGGAGGACTTCGCCACACCGGCGGCCTTGAGCTGCTCCAGCAGCGTGGCGGTTGATTTCTTGAGTTCGTTGGCAAACTCGGCGACGGTCGTACTGGACATTTGTTGTGCTACCTATGGTTTTGCAGAACACGGCCTGCGGGCTTTGTCAGCAATCACTGAAATTTCGCAGGCATGGCCATTACTCTTGCCCGGCGGCTTCGTTCGTGAACCAGTGTTCACGGGCCTTCATGATCAGCGCGCGGGCCTCGTCCTCGGTCTGGCCGGTGATGTCGGTGAGTTCGTCGACCGCCAGATCGGCCAGGTCATCGCGCGAATGGATGCCCTTGTCGGCCAGCTTGCCGATCAGCTCCGGTGTCAGGCCGTCGAGCGAACGCAGGTCCTGCGAGACTTCCTCGACGCTCTCCTCGTGGGCAATCTCCATCGTCAGCAGGGCATCCTTGGCCCGCGAACGCAGCTCGTTGACGGTTTCCTCATCGAAGCTTTCGATCTCCAGCATCTCCTGCAGCGGCACATAAGCCACTTCCTCCAGGCTGGTGAAGCCCTCGGCGATCAGGATGTCGGCGATTTCCTCGTCGACGTCGAGCTTCTCCATGAACAGGCGCCGGCCGGAGTCGGTCTCGTTGGCCAGCTTCTGGGCCGACTCGGCGGCATCCATGATGTTGATCTTCCAGCCGGTCAGCTCGGAGGCCAGGCGCACGTTCTGGCCGCCGCGGCCGATCGCGATGGCCAGGTTCTCCTCGTCGACGACGACATCCATTGCATGGCGCTCCTCGTCCACGACGATCGAGGACACGTTGGCCGGTGCCAGCGCGCCGATGACAAACTGCGCCGGATCCTCGCTCCACAGCACGATGTCGACCCGCTCGCCGGCCAGCTCGTTCGTGACGCCATTGACCCGCGTGCCGCGCACACCGACGCAGGTACCGATCGGATCGACGCGCTTGTCATGCGACAGCACCGCGATCTTGGCCCGGGAGCCCGGGTCGCGCGCGCAGGACTTGATCTCCAGCAGGCCCTGCTCGATCTCCGGCACCTCGGTGCGGAACAGTTCGATCATGAATTCCGGCGCCGAGCGCGACAGGATGATCGGCGCGCCGCGCAGCGTCAGGTCGACCTCCATGATCATGGCCCGGACCCGGTCGCCGGAGCGCAGGTTTTCCTTCGGGATCATCTCGCTGCGGCGCAGCCGGCCTTCGACCCGGCCGCTCTCGACGATGATGTCGCCCTTGTCCATGCGCTTGACGGTGCCGACGAAGATCTTGTCGCCGCGCGACATGAAGTCGTTCAGCAGCATCTCGCGCTCCGCGTCCCGGATGCGCTGCAGGATCACCTGCTTGGCCGCCATTGCGCCGATGCGCCCGATCGGCACCGAGGCCACCGCCTCCTCGATGTACTCGTCCACCTCGATGTCCGGAATCTGCTCCTGGGCTTCGAACAGCAGGATCTCCTGGTCGGGCAGCTGCAGGCCGGCCTCGTTGGGCACGACATGCCAGCGGCGGAAGGTCTCGTAGTTGCCGCTGTCGCGGTCCACCGCGACGCGGATGTCCACATCACCCTCGTACAGCTTCTTGGTCGCCTGGGCCAGTGCCGCCTCGACTGCCGCAAACACGACATCCCGCTCCACGCTCTTCTCGCGGGAGATGGCGTCCACCAACATCAACATTTCGCGATTCATGCCACTGCTCTCCTAAAGTCGTTACCGGCATCAGCGTCATTTCGCTGCGATCCGGCCATTCGCACAAGCCCAAAAATCAAGATTCCGAAGCGGCGCCAGGGTTCCCGGCCCCCCGCCCCTTGAAGTTCACGATCGGCGCCAGCCGCGCATCGCGCACCTCGTCCCACACAAATCCGAGCACCTGCACCGGTGCTGCAGCCCGCTTGCGGCTGACCCGCTGCCCCGGCTTGGGCGGCGGCTCGTCGCTCCAGACGACCTGCCAGCTGGCGGCGGACTGTCCGTCGGCCGGGGCCACCCGCTCCAGCGTGCCGCGAAACTTCTTGCGGTTGGCGTTGACCAGCCCCTGTGCCGCGGCACCGACCGGCGCCTTCAGCGTGATGTCGACCACGGCGCCGGCAAAGCGCTCCAGATCCTGGGGGCCGCGCAGCGGGCGGTCGATACCGGGGGAGGACACCTCCAGCCGCTGGTACTCGATGGCGTCCACCTCCAGCGCAAACTGCAGCTGCCGGGTCACCTTCTCGCAGTCTTCGACCGTCACGAACTGCTCGGGGGCGCCGGGCTGCGGCCCGGTCCACGGGAGGTCGATCGTGATGCGCAGCAAACCACCGGCCGAGCGTTCGATCTCGACCAGGTCGTATCCCAGACCGGTTACCGTGGTTTCAACGACTTGCTGCAGTGCCACCCGTGTGCAATCCTCTGGCTTCAAAAGCGTTCGACCAAAAAAAACGGGCGGTAGAAACCCGCCCGTTTGGTCGTGAAGCCGGGATTCTAGCCCAAAAATGCGGCAAGGGAAGCCCCCGCAGCGCGCATTTTTGCAGTTGCAGACACCGGCTCAGCGGCTGGCCTGGACCAGCGTGCGGGTATACGGATGGCGGGGTGCGTCCAGCACCTGCGACAGCGGTCCGTCCTCGACGATGTCGCCATCCTTCAGCACCAGCACATGGTGCGCCATCGCCCGGATCACGTCGACGTCGTGCGTGATCAGCAGGTAGCTCAGCGCGCGGTCCCGCTGCAGGCGCTGCAGCAGGTCGAGCACCTGCTTCTGGATCGTCACGTCCAGCGCGCTGGTCGGCTCGTCCAGCACCAGCAGGCGCGGCTGCACGATCAGGGCCCGGGCGATCGCCAGGCGCTGCCGCTGGCCGCCGGAGAACTCATGCGGGTAGCGCGACAGCAGGTTCGGAAACTGCCCTTCGGTCAGGCCGACCTCGCCCAGCGCAGCCAGCACCTGCTGCTGGCGCTCGGCCGGCCCGAGCGCGGGGGCATGCACGCGCAGCCCCTCGCCGACGATCTCCTCGATCGTCATCCGCGGCGACAGCGACGAGAACGGATCCTGGAAGACCACCTGCATCGTGCGCCGCAGTGCGCGGTCGGCCACGACGCCTTGCCCCCAGGACTGGCCATCGACACGCAGCTCGCCGCTGCACGGCTGCAGCCCGAGCGCGGCCAGCGCCAGCGTCGACTTGCCGGACCCCGACTCCCCGATGACGCCCAGCGTCTGCCCGGCCGGCAACACGAAGCTGGCGTCCTTGACCGCGACGAAGCTGCCCTTGCGGAACCAGCCCTGCACGCCCGGCAGGCGGGTCGGGTAGCGCACCTGCACCCCCCGCGCCTGCAGCAGGCCGGCGGCAGGCTGGCCCTGCGCGGCGTCGACCTCCTGCACCTGGCGGGCTGGCCGGCTGTCGATCAGGCGGCGGGTGTAGGCGTGCCGCGGATGCGCGAACACCTCGGCCACGGGCCCCTGCTCGACGATGTCGCCGGCCTCCATCACCGCCACCCGGTCGGCAAAACGGCGCACCAGGTTCAGGTCGTGCGTGATCATCAGCACCGCCATGCCATGCGCGCGCTGCAGTTCGGACAGCAGATCCAGGATCTGCCCGCGCACCGTGACATCCAGCGCGGTTGTGGGCTCGTCCGCCAGCAGCAACGCCGGCCGGCAGGCGAGCGCCATCGCGATCATCGCCCGCTGGCGCTGGCCGCCGGAGAGCTGGTGTGGGAAGGCGGCGGCCCGACGCCGCGGCTCCGGGATGCCGGTGCTCTCCAGCAGTTCGAACGCGGCGGCCGCACTGCGGGCGCGGTCCAGCCCCTGCTTGAGCTGCAGCACCTCGGCAATCTGCTCACCGATCGTGAACAGCGGGTTCAGCGCGGTCATCGGCTCCTGGAAGATCATCGCGATGTCCTGACCGCGCAAGGCCTGGATCGCCCGCTCCGGGATCGACAGCAGGTCCACCGGCGCGCCTTGCGCCGGTGTGAACAGCGCGCTGCCGCTGCAATGCGCATTCTGGGCCAGCCGCAGCAGGCTCAGCGCGGTCACGGTCTTGCCGGAGCCGGACTCGCCCACCAGCGCCAGCTTCTCGCCGCGCGCGATCGTGAAGTCGATGCCGCGCACGACATCCCGCCCGCCGAAAGCCACCCGCAAGCCGCGCACGTCGAGCAGCGTCATCGGCTGCCTTTCGGTGCGGCGACCGGATCCTGGTCGGCCTTGCGGGGGTCCAGCGCGTCGCGCAGCGCATCGCCCATGAAGGTCAGCAGCAGCAGCGTCACGACCAGCACCGCGAAGGTCGACAGCGAGATCCACCAGGCGTCGATGTTGTTCTTGCCCTGGGACAGCAGCTCGCCCAGCGACGGTGTGCCGGGCGGCACGCCCAGGCCCAGGAAATCCAGCGAGGTCAGCGCCAGGATCGCGCCGCTCATCCGGAACGGCAGGAAGGTGACGACCGGCGTCAGGCTGTTGGGCAGCACATGGCGCAGGATGATCTGCCAGTTGCTCACGCCCAGCGCGCGGGCGGCGCGGACGTAGTCGAGCTGCCGGTTGCGCAGGAACTCGGCCCGCACGTAGTCCGACAGGCCCATCCAGCCGAACAGGCTCAGCAGCACCAGCAGCAGCGCCAGGCTGGGCGCGAACACCGCGCTGAAGATGATCAGCAGGTAGAGCTCCGGCATCGAGCCCCAGATCTCGATGAAGCGCTGGAAGGCCAGGTCGGTCTTGCCACCGAAGAAGCCCTGCACCGCGCCCGCCACCACGCCCAGCACCACGCCAACCGCCGTCAGCGCCAGCGCGAAAAGCACGCTGACCCGGAAGCCGTAGATCAGCTGCGCGAGCTGGTCGCGGCCCCGATCGTCGGTACCCAGCAGGTTGTCCCAGGTCGGCTTCGACGGGTTGGGCTCCCGGGCAAAGTAGTTCAGCGTCTTCGGGCCATAGGGGTTCGGTGCATAGATCGCCCAGTTGCCGCCGGTCGTGATGCGCTCCCGGATGAAGGGATCCAGGTAGTCGGTGCTGGTGTTGAAGTCGCCGCCGAAGGTCTTCTCGGGGTAGTCCTGCCACATCGGGAAGTAGGTCTGCCCCTGGTAGCGCACGATCAGCGGCCGGTCATTGGAGACCAGTTCGGCAAACAGGCTCACCAGCACCAGCGCCACAAACAGCACCAGGCTCCAATACCCGAGCCGGTTGCGGCGGAAGCGCTGCCAGGCGCGGCGCCCGGGCGACAGGCTGCGGTGGGCGTGGGCAGTGCCAGTCGTCATGTCAGTCGAACTTGACGCGCGGGTCGACCCACACGTAGCAGAGGTCGGAGATCAGCTTGGTCACCAGGCCGATCAGCGTGAACAGGAACAGCGTGCCCAGCACCACCGGATAATCGCGCCGGATCACGCTCTCGTAGCTCAGCAGCCCGAGGCCGTCGAGAGAGAACAGCGTCTCGATTAGCAGCGAGCCGGTGAAGAAGGCACCGACGAAGGCGGCCGGGAATCCGGTGATGATCGGGATCAGCGCATTGCGGAACACATGCTTCCACAACACGCGCCGCTCCCCCAGGCCCTTGGCGCGGGCGGTCACCACATACTGCTTGCGGATCTCTTCCAGGAAGGCGTTCTTCGTCAACATGGCCGTCACCGCAAAGCTGCCCAGCACCATCGCGGTGACCGGCAGCGTGATGTGCCACAGGTAGTCGACGATGCGCGCCCCCCAGGACAGTTCCTCCCAGTTGCTGGACGTCAGCCCACGCAGCGGGAACCACTGCAGTTGCCCGCCGAACACCACCAGCAGCGCCACGCCCAGCACGAAGCCGGGAATTGCGTAGCCCAGCAGCACCAGCAAGGTGGTCAGGAAGTCGAAGCGGGAGCCGGCCCGCACCGCCTTGGCCACCCCCAGCGGCACCGCGATCAGGTAGCTGATGAAGAAGGTCCAGAGACCCAGGCTGATCGACACCGGCAGCTTCTCGATGATCAGCTGGCCGACATCCTTGTTCTGGAAGAAGCTCTTGCCGAGGTCGAAGCGGGCGAACTGGCCCAGCATCTGGAAGAAGCGCTCATGGGCCGGCTTGTCGAAGCCGTACAGCGCCTTGATCTGTGCGATGCGCTTCGGGTCCACCCCCTGCGCACCGCGGTAGCTGAGCCCGCCGCCCTCGGTGCTGGTGCCAGCCCCGGCCTTCGCCTCTGCCAGGTACTGCTCCACCGGGCCACCCGGCACGAACTGGATCACGGCGAACGTGACGAGCAGCACGCCCAGCAAGGTGGGAATCATCAGCAGCAGGCGCTTGAGGATGTAGGCCCACATGGCTTACTTGGCCCACCAGGTGTCGATCGCCCAGCCTTCGCCGCTGGCGTAGGGCGGCATCTGGGGCGGCATGGCCAGGCGCCAGGCGTTGTAGGCAATGCGGTGCGTGCCGGCCGTCCACTGCGGGACCATCAGGTGGCTGTGGCTGATGACGCGCTCCAGCGCACGGCAGGCCGGCAGCAACTCGGCCTTGCTATCGGCGCTGGTCATCTGGCCGATCAGCCTGTCCACGGCCGGGCTCTTGATGCCCGACAGGTTGCCGGAGTCCTCGGTGTCGGCGGCCTTGCTGCCGAAGATGTCGGCATACTCCTGCCCCGGGCTGTGGGTGCCCTGGTAGGCCAGCGAGGTCACCTCGAAGTCGAACTTCTGCAGCCGCTGCTGGTACAGCGCGAAGTCCACCGGCCGGAAGTTCAGCTGCACGCCGATCTTCTCCAGGTTGCGGGCCCAGGGAGTCACCACGCGGGCACCGGCCTCGTTGCTGTCCAGGTACTCGATGACCATCGGCTCGCCGCGGGCATTGCGCAGCTTGCCGTCGCGGACTTCCCAGCCGGCCTCCTTGAGCAAGGCCAGCGCGCGGCGCAGGTTGGCGCGCAGCGAGGAGTCGCCGTCGGTGCGGGGCGGTACCGTCATCGGGCCGAAGGCCGCGGCCGGAATGCTGGCGCGCAGCGGTTCCAGCAGGGCCAGTTCCTCCGGGCCGGGCAGGCCGCTGGCCTGGCAATCGGTGTTGCCGAACAGGCCGTTCACGCGCTGGTAGGCGTTGTAGAACATCTGCCGGTTCATCCACTCGTAGTCCAGCGCCAGGCCCAGCGCCTGGCGCACCCGCACGTCCTTGAACTTGTCGCGGCGGGTGTTGAAGACATAGCTCTGGAAGCCGGAGGGCAGCCGGTGCTTGAATTCCGCCTTCACCAGTTCGCCGGTATCGAACTTGCGGCCGGTGACCCGGCGTGCCCAGTCCGCAGCCGAGAAGAAGCGCATCAGGTCGAACTCGCCGGCCTTCAGCGCCTCCAGCCGGGCGGTGTTGTCCTTGTAGATCTTGACGGTGATGCGCTCGAAGTTGTTGACGCCGCGGCGCACGTTCAGATCGCGGGCCCAGTAGTTCGGGTCACGCACATAGGTGATGTCCTTGCCGAACTTGACCGGGCCGATCTTGTAGGGCCCGCTGCCGATCGGGATGTCCATGACAACCTGGTCGAAGGGCTTGGCCTTGCCGTTCTCCATGCCCCACTGGCGGCTGAAGACCGGCAGGCCGCCGACCGTCAGCGGCAGCTCACGGTTGCGCTTCTTGAAGCGGTAGCGCACCGTGCGTTCGTCCAGCACATCCAGGCCGGCCACATCTTCCAGCAGGGTCTTGTAGCCTGGCGACGTGAACGGCCCGACCAGCGTGTCGTAGCTGTGCTTGACGTCCGCGGCCAGCACCGGCGCGCCATTGTGAAACCGCGCCTGCGGCCGCAGCCGGAAGGTGGCCGACAGGCCATCCGGGGCGACCTCCACGTCCTCGGCCAGCAGGCCGTAGCCGGAGGCGGTCTCGTCCATCGAGCCGGCCAGCAGCGTGTCGAACAGCAGGCCGGAAAGGTAAGCCGGCGCATTGCCCTTCATCGTGAACGGGTTGTACTTGTCGAAGGTGGACACCCGCAGGTTGCTGACCAGCCGCAGTTCGCCCTTCTTGGGCGCCTGCGGATTCACGTAGTCGAAGTGGCTGAAGCCCGGCGGATACTTCAGATCACCCCACAGCGCGTACCCGTACGCGGCCCAGGCGGGCAGGCAGGCGGCGGCCAGACAGGTGATCAGCAAACGGCGCATGCGACAATTCTGCAGGAAATTTCGTGGAGGCTACGGTATGGGTTTTCTTGCTGGGAAGAAACTGCTGATCACCGGCGTGCTGAGCAACCGCTCGATCGCCTATGGCATCGCCCGGGCCTGCCATGCGCAGGGTGCAGAGCTGGCCTTCAGCTATGTCGGCGAGCGGTTCAAGGACCGCATCACCGAGTTCGCTGCCGAGTTCGGCTCCACGCTGATATTCGACTGCGATGTCGGGGACGACGCCCAGATCGCCCGCCTGTTCGCCGACCTCTCGCAAACCTGGCCCCAGTTCGACGGCTTCGTGCACAGCATCAGCTTCGCACCGCGCGAGGCGATCGCCGGCAACTTCCTGGACGGCCTGAGCCGCGAGAACTTCCGGATCGCGCACGACATCAGTGCCTACAGCTTCCCGGCCATGGCCAAGGCGGCCCTGCCCACCCTGAGCAGCAACGCCGCGCTGCTGACGCTCACGTACATGGGTTCGGAGCGCATCATCCCCAACTACAACACGATGGGCCTGGCCAAGGCCTCGCTGGAAGCCTCGGTGCGCTACCTGGCCGAGGCCCTGGGGCCGCGCGGGACGCGGGTCAACGGCATCAGCGCCGGCCCGATCAAGACGCTGGCCGCCAGCGGCATCAAGGATTTCGGCAAGCTGCTGGGCATGGTGTCGTCGGCCGCGCCGATGCGCCGCAATGTCACGATCGAGGACGTCGGCAACGTCGCCGCCTTCCTGCTGAGCGACCTGGCCGCCGGCGTCACCGCCGAGATCACCTATGTGGACGGCGGCTTCAGCAAGGTGGCGCTGTCCACCGAGGAACGCGCCGCCGGCTGAGCCGGGCACCCCGGCAGGCGCCGCCTCAGGCGCCCTGCTTCACACAGTCGGCGAAATAGCGCAGCCGGCCCTGGGCATCCTCCTCGGTCACCAGGCCGTGGATGTCGGTGCCGAAGCCCGGGCACTGCGCATTGAACTCGCGCGAGAACTTCAGGTAGTCGACGATCTTGCGGTTGAAGACCTCGCCCGGGATCAGCAGCGGGATGCCCGGCGGGTAAGGCGTCACCAGGCCTACGGTGATCCGCCCCTCCAGCTGGTCGATCTCGACCCGCTCGGTCTGGCGCCGCGCGATATGGGCATAGGCGTCGCTGGGCTTCATCGCCGGGGCCAGGTCGCTCAGGTACATCTCGGTGGTCAACCGGGCGATGTCGTACCGGGCATAGAGCTCGTGCACAAAATGGCACAGGTCCGCCAGGCCCATGCGCTCGTACTTCGGGTGCTGGGCGACGAACTCCGGCAGGATGCGCCACATCGGCTGGTTCTTGGCGTAGTCGTCCTTGAACTGCTGCAGCGCGGTCAGCAAGGTGTTCCAGCGGCCCTTCGTGATGCCGATCGTGAACATGATGAAGAAGCTGTACAGGCCGGTCTTCTCCACCACCACGCCGTGCTCGGCCAGGAACTTCGTGACGATGCTGGCCGGGATGCCGGTCTTGGCGAACTTGCCGTTCAGGTCCATGCCGGGTGTCACGATCGTCGACTTGATCGGATCCAGCATGTTGAAGCCGGTGGCCATCTTGCCGAAGCCGTGCCAGTTGACGCCGGCGCGTGCCTTGCGGGATTCGCCTTTGATGACCCAGTCGTCCGCCCGGCCGATGCCCTCCTCAGCCAGTTTGTCCGGCCCCCAGACCTTGAACCACCAGTCGTCGCCGTATTCGGCGTCGATCTTGCGCATCGCACGGCGGAAGTCCAGCGCCTCGGTGATGCTCTCCTCGACCAGTGCGGTGCCGCCGGGCGGCTCCATCATCGCCGCGGCCACATCGCAGCTGGCGATGATGCTGTACTGCG
Source organism: Rhodoferax sp. (assembly GCA_016790475.1). Taxonomy (GTDB): domain Bacteria; phylum Pseudomonadota; class Gammaproteobacteria; order Burkholderiales; family Burkholderiaceae_C; genus CAISIP01. The sequence continues at coordinate 18,690 of JAEUOX010000181.1, read as the reverse complement.
GGCTGGTGCTGGTGTGCATCAGGTAGGCTTCGTTGAACAGGTGCCGGTCCAGCTTGGTCTCCTGGGCGTCCTGCACCAGCACATGGCTCGCCTGGCTGATGCCGGCCAGCAGCTTGTGGATCGACTGGGTGGAATACACGACCGCGTGCTGCGGGCGCGCCCGCTTCTTGCCCATCGCGTGGTAGGTGCCGTAGAACGGGTGGAAGGCCGCGTGCGGCAGCCAGGCCTCGTCGAAATGCAGGTTGTCGACGTAGCCGTCCAGCATGCCCTTGATCGTCTCGGTGTTGTAGAGCACACCGTCGTAGGTGGACTGCGTCAGCGTCAGCACGCGCGGCTTGACCTTCATCGGGTCCACACCCCGCAGCAGCGGGTTGGCCTTGATCTTGGCCTGGATCGCCGACGGCTCGAACTCCTCCTTCGGGATCGGGCCGATGATGCCGAAGTGGTTGCGCGTGGGCTTCAGGAACACCGGCACCGCACCCGTCATGATGATCGCGTGCAGGATCGACTTGTGGCAGTTGCGGTCCACCACCACCACGTCGCCCGGCGCCACACAGTGGTGCCAGACCATCTTGTTCGACGTGCTGGTGCCGTTGGTCACGAAGAAGCAGTGGTCCGCATTGAAGATCCGGGCCGCATTGCGCTCGGAGGCCGCCACCGGGCCGGTATGGTCCAGCAGCTGGCCAAGCTCCTCGACCGCATTGCAGACGTCGGCGCGCAGCATGTTCTCGCCGAAGAACTGGTGGAACATCTGCCCGACCGGGCTTTTCAGGAAGGCCACGCCGCCGGAGTGGCCCGGGCAGTGCCAGGAATAGGACCCGTCCTCGGCATAGTCCAGCAGCGCCTTGAAGAACGGCGGCTGCACACCTTCCAGGTAGCTCTTGGCCTCGCGGATGATGTGGCGGGCCACGAACTCCGGCGTGTCCTCGAACATGTGGATGAAGCCGTGCAGTTCGCGCAGGATGTCGTTCGGGATATGGCGCGAGGTCTTGGTCTCCCCGTAGACGTAGATCGGCACGTCCAGGTTCTTGCGCCGCACCTCCTCGATGAACTGGCGCAGGTTCAGCACGGCCGGGTCCAGGTCCGGCCCCGGCGTGAACTCCTCGTCGTCGATCGACAGGATGAAGGCACTGGCACGCGACTGCTGCTGTGCGAACTGGGACAGATCCCCATAGCTGGTGACGCCCAGCACCTCGAACCCTTCGCTCTCGATGGCTTGCGCCAGCGCGCGGATGCCCAGCCCGGACGTGTTCTCGGAGCGGAAGTCCTCGTCGATGATGACGATCGGAAAGCGGAATTTCATGGCGGATGCCTGCGCGGGCCGAGGCAGAAGTTGACGGACAGGCGCGCAGTGTAAGGAAATTGTGTGGCGACAAGCTTGCGTTGCCGCCTGCAGGGCCCAAAATGTGGTGCATCCCCGACAGGGGGCTTCATGATGAGGAACTCACAATGGCAGCGTCGACGATCTGGTGGCTAGCAGCCGGTCTGGCCGTCGCGGTAGAGCTGGCGACCGGCACCTTCTACCTGCTGATGGTGGCAATCGGCCTGGCGGCCGGCGCACTGGCCGCGCATGCGGGGCTGGGGCTGACAGGCCAGCTCGTGCTCAGCGCTGTCGTCGGCGGCGGCGCCGTCGCGCTGTGGCACCTGCGCCGGCTGCGGCATCCGCCCGGGCTGGCGGCCACCGCCAACCCGGATGTCAACCTGGACATCGGCGAGACGGTGCAGATCGACCAGTGGCAGCCGGACGGCACCGCCAGCGTGCGCTACCGCGGTGCGGCCTGGACGGTCGTGCACCGCAGCGGCACTGCCCCGTCCACCGGCACCCACAAGGTCGTCGAGGTGGTCGGCAGCCGCCTGGTTGTCGACAAGGTCTCCTGAGCGCCTGCCCCTTCCCTCCCCTACCGGAACCATCCCATGGAAATCGCCTTCATCCTGGTCGTCGTCGCGCTGATCTTCATCGTCCGGGCGATCCGCATCGTGCCGCAGCAGCATGCCTGGGTCGTCGAACGCCTGGGCAAGTACCACGGCAGCTTGACGCCGGGCCTGAACATCCTGGTGCCCTTCGTCGACAGGGTGGCCTACAAGCATGTGCTCAAGGAGATCCCGCTCGACATCCCGAGCCAGATCTGCATCACGAAGGACAACACCCAGCTGCAGGTGGACGGCATCCTGTACTTCCAGGTGACCGACGCGATGCGCGCCAGCTACGGATCATCGGACTACGTCACGGCGATCACGCAGCTCGCGCAGACCTCGCTGCGCTCGGTCATCGGCAAGCTGGAACTCGACAAGACCTTCGAGGAGCGCGAGATCATCAACGCGCAGGTGGTCTCTGCGATCGATGAGGCCGCGCTGAACTGGGGCGTCAAGGTGCTGCGCTACGAGATCAAGGACCTGACGCCGCCGAAGGAGATCCTGCATGCGATGCAGTCCCAGATCACGGCCGAGCGCGAGAAGCGCGCGCTGATCGCCGCGTCCGAGGGCCGCCGCCAGGAGCAGATCAACATCGCCACTGGCGAGCGCGAGGCCTTCATCGCCCGCTCCGAGGGCGAGAAGCAGGCCGCGATCAACAAGGCCCAGGGTGAAGCCCAGTCCATCCTGGCCGTGGCCGAGGCCACCGCCCAGGCGATCGAGCGCATCGCGGCGGCCATCCGGCAGCCGGGCGGCGAACAGGCGGTGCAGCTCAAGGTGGCCGAAAAGGCGGTCGACGCCTACAGCCGCGTTGCCACCGACGCCACGACCACGCTGATCGTGCCCAGCAACATGACCGAGGTCTCGGCACTGATCGGCTCGGCGATGAAGATGGTGCAGACGCATCAGAAGGCGTGAGACGGCGGTCCGTGCCGCCGGGCAGCGCAGAACCCGCTGCTACAATGCCGCGCACCGGAGAGGTGGATGAGCGGTTTAAGTCACACGCCTGGAAAGCGTGCGTGGGGTAAAACTCACCGCGGGTTCGAATCCCGCCCTCTCCGCCAGGACACTAGGAAATACGGGCCTTCGCGGCCCGTTTTGCTTTTCTGCCCATGTTTCTGCCCATAAAAAATCAAACGTGTTGGGCACGTGTTGTTGGCCAAAAAGTTCTCTTCTGCACAAGACCCTGTAGCGACGCGCCTGATGTTTGAGCCGGAAAGACTTATCCACGGACGCGCGATCGGCGCCTCTCACGCAAGACTCGCGCGGCGGTGGGTAAGCCGCCTGACTCAATGATTGCCGCTGCAGTTGCAATCCTCATCAAGTTGGCGCAACATTCGCGCGTATCGCTTTCCCACTGGCTGAGTCAGCCCGATTGATGCCCGTCATCGCATCGCCCGCACCGGCGACATCTCCTCAGAGTCGGGAGCCGAAAGGCTTGGAGATATCTGTCAACCCTTGGGCTCTTCAGACGCCCACCCTGCCCCTATCGGCATCAACGCCGATCCGCTGCGCCAGGCACACCACCGATCCGGTTATCCAGACCGGAGCGGCGCCCTCTGAAGTCAAACTGCTGCAACCGCGCCGCGTTCTGCACTGGGCGAGCCCCTGCGCCAACAGCGTCGTCACTACGGGCACCCGCCGGTAGTGACGACGCGCAAACTGCCCCAGCTTCCCTGGGCGGACCACCGGCCGTAGTTGGTGCCCGCCCGAAGTGACGAGCTCAAAGCGCGTCGAATCCGCAGATCGTGCAACGCGATCTGCCCCAGGCCCGCACACCGCGATCGTTGCGATCAAGGTGTTGGCGCCCGGCTTTTATGCCAGTCAGGACATCCGCACGCCGGTGCGTATCGCCATCATGGTGCTGGTCATCACCCAACTGTTCAATCTCGTGCTGGTGCCGCTGTTTGCCCATGCCGGGCTCACCCTGGCGATCAGCCTGGGTGCGCTGGTCAACGCATCGGCTTTGTTGTGGGGCCTGATACGGCGCGGTCGATACCGACCGTCGCCTGGCTGGACCGTATTCCTGTGCCAGGTCGTGGCCGCCTGTGCATTGTTGTCGGTGTTCCTGATGTGGGCCGCCAGCCAGCCCCAATGGGTCGGCCCCCAGATTCGCGATCTGCAGCGGCTGGCGGTGCTGGCGCTGGTCTTGCTCGGTTCGGCGTTGATCTATTTCGGTGCGTTGTGGGCGGCCGGGCTCAAACTGCGCGCATTCGTGCGTCGTTGAACGCTCACTATCCGGTCTTGTTTGCTGCGACATCGGTGGGTTCGACTTGCATTCAAGATGTTTATACGATAATATGCTTATACGCCTTTCCGAATCCACCATGACATTGCACCGCACCTCATCACCCATTTCCACGTCCTTGTTGTCGCGCGCCGTGGAAATCGGCGCCTCCCGCAATCTGGTGATGATCAGCGCCCAGATGCCCCCCGTGGTGAACCCCTCCGTCGATCCCCAGTCGTTAGAAGCATTCGGCGACACACGCCAGCAGACCTTGGGTTGCCTGGGGCGTGTGGCGGGTGTCCTGCAGGAACTTCAGCTGACGCTGGAGGACTTGGTGGGCGCACGGGTCTATCTGGTGGCCGACCCGCGCATCGGGCGTATGGATTTCGAGGGTTTCAATGCGGCCTGGTCCGAGTTTTTCGGCCAGCGCGCGACCCGTTTTCCCTCGCGGACCGTGCTGCAGGTGGCGGGCTTGGTCAACGCGGGCTGGCTGTTGGAAATCGAGCCGCTGGCCGCACGCGAAAGGGCATGACATCCATGGCAACCATCCCAGAAAACAATGCCTTCGCCCCCGCCGTGTGGGACCTGCTCCAAGGCCATCATAGTGCGCGAGAGTTCACCGACGCCCCCATCGACGAAAGCACACTGGACAACGTCCTCACCTGTGGCTTGCGTGCCGCGAACTGGAACAACGGCCAGCACGTCACGGCCATCGTGCTCAGGGACAGTCATCGCAAACAGCAAATGGCGGCCCTGTGTGGCAACCAGGCCAGCATCGCGCGCGCGCCCATCTTCGTGGTACTGGTGATGGACTTCTGCCGCAGCGCCATGGCAGCGCAACAACATGGGCGCACGCAGCGTGTGCATGAGAACCAGAACGCCGTGCTCATCGGCGCCGTAGACGCCGGCATCGTGCTTGGTACTTTGATGGCGGCAGCCCGCGCGGCTGGCTTGGCGGTCTGCCCTATCGGCGGTGTGCGGCGCAACAGTGCCGATGTCTGCACCTTGCTGGAACTGCCCACCCTGACCTACCCCCTGGCCGGCCTGTGTCTTGGCCATCCCGCCAAGGTGCCCGCCGCGCTCAAGCCCCGCATCGGCCTGCAGGCCTTCGCGCACGAGGAGCGTTACCAGACGCAGCACTCGCAAGACAGCCTGGCCCCCCTCGACGCGCAATACAGCGACTACTCGGAAGCGTTGGGCAAAGCGAGTGCCCCGGTATGGACGGACTGGATCTCGAAGCGCTATGAGAGCGCGGACTACGCCGATGTTGCGCAGGTTCTGGCGCAGCAGGGTTTTCATCTGGTCTGAGATCAGGCTCTTTGGACGACTAAGATTTGTGCTATATGCATATAGTGCTTTTATCGTACAAATGGAGAACCCATGCGTCTACTTGATGACCTAGGCAGCGCCGTCGCGCTGCGGTCCGAACCCAACTTGACCGAGCGCGTGACTGAGCGTTTGCTCTCGCAGCTCACGGCCGGGCAATACCAGCCCGGCGATGTGTTGCCTTCCGAGCAACTGATCGCAGAACATATGGGCGTCTCGCGTACGGTACTGCGCGAAGCCGTGGCCCGACTCAAGGCCGAGGGCTATGTGATCAGCAAGCAAGGGCGCGGCCTGATCGTGCAGGCCAACCGCCGACCCACCGTGTTGAAGATGCATGCGGCCGAGGCGGGCGACTACAACGAAGCACTGTCCATCGTTGAACTGCGCCAGGGCTTCGAGATGGTCGCCGCCGCCCTGGCCGCGCAACGCCGCACGCCGGACGATCTAGAAATGATGCACGACGCCGTGGACCGGATGCGCGTCGCCATTCGCACCGGCGACGTCGCCGCAGGCGTCCAGGCGGATCTGGATTTCCACCACGCCATTGCCGTTGCCACGCGCAACGAGCACTACATCGCGATGTTCGGCTTCATCGCCGAGCTCTACAAGAAGAATCTCACCGTCTCGCGAGAAGGCTCCAAGGCCACTGGTCGTACGGCCGACGCGCAGGGCGAGCACGAGCGTCTGCTCAAGGCCATCGAGGCCGGTGATGCGGCGCTGGCGCGCGAACGCGCCAATACACATGTGGAAAGCACGGCCCTGCGGCTGAAGACCGGCCAGCAGACCTCAGAAGACAAACCGAAGATAGGAAGGAAGCGATGAACCCGAGACTCAACACCCTCGACGACCTGGTCAAACTCGAGAAGGGGCTGATCGGCAGACGGATCTTCGTTGACCAGGAGATCTTCGAGGCGGAGATGCGCGAGATCTTCGCCAAGGCCTGGCTCTTCGTGGGCCATGAGAGCCTGGTACCCAACCCAGATGACTATTTCATCTCGCGCATGGGCACCGACCCCGTCATTCTCACGCGCGATCCTCAGGGTGAGCTCCACGTCTTTCTCAACAGCTGCCCCCACCGTGGCATGAAGCTGTGTCGCTACGACCACGGCAACAACCGCACCTTCACCTGCCCCTACCATGGTTGGAGCTTCTCCACCAACGGGCGCCTCGTCGAACAGCCTGGTGCACTCATCGGTGTTCCCGGCTTCGCCACCCACTACCACGGGGAGCTCAACAAGAAGGACTGGGGCCTGAAACGCGTGGCACGCATGCACAACTACAAGGGCTCCATCTGGGCCACTTGGGATGCCAACGCCCCTGACTTCGAGGACTACATCGGGGATATGCGCCACTATCTGGACTATGCGCTGGACCACCGCGACGGCAGCCCTGGGGGCTCCGAGGTCATTGCCGGCGTGCAGAAGTGGCGTGTCAAGTGCAATTGGAAGTTCGCTCCCGAGAACTTCATTGGCGACCTCTACCACGACATCAGCCACCGGTCGGTCGACATCGTCGGCATCGGCCCCTCCGGCGGCAAGGGTCGGCGTGATCCCACCCCACAACGGATGACGGTGGGATTTCCCCACCTGGGCCATGGCCTGGTCGGCCGCAAGCCGTACCACGAGGAGCCACCCTATGCGCCGCTATGGACGCAGGACCCCGCAGTGGAAGCCTACTACCGCGAGCTCCACGAGAAGCGCCAAGCCCGACTCGGCGACGGCATGCGTGTGTTGCACAGCGTGGGCACGATCTTCCCGAACATGTCCTTCCATGGCCGCCAGCCGCGCACCATCGCGGTCTTCCACCCGGTCAGCCCCACCGAGATGGAGATGTGGCGCATCTACCTAGTGGATAAGGACGCACCCGAAGCCGTCAAGGAGGCCGCGCGCCACTATTACCTGCGCTACTCAGGCCCCGGTGGCATGACCGAGTCCGACGACATGGAGAACTGGACCGGCGCGACCGAAGCCAGCCAGGGGGCGGTCGCCTCGCAGATGTTCTTCAACTACCAGATGGGCCTGGGCCATGCGCGTCCCGTGCCCGGCCTCACGGGTGCCATCGAGAACGGCGAGTTCACGGAGGAGAACGCACGCATCTTCTACGGGCGGTGGAAACAGTTCATGGAGGGGCAGTCCTGGGAATCCCTTATGTCCGCGTCCAGAGCCGCGCAACCCGTGCCGATGGAGGCTAGGCATGTCTGAGGCCCCGATCCCCGAGCCTTCGCTGGCTGTCACCCCGGACGCATGGTGGGAGGTGTGCCAGTTCCTGCACATGGAGGCCGACCTGCTCGACGGCCGCGACTACGAAGCCTGGCTGGGACTGTTGGACGAAGCGATCCAGTACCGCATGCCCATCGCGCGCAACGTGCGCCGTGACCAAGTGGGCCGGGAATACACCGCTACCGGCCAGACAGCGTGGTTCGACGAGGGCATCACCACGCTGCGTCAGCGCGTGGCCCAATTCAAGACCGGCATCCACTGGGCCGAGGAACCCGCTTCGCGCGTCTCGCACCTGGTCACGAACATCCGGATCCTGGCCATCGACGCGCAGGACGATGGAAGCCGGCAGCTGCGAGTGCGCTCACGTTTTCTGGTGAACCAGAACCGGGGGCAAACCGAGAACAACCTGTTCATTGGCAAACGCGAGGACACGCTGCGTGACACGCCCGAGGGGCTACGCCTGTTGCGCCGCGAGCTCTACCTGGACCAAACCGTGTTGACGGCCAAGGCCCTGACCATCTTCTTCTGACCTCTTTCGACGCAGATACCGTCCGTCCGCGGCGACGCGTGGCACCCCCTCCATTGCCCCCTTAGGAGCCAGCTTTGGCAACAGCCGTTTTTCACCTGCCCGATGGGACCTCCCGTACCCTGGATCTGCCCCTGGGCGCAAGTCTCATGGAAGCCGCGCGTGAACACTCCGTTGACGGGATCGTCGCCGACTGCGGCGGCGGCGCCATCTGCGGTACCTGCCACGTGATCGTGCATCCGCAATGGTTTCCCAAACTGGAAGCCGCCAACAACACCGAACTGGCGCTGGTGGAATTCGCCCCCGAATCATGTCCCACCAGCCGCCTGTCGTGCCAGTTGGTGATGACTGCGGAACTCGACGGGATCGAGGTCACCGTGCCCTCCGAACAGATTCCCTATTGAAGGAATTCCAACCATGTCCTCCAGAACCCTGAACCTCGTCGATGTCCAACCCGGCATGCGCCTGACCACCAAGGCCGGCGATCGTGTGGAGGTGGTCGAGAACCCGCAGGACGGCAGTTGGTTGATGTGCCGTGCCGTGCCACCCGGGTCCGATGCCGCCACGGGCCCCATAGAGCCCGTCTTCGCGCAAGACATCGAAGGCCTGACCTGATTCGTCAACCCCTTTTTGCATTTCCCCCTTTGAGAAAACACCCGATGACCGTCATTGTCTCCGCCACCCTGCCACCCGATCTGTTGTCCCGCGTGCAGGCCCTGCACACCGTAGTCCAGGTGCCTGCCGGCACGCCCCCACAGGAGGTCATCACCGAAGTCGGCCGGCGCGCCGAGGTAAAGGGCCTGTTGTGCACGCTGAAGACACGCGTGGACGAGGCGCTGCTGGATGCCTTCCCCCAACTCAAGGTCGTATCCAACTACGCGGTGGGTTTCGACAACGTTTCGGTTCCCGTCGTCAACACACGCAAGGTGCTGGTATGCAACACCCCCGGTGTGCTGGACGCCGCGGTGGCCGACCTGACATTCGGCCTGGTCTTGTGCCTGGCCCGCAACCTGGTGCCCATGCACACTTTCGTGGCCAGGGGCACCTGGAAGACCAAGCCCGCACCGCTGGCCACCGATCTGGCTGGCAAGCGCCTCGGTCTGCTGGGCATGGGCCGCATCGGCCGCATGGTGGCCCTGCGTGCGCGGGCCTTCGGCATGGCGGTCAGCTACCACAACCGCAGCCGCGACACGGCGTCGGAACAAAGCGGCTTGGCCAGCTACCTGGAGCGCGACGCGTTGTTCGCGCAGTGTGACTTCGTCAGCGTGCACGTGCCGCTCAGCGACACCACACGCGCGTCTATCGGTGCACGGGAACTGGGCCTCATGAAGCCCAGCGCCTTCTTCATCAACACCTCGCGCGGCCCCGTGGTGGACGAGCCCGCCCTCATCGCGCATTTGCAACAGGGCCGTATCGCCGGCGCCGGGCTGGATGTGATGGTGCAAGAACCCCTGGACGGCGCCAGCCCGCTGTGCCACCTGCCCAACGTGGTGCTGCAGCCGCACGCCGGAAGCGCCACCGTGGAAACCCGCCGCGCCATGATCGAGCTGGCGACCAACAACCTGCTGGATGCGCTGGCAGGCAAGACGCCCAAGGCCATGGTCAACCCCGGTGTGTGGGCGGTATGACTCCATACCCCGGTAGCCCTGCGGGCACCCACACCGCAGTCCGGAGCTGAGCCATGAGCACCATTCGCGCTGGCAACATTGCCACTCCACTGGCTGCGGCGGGAGAAGCACCCGTGCATGTCCACAAGGGCCTGAACGACGGGCTCACGAACTACGGCGACAAGGCCTTCTCGCGCTACTTGCGCCAGTCCTTCGCCAAGTCCATGGGCTACTCGGATGAAGAGCTCTCCAGGCCCGTCATCGGCATCGCCAATTCCGCCAGTGGCTACAACAACTGCCACCGGCACTTCCCCGAGCTGATGGAGGCGCTCAAGCGGGGCGTGTTGTCCGCCGGTGGGCTGCCGATGGACTTTCCGACCATCTCGCTGGGCGAACCTTTCCTCTCGCCCACGAGCATGAAGTTCCGCAACCTCATGTCCATGGACGTGGAGGAGATGATCACCGCCCAGCCCATGGATGCGGTGGTGCTGGTGGGCGGCTGCGACAAGACCGTGCCCGCCCAGCTCATGGGTGCGCTGTCGGCTGGGCGCCCCGCGATCCAGCTGGTGGGTGGCCCGATGATGACCGGCAACTACCGGGGCGAGCGGTTGGGTGCCTGCACGGATTGCCGCCGCTATTGGGGCAAGCACCGTGCGGGTGAGGTGTCCACCGAGCAGATCGCCGAGATCGAAGGCAACCTCGCCACCACGGCCGGCACCTGCGCGGTGATGGGTACGGCCAGCACCATGGCCTGCATCGTGGAAGCGCTGGGCATGATGTTGCCGGCCACCGCGGCCATCCCTGCCGTGCATGCCAACCGGCTGCGCGCCGCCGAGGCTACCGGCCGCCAGGCCGTGTGGCTGGCGCGCCAAGGCCTCAAGCCCGATCACATCGTCACGCCCAACTCGATACAGAACGCGCTGCGCGTGTTGCTGGCCATCAGTGGATCGACCAACGCCCTGATCCACCTCACGGCCATCGCGGGACGGCTGGGCATCGCCGTCACACCCCACATGCTCAACGCGCTGGCCGACAGCACCCCCGTGCTCGTGGACCTGAAGCCTACCGGCGCGTTCTATATGGAAGACCTGCACGCCGCTGGCGGCGTTCCGGCCATCCTGCGCCAGTTGAAGGACCTGCTGCACTTGGATTGCATGACCGTGACGGGCAAGACCTTGGGTGAAGTGATGGAGGCGAGCGCAGATGACTGGTTCGACCCTGCCGTGATCCGCCCACGCAACGAACCGCTGCGCAAGGATGGCGGGCTGATCGGTCTCTTCGGCACGCTCGCGCCCAACGGTGCGCTCATCAAGCGCGCCGCTGCCGATGAACGCCTGTTCGAGCACACCGGGCGCGCCGTGGTCTTCGATTCGCTGGAAGACATGGCAGCGCGCCTGGACTCCGAGACGCTGGATGTGGAGCCCGAGGACATCCTGGTGCTGCGCAACGCCGGGCCCGTGGCGGCGGCGATGCCCGAGGCCGGCTACATTCCCATTCCCGCGAAGCTGGCCCGACGCGGTGTCAAGGACATGCTGCGCATCTCGGATGCGCGCATGAGCGGTACGGGCTACGGCACCATCGTGCTGCACATCTCGCCCGAGGCAGCACTGCACGGCCCGCTGGCACTGGTACTCAACGGCGACCAGATCCGCCTGTCGCTGTCGCAGCGGCGCATCGACCTGCTCGTCGACGAAGCCGAGCTGGCGCGGCGCAGAACCACCCTGCCCCCCATCCCCGCACTGCCCGCGCGCGGATACGGACGCTTGTACCAACAGCACATCCTGCAGGCCGAACACGGCTGCGACTTCGACTTCTTGCGCCACGTCGCCACCTGATGCATCCACCCTCTCACCCACATCCCACCCCCACCACTCCCATGAACGACTGGATCACCCGCCAGCAGGCGGCCTGCCCCCGCGGCGTCGCCGTCTCCACCCACATCCTCGCAGCCCGTGCCCTGGGCAGCGAACTCTGGGACGAAGCCGGCCGCCGCTACATCGACTTCGTGGGCGGCATCGGCGTCCTGAACACCGGCCACCGCCATCCACGCGTGCAGGCCGCCATCGTCGCCCAGGCCGGCGAATTCCTGCACACCTGCTTCCAGGTGGTGCCCTATGCGAGCTACATCCGGCTTGCCGAGCGTCTGAACCAGCTCACGCCCGGGACATTCGCCAAAAAGACCCTGCTCATGTCCACCGGCGCGGAAGCGGTGGAAAACGCCGTCAAGATCGCGCGCGCCGCCACCGGGCGCCCGGGCATCATCGCCTTCAACGGCGCCTTCCATGGCCGCACGCTGATGGCGCTGGCGCTGACGGGCAAGGTCGTGCCCTACAAGGCAGGCATCGGCCCCGTTCCCGGCGACGTGTACCGCGTTCCGTTCCCGGCCACCGCGCAGGGCATCACCACACAGGACGCACTCGATGCGCTGGCGCGCGTGTTCAAGTCGGACGTGGAGCCGTCGCGGATCGCCGCCATCATCGTCGAGCCCGTGCAGGGCGAGGGCGGCTTCCATCCCGCACCGAAGGACTTCATGGCCGCGTTGCGCCGCATCTGCGACGAACACGGCATGCTGCTCATCGCCGACGAGATTCAGTCGGGCTTCGGCCGCACGGGCCGGATGTTCGCGATGGAACACTACGGCGTCTCCGCAGACCTGGTCACGACCGCCAAGAGCCTGGCCGCCGGCATGCCGCTGGCCGCCGTCGTGGGCCGCGCCGAGGTAATGGATGCCATCGCCCCCGGGGGGCTGGGCAGCACCTATGCCGGCAACCCGCTGGCCGTTGCCGCAGCCCACGCCGTGCTGGACATCTTTGCCGAAGAGTCCCTGCTGGCGCGCGGCAACACACTGGGTGAACGTCTGGTGTTGCGGCTCGAAGCCGCACGTGCGCGCTGCGCGGCGATCAGCGAGGTACGCGCCCTGGGCGCGATGGTGGCGGTGGAGTTTCGCGACGCGCAAGGCGCGCCCAGCGCCGAGATCGCCCAACGCGTGCGCCAGGCAGCGCTGGATGCCGGGTTGATTCTGCTCACGTGTGGCCAGTACGGCAACGTGATTCGCTTCCTGTTCCCGCTCACCACGACCGATGCGGTCTTCGACGAGGCGCTGGACATCCTCGAGTCCGCATTGCAGGCTGCCGTACCGGCTGGCGGAGCCTGCGCATGAGCCAGGACGCCTCGCAGATGATGGGCGCGCAGTGGTTGCTCAAGTCGGCCGCTGCCGCCGGTATCGAGGTCTGCTTCGCCAACCCGGGCACCACGGAGCTGCCCTTCGTGGCAGCGATGGACCGTGCCACCGAAATCCGCCCGCTACTGGGACTGTTCGAGGGCGTCTGTTCGGGCGCTGCAGATGGTTACTACCGCATCCGTCGCAAGCCGGCGATGACGCTGACCCATCTGGGGCCGGGCTTCGCGAACGCGATCGCGAACCTCCACAACGCGCGACGCGCACGTTCCACCATCTTCAACGTCATCGGGGAACACATGTCCTGGCACGTGGCGGCCGACCCCCCGCTGGCCAGCGACATTGAATCGCTGGCCCGTCCGGTATCGGCAGGTGTTTGGCGCGCCGACACGTCCGCCACGCTGCACAGCGCCACGGTGGGTGCGCTGCACGGGCTGCAGCAGATCGGCGGGATCCACACGCTGATTCTGCCCATGGACCTGCAAGAGGACCCGGTACACCACGCCATCGCGCCCGCGGTGGCGGCACAGGCACCCGCGGACTACAACGCCGGTGCCGTGGCAACGGTGGCAGCCGACATCACGGCCGGCCGCAAGGTGCTGCTGTATCTCGGTGCCGACGCGCTCGGCGAGGGTACTCTGCGGCGCCTGGCGCGGTTGGCCGCGTTGCCGAATGTGGAGTTGGTGGGAGAAACTTTCCCCGCTGCCAGCGAGCAAGGCCTGGGGCTCCCCGCAGTCAAGCGGCTGGTCGCGCTGGCAGAGAAGGCGCATCCGTACCTGCTGGGCTTCGAACGCATCGCGGTGCTCGGTGCCGAGCCCCCCGTGGCCTTCTTCGGCGCACGGGGCCTTCCGAGCCACCTGGGAGACCCGGCACGCATGGTGCAACTCTGTGGCCCCCGTGGCCGCGTCGGCGAGGCGGTGGACGATCTGCTCGAACGCGTACGTCCTCCTGCGGCGCCCATGGCCCTGTTGCAACGGGTGTCCGACACCGACCTGGGCGAGGCACTGACGGCCGAAACGGCCTCGCGCGTCATCGCCGCCCATCTGCCCGCCAACGCCATCGTCTCCGCCGAAGGCGCCACCCTGGGTTTTCCTTTCAATGCCCTGGCCTCCCAGGCCGAGCGCCACACCACCATCGTGCTCACGGGCGGCGCCATCGGCCAGGGTCTGCCCTCGGCCTTTGGCGCCTCCGTGGCCGCCCCGGACCGCAAGGTGGTGGCGCTGCAATCCGACGGCAGTGCGCTGTTCACCATCCAGGCACTGTGGTCCATGGCCCGTGAAGGCAGCGATGTGGTGGTAGTACTGGCAAGCAACCGACGCTACAACATCCTCATCAACGAGATGGCACGCACCGGCTACGAGCTCACGAGCGAATCGGTGCGCGATCTGTTGAGCCTGGGGCGCCCGGCCGTGGACTGGCAAGCCCTGTCCACCTCTTTCGGCGTGCCGGCCAGCCGCGTGGACTCCGTATCCGCACTGCGCCGTGCCTTCCAGGCGGCCCTGGCCGAACGCGGCCCCCGACTCATCGAGGTCGTCTTGCCCTGACTCCCCACGAGCCCCATGTCCATGCACAAGCACTTCATCGGCGGCGAGTGGGTCGCCGGCCATTCGGCCTCTCCGAACACCAATCCATCCGACCTCTCCGAAGTCGTCGGCGAATACGCGCAGGCTGACGCCGCGTTGACGCGGCAGGCCATCGCCGCCGCCAACGGTGCGCGTGCCATCTGGGCGCGCAGCACCGCGCAGGATCGCGCCGACGTACTCGAACGCATCGGCATCGAAATCCTGTCACGCCGCGAGGAGCTGGGAACCCTGCTGGCACGCGAAGAAGGCAAGACCCTGCCCGAGGCCGTGGGCGAGGTCGTGCGCGCGGGCAGCATCTTCAAGTTCTTTGCCGCCGAGGCCATGCGGGTCCCCGGAGAACTGGCGCCCCCCATGCGCCGGGGCGTAGAAGTCGCCGTAACACGCGAACCGGTCGGAACCGTCGGCATCATCACGCCGTGGAACTTCCCGATGGCGATCCCCGCCTGGAAAACCGCACCGGCCCTTGCCTTCGGAAACACCGTGGTGCTCAAGCCCGCGGACCTGGTGCCCGGTTCGGCCTGGGCATTGGCAGAGATCATCAGCCGCAGCGGCCTGCCAGCGGGCGCCTTCAACCTCGTCATGGGGCGTGGCAGCGTCGTGGGCCAGGCGCTGCTGGAGGATGCGCGCGTGGACGCGATCAGCTTCACTGGATCGGAGCAGACCGGACGCGGCATCGCCATCACAGCCGCACAGCGGCTGGCCAAGCTGCAGATGGAGATGGGCGGCAAGAACCCGCTGGTGGTGTTGGACGACGCGAACCTGGAGGTGGCCGTCGAAACCACGCTGCAAGGCACTTTCTACCAGACCGGACAACGCTGCACTGCGTCCAGCCGGATCATCGTGGAGCGCGGCATCTACGCGCGCTTTCGTGATGCATTGGCGCAGCGCACGCGTGAACTGCGTGTGGGCCACGCGCTGCACCCTTCGTCGCAGATCGGCCCCGTGGCCAGCGCTGCGCAATTGCAGCAGAACCTGGACTACGTGCGGCTGGGCTGCGAGGAAGGTGCCCATCTTGTCCATGGCGGCGAGCGCATACGTGCCTCCACGGAGGGCTACTACATGACCCCCACACTCTTTGCGGATTGCGACAACGGCATGCGCATCTGTCGCGAGGAAATCTTCGGCCCCGTCGCCACACTCGTGCCGGCCCGCGACTACGAGGAGGCACTTGCGTTGGCCAATGACACCCGCTTCGGCCTGTCAGCCGGCATCTGCACTACCTCGCTGGCGCGCGCAATGGACTTCCGCCAACGCGCCGAGGCCGGCATGGTGATGGTCAACTGCCCTACCGCCGGCGTGGATTACCACGTACCTTTCGGAGGCCGCAAAGGCTCCAGCTACGGCCCACGCGAGCAAGGCCGCCACGCCGTCGAGTTCTACACCACCGTGAAGACTGCCTACATCGCAGCCTGAATACGCGCCCCGGCCAACACCAACCCCTTTTTGAACCTACGAGGCCCCCCATGCCAGCCGACCTATCCCTGATCACGCAGCACTCCGGCATCCAGCCTGAGCTCGCCATCGCAGCCATTCCCGAAGACGAACGCGAATGGGTGGAACAAGCGCCCAACGTCTGGTTCCGCCCGCTGTTTCTCAACACGGTCACCGGTGGCTGGTGCAACATGCTGCGGGTGCGCCGCTCCGGCGTGCTGAGCCGACACATTCACCCTGGCGCCGTCTTCGGGTATGTGGTCAAGGGCACTTGGCGCTACCTCGAACACGACTGGATCGCCAGCGAGGGCAAATTCGTCTATGAGCCACCGGGGGAAATCCACACGCTGGTGGTGGAGGCCAATGGCCCCTCCGACGAGATGATCACCTTCTTCAACGTCAGCGGTGCCATGGTCTACGTGGACGAGCAGGGCCGGCAAACGGGCTACGAAGACGTTTTCACGAAGATCGAAATGTGCAGGGCGCACTACATCAAGGCGGGCCTGGGAGCCGACTTCGTGTCCTCCTTCATTCGCTGAATTCTCGAACTCCTGGCCGCACACACGCGTGTGCGCGGCCAGGTTTTGCAGGAGGGGAGACACGCCATGGTGCGGCAATCGGTAGATCCCGCAGACCTATAAGTAGGATAATCTGATTGTCACTTAATTGATTTGATTCGGTTCTTCGTTGTTTTTTTTCCTTTTGAAAGGCTTGATATGGATCGTCGACAAGCAATATGGACTCTGGGCACCTCAATGGCCGCGGGTTACGTTCCCGTGAATGCGCAGGAGAAATTTCCATCTCACGGCATGCGTATCGTGGTGGGGTATCCCGCCGGCGGCGTGACCGATATCGCGGCACGCGTCGTCGGAGAAATGCTGGCCAAGAAGTACGGGCAGTCCGTGGTGGTGGAAAACCGCCCGGGTGCCAGTGGCGTGATCGGTCAGCAGGTGGTTGCAAAGGCGCCCCCAGACGGCTACGTGCTGAGCTCCGGTGGCCTCGGCGGCAACGTCCTGCCGCCCCTCACGGTCGAGGGTCTGCCCCTGGACGTCCTCAAGGCCCTGGTTCCGGTGGCGCTCACGTCCGAATTCGTGAACGTGCTGGTGGTGCCGCGCAACCACCCCGCCAACACCGTGGGCGATTTCATCAAGAGTGTAAAAGCCCAGAACAAGCCCCTGCTGTTCGGCGCCAACGGCATCGGGAGTTCCGCCCACCTGGCGGGCGAGTTCTTCGGCATGCGCACTGGCGTGAAGATGGAAGTGGTTTCCTACAAGGGCGCCAGCGAGATCCTCGTGGATGTGGTGAATGGCGGTCTGCAGTGCACTTTCGCCAACCTTCCGTCCGTGCTCCCCCTGATGCGCGACGGTCGCATCAAGGCGCTGGCCGTGACAAGCAACTACCGCTCCAAGCACCTGCCGGACGTCCCGACCATGCAAGAGTCGGGACTGCCCGACTTCAACGTCACGAGTTGGCTCGGCATCTACGCGCCCGCAGGCACGCCACGGCCCATCCTGGAACAGCTCGGACGCGACATCGTGGAAGGCATGCAACAGCCCGAAAGCCGGCAGCGACTGGAAACCGCAGGTTTCGAGGTGCGCCCACTCGGCACCGCGCAATTCGAGGAATTCACGAAGCAGGAGCTGGCCAAGTGGGGCGAGGTCATCCAACGCCTCAACATCAAGCAAAAATTCGGCTCTTGATGCCTGGACCCTGATGGGAGACTGCGCCGGCTACGGACTGGCCGGCGCGTCTGCCGGTCCAGCATAACCACGGTGGGCACGGGTCCCGCAGGTCAGCTGTTCCTGCGACGGCCGTAGGGTGTGCGCGCCGGCCCTCAATGCCTCACATCGTCCGCGGAAACGACCCGCCGTCCATCAGCAGGTTCTGCCCGTCGATGTAACCCGCATGCGCGGGAATAGGATTTTCAAACGCCATAGGACGCCCCAAGAATGGGCCTGAAAACGCTCCCGGCCGAGCCCGCAGAGGGCCAAAGTACGCAAGTCTTGGCGGATTCTGGGCGCAGTCCGGGCGTCTGCAGGCTCGGGGCTGGCGAGTTGGCAGGTCTTTGAACGTTCACGGCGCGCAGGATTGGCCCGGTCTCAGGGTTGACCCTGATGTTGGCCAGGGTTTGCCGACACAGCGCGCAGCGCCACCCCGGCTGCAGGGTAGCCGCAGCCCGTGGCGATAGGTGTCCGACGGCGCAAGCGGCTCAAGCAGCGAAATGCAGCCCCGCCTCGCGCGCCCTACCCTTGGGCGGCGGCTGCGGATCCAGCCCCAGATGGCTCAGGATCTTCTCGATCACCGGCCGCTCCTGGATGGCGGCGATGATCTTGAGCTCCCCGGCGCCGCAGTGCGGGCAGCGCTGCATGTCGATATCGAAAGCGCAAGCTTCAGCGACGACTAACTTGTACTCAAGTTATGTCGTAGCTAAGACCCGCTTGAGCAGCCGTGCCCAGCTGATGCGTGCGGGCCGGACTTGGACGGTCTCGGCCTCGCACTGGACGCCGGATGCGCCAACGCCTGGCGCTTGCTCATCCTTGGGCGGCCCCTGCGGCACCACCAGCGAGCGCAGCTTGGCATTCGGGGCGAGCACACCATGGAAGCGGATCAGGTGCAGCCTGGGCCGTGGCACCAGCGCCGCCAGCCGCTGCAGGAACTCCAGCGGGCTCATCACCAGGTGCG
>JAEUOX010000167.1 GCA_016790475.1 Rhodoferax sp. | reverse complement strand
TTGGACAACGCAGCGAGGAGCACCCCCCGATGACAGGACGCGAGATCAACCTGGGCTTCATGAGCATCCGCCATGCGTCGCTGCGCGAGCGGGTGGCCGTGGCGGCGCAGGCCGGCTTCGACGGCATCGCTCTGCGGGCCGACCGCTGGGCTGACGCGCTGCGGGAAGGCTGGACACTGCCACGCATCCGGGCGCTGCTGGACGAACACGGCCAGCGCGTCAGCGAGATCGAGCCGCTGCGCCTGCTGCGCGATGACCTGCTGGATGCGGTGGCGGAGATGGCGCCGGGCCTGGGCGTGCCCCGGGTGCAGGTGACGCCGCCGATCGACGGGTCGCCGCTGGACCTGGCTGCCGCGGCACGCTGGCTGGGCGCCGCCGCCGCGCGGCTGCCGCAGGTGCAGTTCGCGATCGAGTTCCTGCCACCGACCGCCGTGCCGGATGCGCCGGCCGCGCTGCAACTGATCGCGCAGGCCGGTGGCGCGCCCAACCTGGGCCTGTGCGTCGACAGCTGGCATGTGTTCCGCGGCGGCGGGCTGGCCTCGCTGGACGGGCTGGACCCGCGCCGCGTGTTCGCGATCCAGATCAACGACGGCCCGCTGCAGCCCACGGTGCCGGACTACATCGACGACTGCATCCGTTTCCGGCAGCCCTGCGGCGCAGGGCAGTTCGACCTGCACGGCTTCCTGCAGCGGCTGCCGGCCGATACGCCGGTCAATGTGGAAGTGATCAGCGAGGACCTGGACCGGTTGCCCGCGCTCCAGGTGGCGCAGCTGCTGCACGCCACCACGGTGGCCGCACTGCAGGCCGCGCAGCGGCGCTGAGCGCTCAGGCGCGGCGCACCGGCGTCAGCGGCTCCGGCAGGTTCAGGATCTGGCGCGTCTCGGCCGTGGTCGCCAGTGGCCGGCCGACCGCGGCACACAGCGCCTTGGCCTCTTCGATCAGTTCCAGATTCGTGGGGGTGCGCTGCGGGTCGTAGTGCTCCTCGATGCCCACGTGCAGGTGGCCACCCATCTCGACCGCCATGCGCGCGACCGGCGTCTGCATCAGGTCGCCGCCCCAGACCGACACCGACCAGGGGATCGTCGTGCCCTCCAGCATGTCCAGGTAGGCCAGCAGCGCATTGCGCGTCGGCGGCAACCCGAACGTGACGCCGCGCCCGCGCGCCGTCAGGCCCCACTCGCCGCCGAAGTACAGCTTGGCGTGCGTGCCCTTCGGCAGCCGGCCGGCGCGATACCAGGTCAGCACCGTCTGCAGGAAGCCGGGCTCGTAGATCGCGAGCGACGGCGCGAAGCACAGCTTCTCCGCCAGCGCAAAGGCCCAGGCGATGTCGGCATAGCTGTTCACGTAGCTGAAGCCGCGCGGCAGCCCGTCGGGGCCGGGGTAACCGAGGTTGGTGCAGCCCGGGTCGACGACGCCGATCGGCATCGGCAGTTCGGCGGCGATGTAGGGGTAGTGCGAGAAGCGGTCCTGCACCGGCTCCAGGTTTGCGCCGTCGGACTGGTTCACCGACAGCGTCGGGTACCAGATCGCGTCCGGCCGCTGGGCCAGGATCGGCCGCCAGGCCTCCAGGTAGGCCTCGGCACCGGCCTGGTGGTTGAGCCGGATGTCGTGGTTGTGGGCATGGATCACGGTCGCGCCGGCGTCGTAGCAGCGCAGGCAGTCGGCGGTGATGTCGGCCGCCTTCAGCGGCACGTGCGGGTTGCGATCGGGTGTGACGCCGCCGTTGATGGCGACTTCGATGATGATGGGGGCCATGGCCATGACAGCGTCTCCTGGAGTAAATGCATCGAAACTGATTTAATCTTAGCCCAGCCCGTTCTACACTGGTGCATCACACACCTTCGGAGACCGCATGGAAGCCCCCACCACCGACCTGCAGGCCCTGCTGCGCATGGTGCGCCGCGTCGACGACCGCCAGCAACTCGGCGAGCTGATGTCGCGCTACGGCATGGCGGTCGATGACCGCGATTTCGACGCGATTGGCCGCCTGTTCGCCCCCGATGGCGAGTTCCACGGCGTGCGCGGCCGCCAGCAGATCGTCGACTTCTACCGCGCACGCACCTCCACCTTCAGCACCAGCTCGCACTATGCGCTGACCTGGCATTTCGACTTCCAGGACGATGACCATGCCAGTGGCGTGGTCAACGCGCATGCGGAGCTGTGCATCGGTGGCAAGACGGTGCGCCTGGCCCTGCGTTACCTGGATCGTTATGTGCGCAGCCCCGAGGGCTGGGTGTTCCAGCAGCGGGTGCTGAAGTTCCGCTATGTGTTGCCGTTCGACCAGGTGGCCGACGGCCTGGACGACCCGCTGCGGGTGCGCTGGCCCGGCACCACGCCGCAGCCCGCCGACCTGCCGGACCAGCTGCAGACCTACATCGACAGCCGCCGTGTGCCGGTGGCTGCGGCGCAGCCGCCCCAATCCTCGCAGCCGCCCCAATCCTGACGCACGCCGCGTCGCACCCCCAAGGAGTCACCATGCCCCGCCTGCGTTCCCTGCACCTCGACGAATTCGACCCCGAACTGCGCGCCATGCTGAAGGCCGACCAGAAGAGCGAGCGCGAGATGCGTCCGACCAGCGTGCGCGCGCACCACCCGGAGCTGGCCAAGGCCTATGTCCGGTTCATGGGCGCTGTCAAGCAGCATGCGGTGCTGTCGGAGCGGCTGCGCGAGCTGCTGCGTCTGCGCATCGCGTTCCATAACCAGTGCCGCAGCTGCATGGCGATGCGTTACGCCGACGCGGTGGCCGACGGCGTCACCGAAGACCTGGTCTGCTCTCTGGAGAAGCCGCATGAGGCGCCGGACCTGACGGCGGCCGAGCGCGTGGCGCTGCGTTATGCCGACCTGCTGGCGACCAACCATCTGGCGATCGGTGACGCGCTGTACGCGGAGCTGGCCGAGCACTTCTCCGAGAAAGAGCTGGTCGAGCTTGGCTCCTGGTGCGCCGTGTGCATCGGCTTCGGCCGCCTGTCCGCCACCTGGAACATGGTGGAGGACCTGCCCGAACGCTTCCAGACCAGCGGCGATGCGCCGGTGACGCCCTGGGGCCCGGACGCCTGGGTCACGCAGGCGCCGGCCAAGACGCACTGAGATCGGTCAGGGCCGCGGGAAGCGGGCCCGGCGCTCCAGGTCGTCCAGATCGATGTGGTTGCGCATGTACTGCTGGCTGGCGTCCACCATCGGCTGGTGGTCCCAGCTCTTCAAGGTGCCCTGGGTGAGCGCGTCGTAGACGAAGCGCCGCCGCCGCTGGCTCGCCAGCACCTGCGCATGCAGCGCCGGCATGTCCCAGCGCCGGCCGACTTCCTCCAGCAGCGAGGCCACCAGCGCACGGTGCTCCGGCGCCTGCGCCAGGTTGTGCAACTCGTCCGGGTCGGCCTGCAGGTCGAACAGCAGGCTCGGGTCCTTCGGGGAATAGATGAACTTGAAGCGCCCTCGGCGGATCATCACCAGCGGGGCGTTCGTGCCCTCGGCCATGTATTCGCCGATGACCTCGTCATGGCCGCCGCTGCCCTGCAGGTGCGGCAGCAGCGAACGGCCGTCCAGCGGCAGGCCGCCGTCGAGCGAGCCGCCGGCCAGCGCGACGAAGGTCGGCAGCAGGTCGATCGTGGACACCGAGGACGCCACGCGGCGCGGCGCAAAGCGACCGGGCGCATGCACCACCATCGGCACCCGTGCCGCCCCCTCGAACCAGTGCATCTTGTACCAGAGCCCACGCTCGCCCAGCATGTCGCCATGGTCGCCGGAGAACACGACGATCGTGTCCTTGGCCAGCCCGCAGTCCTGCAGCGTCTGCAGCAGCCGGCCGATGTTGTGGTCGATGTAGCTGCAGGCGCCGAAGTAGGCGCGCCGCGCGCAGCGGATCGCCTCCTCGGGCATCGGCTTGCCCCACAGGTCGATGACCTTCAGCAGGCGCTGGGCATGCGGATCCTGGGCATCCTGCGGGATGTCCACGCGCGGCATCGGGATGTCCTCTTCGCGGTACAGGTTCCAGTATTTCTCGGGGATGGTGTAGGGGTCGTGCGGGTGCGTCATCGACACCGTCAGGCAGAAGGGCTTGTCCGGCGTGTTGCGCACATGGTCGTAGAGGTACTGCTCGGCCCGGAACACCACCTCCTCGTCGAAGTCCAGCTGGTTGGTGCGCACGCAGGTGCCGGCCTGCAGCACCGAGGACATGTTGTGGTACCAGCTCGGGCGCACATCCGGCGCGTCCCAGTTGACGGCCCAGCCGTAATCGGCCGGGTAGATGTCGCTGGTGAGGCGCTCCTCGTAGCCGTGCAGCTGGTCCGGGCCGCAGAAGTGCATCTTGCCCGACAGCGCGGTGCGGTAGCCCAGCCGGCGCAGGTAGTGCGCGTAGGTCGGCACGTCGGCCGGGAACTCGGCGGCGTTGTCGTAGGCCCCGATCTTCGACGGCAGCTGCCCGCTGACCAGCGCAAAGCGCGACGGCGCGCACAGCGGGCTGTTGCAGTAGGCCGAATCGAACTGCACGCCTTCGGCGGCCAGGCGCGCCAGATGCGGCATGCGGATCGGTGAGCGGCTGTCATGCAGCGGCAGCAGTGGCGCGGCCATCTGGTCGGCCATGATGAACAGGATGTGGGGGGTGGACGTGGGCATGGGCGGACGGGGCTCCAGAGTCAGGACGGAAATGCGAGGCGCTGATGTTAGCGGTTGCTCGCAGGCCGCCGCCGCCGGTTACCATTGAAGGCTGTCAATGCAGCGCGGCGCAACCGCCGGAACGCAGGATCCACCGTGGATGACAAACAACCGCTGAACCACGTCAACACGCATGTGTTGAATGCCATTCTCGATGCCGCGCAGGGTCGGGCGATCGTGGCATCGCGTGACATCTTCGATGAGCGTGGCATCAAGCTGCTGGCGCACCACATGCCGATCACGCCCGTGCTGCAGCAGCGGCTGCTGTCGATGCCGCTGAAGCACCCGCTGGAGACCAGCCTGCGCTTCGAGGCTGGCCCGGACAAGAACCAGCTGCGCCGGGCCTTTGCCAAGCTGATGGATTCCGGCCATGCGCTGGTGGCGCCGCTGCGCAGCTGGGCGCGCGACATCGACGCGCAGATCACCAGCCTGCCGCTGGATCCGGTCGGGCATTTCCTGCTGTCCACCGTGCAGGCCAACAGCCCGCAGGCCTTCGACCATGCGATCCAGGCGATGGCGCTGGCCGGTGCGATGGCGCTGCGCGCGCGCGGCAATCCGGGCGACGTGCGCCTGGCCATGCTGGCCGGCCTGCTGCACGACATCGGCGAGCTCTACCTGGATCCTGCCCTGATCGGCGCCGGTGACGTGCTGGACCTGCCGCGTTTCGCGCAGATGGCGGTGCACCCGCAGCGCGGCGAGCAGCTGCTGGCCAGCCTGGGCCACTACCCGGGCGCCTTGACGCGCGCGATCGGGGAGCACCATGAGCGGCTCGACGGCAGCGGCTACCCGGCCCGGCTGACCGGCGACAAGCTGTCGCCGCTGGGGCGCCTGCTGTGCATCGTCGAAGCCACACTGGGCATGCTCGCGCTGCCCGGCACCGGTTGGATCCGCGCCAGCTTCGCGCTGCGGGTGATTCCCGGCGAGTTCGATGCGCACCTGCTCGGTCTGGTGGCTGGCGCGGCGGCGGATGCGGCCCGCGGCGGCGAACAGGTGGACATCGCCGCCCGGGACCAGGCCTGGGCCGGGCTGGCCGACGCCGGCCGGCGCATGCAGGCTGCGCTGGCGCTGGCGCGCGCGCTGTCGGCCAGCAGCCGGCCCCGCGTGCGCGATGCCGCCGAGGCGGCCGCGCGGCTGCTGGAGCGCCTGCGCGCCGGCTGGAACGACATGGGCCTGTGGGCCGGTGCATCGGTGGAAGGCGTCAACCTGCTGGAGGTGGCTATGGCCGACGAGGAACTGCACTACCGCCTCGGCCGGCTCGAGCGCAATTGCCTGTGGCACGTGGCGGCGCTGGATGCCGACGACCAGGCCGAACTGGCCCCCCTGTGGGCCAGTCTGGCCCGCTGAGCCCGCCGGCGCCCACAGACTGCATCGATGGCGACCGCCCACCCGACCCCGGATCCGGACCCGAGCCGTGTGCTGGACGTACTCCGCGCCAGCGGGGTATTCGGCGGCCTGCCGGACGAGGTGCTGCGGGATCTGGCAGCCACGCTGCAGCTGCAGTTCGTCGCCGGTGGGGACATCGTCTACCGCGAGGGGGAGCAGGCGCACACGATGTTCTTCCTGGTCAGTGGCCGCCTGCGGGTGTCGCGGCGGGACCGAACCGGCGCGCTGCAGCTCTACAACGAGATCCTGCCCGGCGAAAGCGTCGGTGAGGCCGGCCTGATCCTCCAGCAGCCGCGCGCCGCCGACATCACCGCGCTGCGCGATTCCACGCTGGCGCTGCTGACGCGTGCGGAGTTCGACCGGCTGATGGTGCGCCATGCGCTGGCGCTGAATAGGGTCTTCGCGCAGGCCATCTACAACCATCTGCGGCACACCTCGCAGGTCGTGCGGCGGCGCCAGGCGCAGATCTTCGTGCTGGTGCCGCTTGCGCCAGGCAACGCCTGCCGCCGGGTCGCCCAGGGCCTGTCGCGGGCCCTGGCCCAGATCGGCCGGGCGCAGCATGTCGGCCCGGAGACCGAGCGCGACCTGCATCCGGATGCCACGTCCGGCTGGGTTGCGCTGGACCGCTACGACCAACTGGAGAAGCAGTACGACTTCCTGATCTACGAGGCGGACGATGACGGATCCTCCTGGGCCCGCCGTGCGTTCCGGCAGGCCGACCAGGTGGTGTTCGTTGCCCCGCCGGACGCCCCGACCGCACCCGGCCCGCTGGAGCTGCGGCTGCGCGAGGAGCCCGGCTTCGAGATGAAGCGCCGGCACCTGGTGCTGCTGCATCCGGAAGGCGCCGGGCAGCCGCAGGAGATCGCACCCTGGCGCGCACAGCGCGACCTGGAGCGCATCTACCCGGTGCGCCACGGGGAGGCCAGCGACTTCGCGCGGCTGGCACGCTTCCTGACCGGCAAGGCCACCGGTGTCGTGCTGGGCGGCGGTGGCGCGCGCGGTTTCGCGCACCTGGGTGTGCTGCGCGCGCTGGAGCAATGCCGGATCCCGGTGGACCTGATCGGCGGCAACAGCATGGGCGCGTTGCTCGGCGCGCAATATGCCTGCGGACTGCCGCTGGACGCGATCCGCGAGCAGACGATGCGCTTCGCCCGCGGGGGTGAGCGGCCCACCGTGCCGGTGATCTCGCTGGTGTCCGGCAAGCGGGTGCAGCGCGATCTGCAGCGCATGTTCGGCGACCGGTCGGTCGACGCGCTGTGGCGGCCCTTCTTCGCCGCGGCCTGCAACCTGAGTCGCGCCTGCACGACAGTGCAGGACAGCGGCCCGCTGTGGCGCGCGGTGCTGGCCAGCAACTCGCCGGTCGGGCTGTTCCCGCCAGTCGTGCACAACGGCGATCTGCTGGTGGACGGCGCCATCCTGGAGAACGTGCCGGTCGAGGCGATGCGCATGCGCCTGGGCACCCGGGCCGAGAAGCGCCGGGGCAACGGAACCATCATCGCGATCGACGTGGACGTGCAGGACTACATGGGCGTGGACCAGAACCTGACCCGTCTGTCGGCCTGGCGCAAGCTCAAGTCCTACCTGACGCCCGGTGCGGCGGCTTCCCCCGGCATCGGCGACATCCTGTACCGCGCCGGGCACATCGGCGGCCTGAACCAGCGCGGCCGCACGATCGCGCAGTCCGACCTGTACATGGAGCCGCCGGTCGGCGCCTTCGCGCTGATGGCCTATCGCCAGGCGGCAGAGATCGCCGAGGTCGGCTTCCGGCATGCGATGAAAGAGATCGAGCAGTGGGATCGCTCGAAGATGGCCTCCTGAGCCGCGCCGCGGGCGCGCCGCCGGACGCGCCGGCCGGCGCGTCCTTGCCGCTGTCGCTGAGCCAGCGCGAGGTCTGGCGGGACCGCGCCGCCTGGCCCGACAGCCCGCACCTGATGATCGGCGGCGGGGGCTTCCTCGACGGTCCGCTGGACGTGCAGCGCTGCGTCGCGGCGCTGCAGCTGCTCGTGCAGGAATGCGACGCGCTGCGGCTGGCCCCGCTGCCGGACGGCACGCAGCGGCTGCTCGCCCGCTGGGAGCCGACGCTGGAGCTGGTGGAGGTGCCCACCGGTGTCGAGCCCTGTGCCGCGATGCAGGACTGGTGGCAGGCGGCGCTGGCGCGGCCCTTTGCATTCGACGGTACGCCGCCATGGCGCTTTGCGCTGCTGCGGGTCCACCCGACACTGCATGGCCTGGCGATGCAGTTCCACCATGTCGTGATGGACGGCTGGGGCACATCGCAGGTGATGGCGCGCTGGAGCGCGCTGTACAACCAGCTCGATGGCGGTGCCGTCGCGCCACCCGCGGCAGCGCCCTATGCGGAGTTCATCGCCGATTCCCTGGCCTACCTGGGCTCCGAGAGCTTCACGCGGGACGCGCAGCACTGGAACGGCCAGATCACGCAGCTGCCGGAGCCGCTGCTCGAACGCCGGCCGGATGCGCAGCGGCACGCCGGCCTGCCGGCCGCGCATCTGGCGACCTGGGCCCTGCCACGGGGCGCCTACCAGGAGCTCGTCCGGCAGGCCGCCGCCCGCGAGCAGAGCCCGTTCGTCTTCTTCCTGGCAGCGCTGGCGCTGTACTTCGGTCGCCTGGCCGGCCGGTCGCAGGTGCTGGTCGGCGTGCCGACGCTCAACCGCGGCGGGCGCCGCTTCCGCGCGACGCCGGGCATGTTCGTCGGTGTGCTCGCACTCGGCATCGACGTGGCCCCGGGGCAAAGCGCGGGCGAGCTCGTCGCCGGCGCGGCGGCAGCGATGCGCGCGGCGCTGCGCCGGCCCCGCTACCCGCTGAGCGAACTCGCGCGTTCCCTGCAGATCCTGCGCAGCGGCCGGGACAGCCTTTTCGACCTGATCCTGTCGTTCGAGCAGCAGGACTACGCCGTGCATTTCGGCGCCGCGCGGCGCGTCGATTCGCGGCAATTCTTCTCCGGCGTGGCGCGCTACCCGCTGGGTGTCACGGTCTGCGAGTTTCACCCCGAGCAGGACCTGGAGCTGGTGCTGGAGGCCAGCGCCGACTGTTTCGCCGGCGAGGAGGTCGGCCCCCTGGCACGGCGCCTGTGGCATCTGGCCCAGCTGCTGGCTGCCGAGCCGCAGCGGCTGGTCGGGGACCTGCCGCTGCTGCCGCCGGAGGAGCAGGCCGCGCTGCTGGCACAGGCCGCCCCGGCCGCACCGGTGGTGGAGACCTGCATCCGCAGCTTCGAGCGCCATGCTGCCGCGCGCCCGGATGCGCTGGCCCTGGTCTGGGACGGTGGCAGCATGGACTACGGCACGCTGGATGCGCGTGCCAACCGGCTGGCGCATCGCCTGGTGGCGCTGGGTGCCGGCCGGGACGGCGTTGTGGCGGTCGCGCTGCCACGCTCGGCGGATCTGGTGGTCGCGGTGCTGGCGATCGCCAAGGCCGGCGCGGCCTGCCTGCCGCTGGATCCGGACGCGCCGGTGGCCCGCCTGGCAGGCATCCTGCAGGACAGCGGTGCGCTGGCGCTGCTGCTGCAGGAGGACGCGCTGGACCGGCTCGGTGCGCTGCATCCGCGCGCCGTCGTCACCGGCTGGGAGCCCACGCTGGCCGACCACACCGCGATGGCTCCGCCGGCGACGCCGCAGGCCGCGGACCTGGCCTATGTGCTGTTCACGTCCGGATCCACCGGGCGGCCCAAGGGCGTGATGGTCGAGCATGCCGCGCTGGCGCAGCGCATGGCCTGGCTGACGCGGACCTACGGTGTCGTGCCGCAGGACCGCTCGGCGCTGGCGACCCAGGCCACGTTCGACCCGTCGCTGATCGAGCTGTACCTGCCGCTGGTCAACGGTGCCAGCGTCGCGCTGGCGCCGCCCGGTCGCCTGCATCCGGAATCGGTCGCGGAGTTCGCGATGCGCCACGCGGTCACGATCATGGCCTTCGTGCCCTCGACGCTGAGCGGCTTCCTGGATGCGGCGGCGGGCCGGCCCGCCTTGCGCCTGCGCGTGGCCTGTTGCGGCGGCGAGGTGCTGTCGCCCGAGCTCATGGCCCGCTACCAGGCCGGGACCGCGGCCCGCCTGTTCAATGTCTACGGTCCGACCGAGGCCTGCATCTTCGCGACGGCCTGGGCCTGCACCCCCCAGCCTGGCAGACAGGCCCTGCCGATCGGAACGCCGGTCGACGGCACCGTGGTGCGCGTGCTGGACGACGCACTGCGCCTGCTGCCCTGGGGGGTGCCGGGGGAGATCTGCATCGGCGGCGCCGGCCTGGCGCGCGGTTACCTGAACCAGCCGGCGCTGACCGCCGCCGCGTTCGTCGACGACCCCCACCGGCCCGGAGAGCGCCTGTACCGCACCGGTGACCGCGGCTGGCTCACACCGGACGGTCAACTGCATTTCAGCGGGCGGCTGGACCGCCAAGTCAAGCTGCGGGGTTACCGGGTCGAGCTCGGCGAAATCGAGTCGGCGCTGCTGGCCGCCGAAGGCGTCACGCAGGCGGCCGTGCAGCCGGTGCAGTCCGACGGCCGGCTGGCGCTGCACGCCTGGGTCGGCGGTGCCGGTGCGCCGGCGCCGGAGAGCCTGCTGCGCTTGCTGCGCCTGCGCCTGCCGGACTACATGGTGCCGGCGCGCCTGGCGGTCCTGCCGGAGCTGCCCTGCAGCAGTACCGGCAAGATCGACTATGCCGCGCTGCCCCCGATCCCCGAGCCGGCGCCGGCCCCGGCCCATCGGGCGCCGGCCGGCGCCCTGGAGCAGGATCTGCTGGCCATCTGGCAGGAGGCCCTGGGCCGGCCCGACCTGACGGTGCAGGACAACTTCTTCGATGCCGGAGGGGATTCCCTGTCCGCCGTCGGCCTGCTCACCGCCACCGAACGCCGGCTGGGGCGGCCGTTGCCGCTGTATCTGCTGACCGAGCATCCGACGGTGGAACAGTTCGCGCTGGCTGTCGGCCGCGAGGACCCGCTTCCGGGCGTGCTGGTCGGGTTCGGCATGGCGCCGGGGCAGGCGCCGCTGTTCATGGCCGCTTCCGGCCATGGGGACCTGATGCGCTTCCAGAACTTGGCCGAGGCCCTGGCCGGGCGCTGCGATGTGCGCATGCTGCAGCCGCCGGTCGGCGAACCCTACCGGCGGATTGGCGACCTGGCGGCGCGTTATGCGGACGCGATCCAGGCCCTGGGCCTGCCGGCCGGCTTCGTCGCGGGCTTCTCGATCGGTGGTGTGGCGGCCCTGGAGACGGTGCGCCTGCTGGAGCAGCGCGGCGTACCGGTGCGCGGGCTGATCCTGATCGACACCGTGTTCCCGAAGGCGGTCTGGGGGGGCAGCTTCTACTGGCGCATCTTCGCGGCGCTGGTGCGCTGGTTGCGCATCGGGCAGCTGAGCCTGAACGGCCGGCGCCTCGGGGCGATGGTCAACGACACCGGGCTGTCCGGCCAGGTCATGGCGATGACCGGCTACCGCGTCACGCCGGTGGCCGCGCCGCTGGTGCTGATCAAGACGACCGGCCTGGCGCGCTGGCACCGGATGCTGTTCGGGAGCTGGCGCCAGCGCATGGGAGCGCGCTACAGCGAGCGGTACATCGCCGGCCTGCACGGGTCGATCTTCGAGGCCGGCAGCGTGCGGGCGCTGGCCGCGCTGCTGGCCGACATCCAGCGGGGAACGCCATGAGCGCCGCCGGGCCGCCCCAGGGTGCTCAGCACCGCAGCGCGCAGCGCGAAGGTACTCCAGCGAACGCGGCACTGCGGCGCAAGCTGGTGCTGCTGGTGCTGGCACTGCTGCTGGTGGCCGGGCTGGCGGTGGCCTGGAGCTGGTCGCCGCTGCGCGCCTGGCTGGATGTCGACGCGCTGGTGGGCGCCGTGCGCGCGGCCGGGCGCTCCTTCGGGCCGTTGGCAGCCCTGGCGGCTTTGACGGTCGCGCTGGTGTTTGCCGTGCCGCTGATGTTCCTGACCGTGGTGGCCGTGGCGGCCTACGGGCCGGTGCTGGGATCGGCCTGCGTGTTTGTCGGCGCGCTGCTGGCCGCGGGCGCGAGTTATGCCACCGGGCGCTATCTCGGCCGCGAGGTGCTCGAACGCCTGGCCGGACCGCGCGTCAACCTGCTGAGCCACCGGCTGGCCCGGCGCGGGCTGCTGGCGGTGCTGGCGGTCCGCCTGGTGCCGGTGGCGCCTTTCGCGGTCGTGAACATGGTGGCGGGGGCCAGCCACCTCCGGTTGCGCGACCTGCTGCTGGGCACGGCGATCGGCATCCTGCCCGGCACGCTGGGGGTGGCGGTGTTTCTGGAGCAGATCCAGCAGGCGCTGCGCAGCCCCTCGCCCGCGACCTTCGCGCTGGCCGGGCTGACGCTGGGGTTGCTCCTGCTGGGTGCCTGGGGGTTGCGCCGCTGGCTGCGGAGCGGCGCGTGACGGGGCCTGCGCCCCGTTCTCTCGCTCAGAGCCCGGCGGCGGCCCGCAGTGCCTGGGCCTTGTCGGTGCGCTCCCAGGAGAACTCCGGCTCCTCGCGGCCGAAGTGGCCGTAGGCGGCCGTCTTCTCGTAGATCGGGCGCAGCAGGTCGAGCATCTGGATGATGCCCTTGGGCCGCAGGTCGAAATGGGCGTTCACCAGCTCGGCGATCTTGTCGTCGGGCAGCACGCCGGTGCCTTCGGTGTAGATCGTCACGTTCATCGGCCGGGCCACGCCGATCGCGTAGGCCACCTGGATCTGGCACTGCCGGGCCAGGCCAGCGGCCACGATGTTCTTGGCCACATAACGTGCGGCGTAGGCGGCGGAGCGATCGACCTTCGTCGGATCCTTGCCGCTGAAGGCGCCACCGCCGTGCGGGCAGGCGCCGCCGTAGGTGTCGACGATGATCTTGCGGCCGGTCAGGCCGCAGTCACCCTGCGGGCCGCCGATCACGAAGCGCCCGGTCGGGTTGACGAGGTACTTGGTGTCCTTGAGCCATTCCTTCGGCAGCACCGGCTTGATGATCTCCTCGATGACCGCCTCGATGAAGGCCGGCTTCATCTTCGCGCCGTCGCTCATCTCCGGGGCATGCTGGCTCGACAGCACGACGGTGTCGATGCTGTGCGGCTTGCCGTCGACATAACGCATCGTGACCTGGCTCTTGGCGTCCGGCCGCAGGAAGGGCAGGCGGCCGTCCTTGCGCAGCTGCGACTGGCGCTCGACCAGCCGGTGCGCGTAGTAGATCGGCGCCGGCATCAGCTCGGGGGTCTCGTTGCAGGCGTAGCCGAACATGAGGCCCTGGTCGCCGGCACCGGTGTTCAGGTGGTCGTCGCTGGCGTGGTCCACACCCTGGGCGATGTCGTTGCTCTGCTTGTCGTAGGCGACCAGCACTGCGCAGCCCTTGTAGTCGATGCCGTACTCGGTGTTGTCGTAGCCGATGCGCTTGATCGTGTCGCGTGCGACCTGGATGTAGTCGACGTGCGCGTTGGTGGTGATCTCGCCGGCCAGCACCACCAGGCCGGTGTTGCACAGGGTCTCCGCGGCCACACGGGACTTCGGGTCCTGCTTGAAGATCGCGTCGAGGATCGCGTCCGAGATCTGGTCGGACACCTTGTCGGGGTGGCCTTCAGAGACGGATTCGGAGGTAAAGAGGAAATCGTTCGCCATAGGGTGCATGCTCCATCAACAACACAAGGGTCGCGTTGCCGGGCACCGGGCCATGGCGAACGCTTTAGCAGATTCACAAGGCACAATCGCGGTGTCGGGCACCGGCGCTTGTGTGTCGCCCTGCAAGTAGTTCCGTAACTCAGCGACGCGCGCATTCTAGCCTACCGATGGCCACGCTTTTTCGACTGTTCTCCGGCTGGCCCCTGGGTCTGCTGCACCTGCTGGGGGCCGTGCTGGGCTGGGTGGCCTTCCTGGCGTCGGCCCGTTACCGCCAG
Organism: Rhodoferax sp.; assembly: GCA_016790475.1. Taxonomy (GTDB): domain Bacteria; phylum Pseudomonadota; class Gammaproteobacteria; order Burkholderiales; family Burkholderiaceae_C; genus CAISIP01. Next base: position 37,516 of record JAEUOX010000167.1, on the reverse strand, counting down.
CGCTTCCTGGCCAACGCACGGATCGCCGGCTACGGCTTCACCGCGGTGCGTCAGGCGGTGGCCAGCGCCGGCCAGATGGTGGCCGAACTCCCGCGGCTCTGGCTGGGCGCGCCGCCACGCTACGAATGGGTCAATGAGGCCTGCGTCGACCGGGCCTACGAGGCCGGCCGCGGCGTGGTCTTCCTGACGCCGCACCTGGGCTGCTTCGAGATCACCGCCCAGGGGCTGGCGCACCGTTATGCGGCCCGATTCGGCCCGCTGACCGTGCTGTACCGGCCGGCCCGCCAGCCCTGGCTGGCCGACCTGATGGCCCAGGCCCGCAACCGCCCTGGTCTGCAGACGGCGCCGACCTCGCTGGCCGGTGTACGCCAGATGATCCGGGCCTTGCGCAGCGGGCAGGCCGTCGGCCTGCTGCCCGACCAGGTGCCGCCGGACGGCATGGGCCAGTGGGCGCCCTTCTTCGGCAAGGATGCCTACACGATGACGCTGTCGGCGCGGCTGGTCCAGCAGACCGGTGCCACGGTGCTGCTGCTGTGGGGCGAGCGGCTGCGCTGGGGAAGAGGGTATCGCCTGCACTTCCGCGAACTGCAGCAGCCGCTGGCGGCCGACCTCGACGCTGCCGTACGCCAGGTCAACCAGGAGATGGAGCGCCTGGTGCGCGAGTGTCCGGGCCAGTACCTGTGGGGCTACGCGCGCTACAAGCGTCCGCGGGGCGAGGCCGCATGAGGCAAGGCTGGCGATGCTGACCCGCCTGGGCATCCTGCTGATGCGCCTGCTGGCGCCGCTGCCGCTGCCGCTGGTCCGAGCGCTCGGCCACGGGCTGGGGGTGCTGCTGTACGCGCTGGCTTTGTCGCGCCGGCGCGTGGTGCAGGTGAACCTGCAGCTGTGCTTCCCGCACTGGAGCGCGGCGCAACGCCGTGCGGCGGCCCGGGAGACGTTCGTGCACTTCGCGCAGGCCTGGCTGGACCGCGGCTGGCTGTGGAACAGCCCGCTGGCGGTATTGCAGCGCCGGCTCGTGCTGCAAGGCGCCGTCGCGGAGCTCGAAGGCACGGCGCCGACCGTCATCTTCGCGCCGCACTTCGTCGGGCTGGATGCCGGCTGGACCTGCCTGACCAGCCGCTTTGCGCGGGGCTTCACGACGATCTACTCGAACCAGGTCGATGCCGACCTGGACGCCTGGATCCTTGCCGGGCGCAAGCGCTTCGGCAGCCCCCGTCTGTTCGGCCGCGATGACGGGCTCAAGCCGATCGTGCAGGCGCTGCGCGCCGGGCAGCCGCTCTACCTGTTGCCCGACATGAACATCACGCGCCAAGAGTCGGTGTTCGTGCCGTTCTACGGGGTGCCCACCGCGACGCTGACCTCGCTGGCGCGCTTTGCCAGCCTGGGCCGCGCGCGGGTCGTGCCGGTGATCACCCGCATGACCGGCTCGGGCTATGCGGTTGAGGTGCTGCCGGCCTGGGAGGGATTTCCGTCCGGGGACCTCACCGCCGACGCGGCCACGATGAACGGGCTGCTGCAGACCTACATCGACACCATGCCGACCCAGTACTACTGGGTGCACAAGCGCTTCAAGGTGCGCCCGCCCGGCGAGCCGCCGGTCTACGGCTGATCGGCGGCCGGCGCGTCGGCAGGCGTGGCTGTGGGGGGTGGCGCGCGGTGGACCCAGTCCCAGATCCGAGCAGACACCGCGTCGATGCCGATGCGCTTGGGGGCCGAAAACAGCATCGCGTCGCCGCCGCCGGCCTGCAGCCGTGCCACGGACAGTGCCGCCGCGCTCTCGGTGCGTGTGAGCTTGTCGGCCTTGGTCAGCACGATCAGGAACTGCAGACCCTGCTCCACCCGGGGCCGGATGACGTCCAGCAGGATCTCGTCGAGTTCGGTGAGGCCCAACCGTGGATCACACAGCAGCACGACCGCGCGCAGGTTCTTGCGCGTCACCAGATAGTTCGCCATCACCTGCTGCCAGCGGATCTTGGCCTGGCGCGGCACGGCGGCATAGCCGTAGCCGGGCAGGTCGGCCAGGATCGCGTCCGTGGCGCCCTGGCGGCCGACCGCGAACAGGTTGATGTGCTGCGTGCGGCCCGGCTTGCGCGAGGCGAACGCAAGCTGCTTCTGCTGCGTCAGCGTGTTGATGCAGGTGGACTTGCCGGCATTCGATCGGCCGACGAAGGCGATCTCCGGCAGGTCGAGCGCAGGCAGGAAATGCAGCTCCGGCGCGGAGGTCAGGAAGCGGGCGGTGTGCAGCCATCCGGCGGCCGGGTGGGGCGCGGCGGGCGCGTGCGTCGGGGTCGTCGGGCGGGCGACGCCTGCACGCGGGGGGGAAGTGGTCATGGAGTGGGGGGGTGTGGTCCCGGGGTCGCATTGTAGAATCGCACCGTTTTGCCCACCGGACACCCATCCCCATGAAGTTGATTTCCCATCTGATGCTGGCCATGGCGCTGACCGCCTCGGCCGCGAGTGCCTTCGCCCAGGACGCCAAGGCGGCGCCGGCCAAACCGGATCCGGCCAAGGGTGAAGCAAGTTTTGCGGCCTGCGTCGCCTGCCACGGCGCAGACGGCAACTCGACCACCCCGACCTTCCCGAAGCTTGCGCAGCAGCATCCCCAGTACGTCGTCAAGCAATTGCAGGAGTTCAAGTCCGGCAAGCGCAACAACGCGGTCATGAAGCCCTTCGCCACGGCGCTGTCGGATGCCGACATGCAGAACATCGCGGCCTGGCTGGCCAGCAAGCCGGGCAAGGCCGGCTTCGCGAAGGACAAGGACCTGGTCCGGCTGGGCGAGAAGATCTACCGCGGCGGCATCGCGGACCGCCAGATCGCCGCCTGCGCCGGCTGCCACAGCCCGAACGGCGCCGGCATCCCGGCCCAGTACCCGCGCCTGAGCGGCCAGCATCCCGACTACACGATCGCCCAGCTGACGGCCTTCCGGGACGGCGTACGCCAGAACAACGCGCAGATGACCCAGGTCGCTGCCAAGCTCAACGACCGCGAGATCCGCGCGGTGGCCGATTACATCGCCGGCCTGCGCTGAGTCTTTTCCCGGCGCTGATCCTGCAAGGGCGAGCCCACGGCAACGTGGCTCGCCCTTGGTGCATTCAAGGTTGCCGGAACTTTGTGAGAATGGGGCGGTTCCTACGAAGACCGCCCACGACGAGGACTGCACCATGCTCATCAAGACCCAGCGCGACGGATTCCACCACGACCGGCCCAGCGAGATCACGCCCGCGGGCGTGTACCTGCAGCGGCGTGCGGTGATGCAGCACCTGGCCACCGGGGTGGCGGGGGCCGCCCTGGCGTCCTGGGCCTCGCGCCAGGCCAGGGCGCAGACGGCCCGCCCGGGCAAGCTGGCCCCGCTGCCGGGTGCGCGCTCCGCCGTGGCCGGCGCGTCGACGATGGAGAAGTGGACCGAATACAAGGACGCTTCCACCTACAACAACTACTACGAGTTCGGCACCGACAAGGCCGATCCGGCCAAGAACGCGCACACCCTCAAGACCAGCCCCTGGACGGTCGAGGTCGAGGGCCTGGTCAAGAAGCCGGCCAAGTACGCGATCGAGAATCTCCTGAAGCTGAGTGCCCAGGAGGAGCGTGTCTACCGGATGCGCTGCGTCGAGGGCTGGTCCATGGTGATTCCCTGGGTCGGCTACTCGCTGGCGGAACTGATCCGCAAGGTCGAGCCGCTGGGCAGCGCCAAGTACGTGGAATTCCTGACCCTGGCCGACCCGAAGACCATGCCTTTCGTCGGCTCGCGCATCCTGGAGTGGCCCTACGCGGAGGGCTTGCGCCTGGACGAGGCGATGCATCCGCTGACGCTGTTGTCCTTCGGCATGTACGGCGAGGTGCTGCCCAACCAGAACGGCGCGCCGGTGCGGCTGGTCGTGCCGTGGAAGTACGGATTCAAGAACGCCAAGAGCATCGTCAAGATCCGCTTCACCGAGAAGCAGCCGGCCACCGCCTGGAACGTCGCGGCGGCCAACGAATACGGCTTCTATTCCAACGTCAACCCGAACGTCGACCATCCGCGCTGGAGCCAGGCGACCGAGCGCCGCATTGGCGAGGATGGCCTGCTGTCCAAGCGCCGCAAGACGCTGATGTTCAACGGCTACGAGGCACAGGTCGGCCAGCTCTATGCCGGCATGGACCTCAAGAAGTTCTACTGATCGGCCGGTTGCGGCGGCAAAGCGGTCCGTGGTTGCCCGGTCGACATCCGCCGCCGTCCCGCGCGCCGGCTGGCAGCGCTGGCTGCTGCACCCGCTGGCCAAGCCGGCGGTCTTCCTGGTCTGCCTGCTGCCGTTCGCCAGCCTGGTGGTGGGCATCTTCACCGACACGCTGGGTGCCAACCCCGCAGAGGCTCTGGTGCGCGCGACCGGTGAATGGACCCTGCGGATGCTGTGCCTGGTGCTGCTGGTCACACCGTTGCGGGCCTGGACCGGCTGGCCGGCCTGGCTCCGGTTCCGGCGCATGGTGGGCCTGTTTGTGTACTTCTATGTGGTGCTGCACGCGCTGTGCTACGCCTGGTTCGACATGGGGTTCGAACTGGCGGACATCCTGCGCGATATCGCGAAGCGGCCCTTCATCCTGGTCGGCACCGCGGCGCTGCTGCTGCTGACGCCGCTCGCGCTGACCTCCTTCAACCGCGCGATCCGTGCGCTGGGCGCCCGCCGCTGGCAGCGGCTGCATCGGCTGGTCTATGCCGTGGCTGCGCTGGCCTTGCTGCACTTCTTCTGGATGCGCGCCGGCAAGAACAACCAGGCGGAGGTCGCGGTGTACGGGCTGGTGATCGGCGCGCTGCTCGGCTGGCGCCTGTGGCACGCCTGGCGGCGGCGCCAGGCAGCCCGCGACTGAGGCGCGGCGCCGGGCTTACGCGGCGTCCAGGCCGAGTTCGCTGCGCAGCTGGTCCTGCAGCGTTTCGCGGGCGCGGATCAGACGGGCGCGGCCGCCGTCCACCAGCACCTCGGCGGCCCGTCCGCGGGCGTTGTAGTTGCTGGCCATGCTCATGCAGTAGGCCCCTGCGGACAGGACGGCCAGCAGGTCGCCGCCCTGCACGGCCAGCGCCCGGTCATGCCCGAGCCAGTCGCCACTTTCGCACACCGGGCCGACCACCTCCCAGGTGGTCGGGGCTTCGCCGCTGCGCGGCTGGACCGGCACGATGCCGTGGTGGGCCTGGTACATCGCCGGCCGGGGCAGGTCGTTCATTGCCGCATCCACGATGCAGAAGTTCTTCTGTTCGCCGGGCTTGAGGTACAGCACCTCGGTCACGCAGACGCCCGCATTGCCGACGAGCGAGCGCCCGGGTTCGATCAGCACCGTGCGCTGTCCGTAGCCACGGGCATCCAGCTTGGCCAGCAGCTTGGGCCACAGGGTGTCCGCCTGCGGCGGCTGGTCGCCGTTGTAGTTGATGCCCAGTCCACCGCCGAAGTCGATGTGGTGCAAAGTGATTCCCGCAGCCTCGATCGCATCCACCAGATCCAGCATGCGGTCCATGGCGTCCATGTAGGGCGCCTCCTGGGTGATCTGGGAGCCGATATGGCAATCGATGCCGACCACGCGCAGGCCGGGCATGGCTGCGGCCCGGCGGTAGGTGTCCAGCGTGCGTTCATGGGCGATGCCGAACTTGTTGCCCTTCAGACCGGTGGAGATGTAGGGGTGGGTCTTCGGGTCGACGTTCGGATTCACCCGGATGCTGACTGGCGCGCGCGTGCCGTGGGCCTGCGCCACCGCGTCGAGCACGTCCAGTTCGGCCTCGCTCTCGACATTGAAGCAGGCGATGCCCGCGTCCAGCGCCATGCGCATCTCGTCGCGCGTCTTGCCGACACCCGAGAAGATCGTGCGCTGCGGGTCTCCGCCGGCGGCCAGCACGCGCTGCAACTCGCCGCCCGAGACGATGTCGAAGCCGCAGCCCGCCTGGGCCAGCAGACGCAGGATGCCCAGCGAGGAGTTGGCCTTCATCGCGTAGCAGATCAGGGAACGGCGCCCCTGCAGGCCACGCTGGTAGGCCGCGAGGGCCGCCAGGATCGAGGCCTGCGAGTAGACGAACAGCGGTGTGCCGAACTCCCGGGCCAGTTCGGCGAGCGGCCGATCCTCCACATGCAGCGCCCCGCCGCGGTAATGCAGGTGCGGTGCACCCGGCAGCGCCGAGGGCGCGGATGGGAGGGGGGCCGGGGTGGACGACGGCGCGCTCATGGGCGGTGCCCAGCGGAGGCGGCCGCAGCCGGAGGCGCTGCCATGCCGCCCGGCTGCATGCTTTGCTGCAGCGTGGCGCGCTGCGCCGCGGCCGGCTCGGTGGGCAGCACCAGCGCGCCCTTCTGGCCGCAGCCGAGCAGGGCCGCCGCACTGGCGACAAGGACAATGGCCCTGACTAGAATTTGGAATGGCGCGATCGACATGGTGAAATTGTAATGACCGACCTTGAATTCATGGACCAGGCGGAGGCGGTGCTTCGATCGATCGAACGCTGTTGCGACCAGATCAACGAGCAGACCGATGCCGACATCGACAACCAGCGTGTCGGCGGCATGGTGACGCTGGTCTTTGCAAACCGCAGCCAGATCGTCGTCAACCTGCAGAAGCCGCTGCACGAGATCTGGCTGGCCTCCCGGGCAGGCGGGTTCCATTTCCGCCATGACGGCCGGCAATGGGTCGATACCAAGGGCCAGGGCGAGTTCTACGAGCGGCTGTCCGGCGAGGCCAGCACGCAGGCCGGCCAGCCCTTGCGTTTCGCCGGCTGACGCGTCAGTTCCGGAACAGGTCGAGGATCCGGCGCTTCTCGTCGCCCGGCGGCAGCACGGACGGGTCTGCCGGTGTGGTCTTGCCCGGGTGGCCGTTGTCGTCCATGCCGACGCTGCTGACGCCGCCTCCCCGCGCAAACTCGTCGTAGTACCACTCGCCACCGATGTTGACGACGCCCTCCGGCGGCGTGTACTGCACCACCGGCACGCCCTTCAGGGCATGCTCCATGTAGCTGATCCACACCGGCAGGCTCAGGCCGCCACCGGTCTCCTGGGCGCTGCTGCCCATCTTGCGGGGCGTGTCATAGCCGATCCAGGTGACTGCCGCCAGCCCGGGCTGGAAGCCGGCGAACCAGGCGTCCATCGCATCGTTGGTCGTGCCGGTCTTGCCGAACAGGTCGCTGCGCTTGAGCGTGCCCTGCGCGCGTGCGGCCGTGCCGGAGCGGGTGACCTCCTGCAGCAGGCTGTTCATCACGAAGGCATTGCGGGCATCGATCGCCCGCATCGACTCGTCCAGCGGCTGCGGCCGGGTTTCCAGCAGCGTGCGGCCGGACTGCTCGGTGACACGCGCGATGACCCAGGGATTGACGCGGTAGCCGCCGTTGGCGAACACCGCATAGGCGGTGGCCATCTGCATCGGCGTGACCGATCCGGCGCCCAGCGCCATCGTGAGGTAGGGCAGATGCTTTTCCTCGTCGAAGCCGAAGCGGGTGGCCCACTCGCGCGCGTACTGCGGGCCGATCGCCTGCAGGATGCGGATCGACACCATGTTCTTCGAGCGCGCCAGGCCGGTGCGCAGCGTCATCGGCCCGTCGAACTTGCCGTCGTAGTTCTTCGGCTCCCAGGGCTGACCGCCGGTCACCCCGGCATCGAAGAACAGCGGCGCATCGTTGACCACCGTGGCCGGCGTGAATCCCTTCTCCAGCGCCGCGGAATAGATGAAGGGCTTGAAGCTGGAGCCCGGCTGCCGCCAGGCCTGCGTCACATGGTTGAACTTGTTCTTGTCGTAGTCGAAGCCGCCGACCATCGCCCGGATCGCACCGGTGCCCGGGTCGATCGCGACAAAGGCGCCCTCGACCTCCGGCAACTGCGTGATCTCCCAGGTGCCCTTGGGGGTGCGGGCGACCCGGATCACCGCGCCAGGCCGGATGCGGATGTTCGGCTGGGCCTTGTCGCTGAGCCCGGATTGCGCCGCCTTGAGCCCCTCGCCGGTGATTTCGACCACTTCGGCGTTCTGCCGGACCGCGCGGATCATTCGGGCGTCGGCCTCCAGCACGACGGCGGACAGGACATCGCCGTTGTCCGGGTGCTCGTCGAGTACCGCGTCGATCGCGTCATCCATCTCCGGTTGCGTGGTCGGCAGCGTGATGAACTTCTCGGGGCCGCGGTAGATCTGGCGGCGCTCGAAATCCATGATGCCGCGGCGCAGGGCCCGGTAGGCGGCCTCCTGGTCGGCAGCCTTGACCGTGGTGTAGACATTCAGGCCGCGGGTGTAGGTCTCGTTGCCATACTGGGCAAACATCAGCTGGCGCACCGTCTCCGCCACATATTCGGCGTGGGTGCGCTGGGTGTCGGTGCTGCCACGCAGTTTGAGCTTCTCGTCCCGGGCCGCCTGGGCCTGGGCGGCGGTGATGAAGCCGTTCTCCTCCATCCGGTCCAGGATATAGAGCTGGCGCGCGCGCGCCCGCTTCGGATTGCGGATCGGGTTGTTGGTGCCCGGCGCCTTGGGCAGGCCGGCCAGCATGGCCGCCTCGGCGATCGTGATGTTCTTGAGCGGCTTGTCGAAATAGGCCTCGCTGGCGGCCGCGAAGCCGTAGGCCCGCTGCCCCAGGAAGATCTGGTTCATGTAGATCTCGAGGATCTGGTCCTTCGTCAGCAGGTGCTCCATCTTGAAGGTCAGCAGCACCTCGTAGATCTTGCGCGTGTAGGTCTTCTCGGAAGACAGGTACACATTCCGGGCGACCTGCATCGTGATGGTCGAGCCGCCCTGGCTCTTGACATTGCCCAGATTGGCCAGGCCGGCGCGCACCATGCCCTTGTAGTCGACGCCCCCGTGCTCGTAGAAGCGGGCATCCTCGCCGGCCAGCACCGCGTCGGTCATGGCCTTCGGGATGTCCTTGAGCCGGGTCAGGTTGCGGCGTTCCTCGCCGAACTCGCCGATCAGCACGCCGTCGGCAGAGAACACGCGCAGCGGCAGGATGGGTCTGTAATCCGACAGGTCGGAGATGTCCGGCAGGTTGGGGAAGGCCATCGCCAGCGCAATGCCGATCACCATGGCCAGCGACAGCGCACCGGCAACGGCCAGGCCCAGCGTGGCGTAGAGGGCCCGCAGCCACCAGGGGCTGCGGCGCGCGGGCGGGCGCTCTCCGGTGCCGCCGGGCGAGTCAGCGGAGCCGGACGGCGGTGAATTTCGGGGCATGGTGGTGGGTCGCAGGCGGGCCGGAAGTATAAAAATGCCGACTTCGCCAAATAGTCAAACCGGCAGACGGGTAGCGCAATGGTAGCGATGTGGCCGGCCCGCCGTTTTCCTGCTAGCCTTGGTTCTGCACCATCGAATGTCTGCTTTTGGCAACGCTCGGAACTCGCAAAATGGGGAAAAACCTATGCGGGACAAGGAGCTTACTGATAGCATTCAAGTGAATTCTTAAGTTATGCCGGTCTTGTATCGGCCTGTTTCAGGGGATTGCCTTGATCTCTTTGGGGTCGTTGTTTAGTCGTCAGCCTGCGCCCTTGCTGGGTCTGGACGTCAGTTCGTCCAGTGTCAAGCTGGTCGAATTGGGACGGGACAAAGCAGGCAACCTGGTGCTTGAGCGCTGCGCGATCGAGCCCCTGGAGCGAGGCTGGATCACCGATGGCAATGTCGAGAAGTTTGACGAGGTCGCCGAAGCCGTACGGCGCCTGGTCAAGAAGAGCGGCACCAAGACCCGCAATGTGGCCATGGCACTGCCGCCCTCGGCGGTGATTACCAAACGCATCGTGTTGCCAGGCGGGCTGAGTGACCAGGAACTCGAGGTCCAGGTCGAGGCGGAAGCAAACCAGTACATCCCGTTTCCGCTGGACGAGGTCAGCCTGGATTTCTGCGTCGTTGGCCCCAGTACCGCCTCCGTGGGGGACCTGGACGTCCTGATCGCCGCCTCCCGCCGCGAGAAGGTCCAGGACATCCAGGGCCTGGCCGAGGCGGCCGGCCTGAAGCCGGTCGTCGTGGATGTCGAGTCCTATGCATCCCGCCTCGCCACGTCGCGGCTGATCCAGAGCCTGCCGAACAAGGGCGTGGGCACCATCGTGGCGCTGTTCGAGGTCGGCGCGCTGACGACCAGCATGCAGGTCATCCGCGACGACGAAGTGCTCTACGACCGGGACCAGGCGTTCGGCGGGGCCCAGCTGACCCAGCTGATCGTGCGCCAGTACGGCTTCTCGAGCGAGGAAGCCGAGAGCAAGAAGCGCAGTGGCGAGCTCCCGGACGACTATGAATCCAGCGTGCTGCGCCCCTTTGTCGACAGCATGGTGCAGGAAATCGCGCGTGCGCTGCAGTTCTTCTTCACCAGCACGCCGCACAACAAGGTCGACCACATCATGCTGGCCGGCGGCTCGGCGGCCCTGCCGGGTCTCACGGCCGCGGTGACCAAGCAGACCTCCTTCAGCTGCAGCCTGGTGAACCCGTTCGACGGCATGGAGATCGGCGACGGCGTGCGCCTCAAGAAGATGACCCGTGAGGCACCGTCCTACCTGACGTCCTGCGGCCTGGCCTTGCGGAGGTTCCAGCCGTGATCCTGATCAATCTACTTCCCCACCGGGAAGCCGCCCGCAAGCAGCGGCGGGACCTGTTCAATGTGAGCATGGGCCTGGCCTTCCTGCTGGGTGGCCTCATCGCCGGTGCCGTGTTCCTGTGGTACCAGGCCCGCATTTCCGAGCAGCAGGGCCGCAACCAGCTGCTGAAGTCCGAGATCACGAAACTCGAGAGCCAGATCAAGGACATCGCCAGCCTGGAGTCCGAGATTGCCGGGCTGCGGGCGCGCCAGCAGGCGGTCGAGGACCTGCAGGCCGACCGCAACGTGCCGGTCCATCTGCTGACCGAGATGTCGCGCCAGTTGCCGGACGGTGTCTATATCCAGAGCATGCGCCAGCTCAACCAGGTCGTGACGATCCAGGGCGTCGCCCAGTCCAACGACCGGGTGTCGGACCTGCTGCGCAACCTGTCCTCCGGGACCCCCTGGTTTTCCCGTCCGGAGCTGGTCGAGATCGTCGCGGGCGCCGTGGCGCTGAACCCCCGGGAGTCGCGTCGGGTGTCGAACTTCACGATGCGCTTCCAGCTGATGCGTGCCAGCGAGGCAGAAAAGGCTGCGGCTGCCCGCCCGCCGGCGGGCGCGGCCAGCGCGGCAGCGGCCGCACCGGCCCCGGCGGCCGTTGCGGTGGCGGCAGTGCCAGCGGCGGTGGCGGTCTCCGCGGGTGCGGCGCCGGTGGTACCCGTCAAGAAATAGCAGGCAGTCGACATGGCAACCAAACCCAAGATGTCCATCGACTTCCCGGCGCTGCAGGCCCGGCTGGTCGGTCAGTTCCGCAACCTGGACCCGAAAGACCCCTCGGTGTGGCCGGCCGTGCCGCGCTACACCTTTCTGCTGGCGATCACCGTCGCCGTGGTCGCAGGCCTGTGGTTTGCCTGGCTGAGCTCCTCGCAGGACGAGCTGGAGGCCGAGCGGGCCAAGGAGGTGACTTTGCGCGCCGACTACTCTGCCAAGCTCGTCAAGGCGGTGAATCTCGATGTGCTCAAGAAGCAGCGCGAACAGGTGCTGCAGTACGTCACGCAGCTGGAGAAGCAGCTGCCCAGCAAGGCGGAGATGGACGCGCTTCTGTCCGACATCAACCAGGCCGGCCTGGGCCGTAGCCTGCAGTTTGACCTGTTCCGGCCGGGCCAGATCGCGGTGCGGGACTACTACGCCGAACTGCCGATCACCTTGCGTGTCGCCGGCAAGTACCACGACATCGGCTCCTTTGCGTCGGACATCGCGAACCTGTCGCGCATCGTCACGCTGAACAACCTGACGATCGTGCCGCGTGCCGACGGTACGCTGACGATGGACGCGACCGCCAAGACCTTCCGCTACCTGGACAGCCAGGAAGTCGCCGCGCAACGCAAGGTCACCACAGGAGCGAAGAAATGACCGGCCTTCGACTCGCCGCGCTGCTGCTGGTTGCAGCCTCCCTGGCGGCCTGCGGCGGCTCCAACAGCGACGAACTGCAGCAGTGGATGGCTTCGCAGCGGGGGATGACCCGGCCCAAAGTGGTGCCAATCCCGGAGCCCAAGGTGTTCAAGCCCGTGGCCTATGGCCTGACAGATGCGCTGGAACCCTTCAACAAGGAAAAGCTGGCCGTGGCGCTCAAGCGCGACGGCGTGCAGGCAGTGTCCAATGCCGCGCTGGTGGCCCCGGAGCTGGCGCGGCGCAAGCAGCCACTGGAGGCCTTCCCGCTGGATGCAATGGCCCTGGTCGGCAGCATGAACCAGGCCGGCAAGCCGGTGGCTCTGGTGCGTGTCAACAACCTGCTCTACCAGGTGCGCCCGGGGGACTACCTGGGCCAGAATTTTGGACGCGTTACAAAAATCAGCGAGACAGAGGTTGCCCTGCGAGAAATCGTGCAAGACGCTGTGGGCGAGTGGATTGAACGCACAGCTTCACTGCAACTTCAAGAGAGGTCGAAATGAAATATCAGAGCATGGAGTCGGCGCGAGCGCCCTGGAAGAAGTTGTTCCTGGGGCTGGCACTGGCGGTTGCCACGGTCTGGGCGCATGCGCAGACGGCCATTGAAGCGGTGTCGGGTTCGGTGCAAGGCGGCTCCGAAGTCATTCGCATCGATCTCTCGCAGCCGCTGACGGCGGTTCCCTCCGGTTTCGCGATCCAGTCGCCGGCGCGCATCGCGCTCGACTTCCCTGGCATCTCCAACGGCATGGGCCGGTCGACGATCGACATCAACCAGGGCAATCTGCGTTCCGTCAGTGTCGTGCAGGCCGGCGACCGCACGCGGGTCGTGCTGAACCTCAAGCAGCCCACCGCCTACAAGGCGCAGTTGCAGGGCAAGTCCCTGCTGGTGGTGCTGGACGCGGTGTTGGCCCAGGCCACCACGCCGGCCGCCGCTGCCGCACCGACCTTCGCCGAAAGCCGCAACCGCGATACGCTGCCGATCAAGGATCTGGATTTCCGCCGTGGTGCGGAGGGTGCCGGTCGCATCGTGGTCGCTTTGCCCAGCAACCAGGTGGGCGTCGATGTGCGCGTGCAGGGCCAGAACGTCGTGGTCGAGTTCCTGAAGTCCGCACTGCCCGAGGGGCTGCGGCGGCGGCTGGACGTGTCGGACTTCGGCACGCCGGTCCAGACCGTCACCACCTTCCAGACCGGTGACCGGGTGCGCATGGTCATCGAGCCGCGTGGCCAGTGGGTGCACAGCGCCTACCAGAGCGACGAGCAGTTCGTCGTCGAGATCAAGCCGCTGAAGGTGGACCCGACCAAGCTGACCCAGGGCCCCGGCTATACCGGCCAGAAGCTCTCGCTGAACTTCCAGAACATCGAGGTCCGTTCGCTGCTGCAGGTGATTGCCGACTTCACGAACTTCAACATCATCACCTCCGACTCGGTCACCGGCGCCGTGACGCTGCGCCTGCAGGATGTCCCGTGGGACCAGGCGCTGGACATCATCCTGCAGGCCAAGGGCCTCGGCATGCGCAAGACCGGCAACGTGCTGTGGATCGCGCCGCGGGACGAGATCAACGCCAAGGAGAAGCTGGAGCTGGAATCTGCAGCCGCGCTGCAGAACCTGGAGCCGCTGCGCACGCAGTCGTTCCAGATGAACTACACCAAGGCGGCGGAAATCGCGGCCAACCTGACGGCGTCCGGCGCCGGCCCCGGCGGCGCCAACAGCCGGATCCTGAGCGCCCGTGGCAGTGTGATCGCCGAGAACCGTACCAACCAGTTGTTCGTCACCGACATCCCGAGCAAGCTGGAGCAGGTGCAGCAGCTGATTGCCAAGCTCGACATCCCGGTGCGCCAGGTGCTGATCGAGGCGCGGATCGTCGAGGCGTCCGACACCTTCGGCAAATCGCTGGGCGTGAAGCTGGGCGGCGGCATCAATCCGGCGGGCGGCGTCAAGCTGATCAGCGCCAATGGCAGCCCGCTGAATGCATCGTTCGGCAGCACCTACACCCAGGGTGCCGCGGCCACCACGTCGAACAACTTCGTGAACCTGCCGGCGGTCGGGCAGGGGGGCTACAGCCCGGCGAGCTTCGCGGTGTCGATCTTCAATTCCGCGGCGAACCGCTTCCTGACGCTGGAACTGCAGGCCCTGGAGGCTGATGGCAAGGGCAAGGTGGTGTCGAGCCCGCGCGTCGTGACGGCCGACCAGATCAAGGCGCTGATCGAGCAGGGCACGGAGCTGCCCTACCAGGTGGCCACGTCCAGCGGCGCGACGTCGATCGCCTTCCGCAAGGCGAACCTGAAACTGGAAGTGACGCCGCAGATCACCCCCGAGGGCAACATCATTCTCGATCTGGATGTCAACAAGGACACGGTCGGTCAATCGACCGCAGCCGGCTTTGCGATCAACACGAAGCACATCAAGACCCAGGTGCTGGTCGAGAACGGCGGCACGGTCGTCATCGGCGGCATCTTCGAGCTCACCGAGACCGACAGCGAGACCAAGGTTCCGGTGCTGGGCGACCTGCCGGCGGTCGGCAACCTGTTCAAGACCCGGTCGCGGCTCGCCAACAAGCAGGAAATGCTGGTCTTCATCACGCCCAAGACCATCGTGGACCGCGCTGCGGGCCGCTAGCCGGGAATCCGGCCACCTGCCACGGTGGCCCGGATCGACACCGTGATACTCAGTCTCATCGGCCTGCCCGGGTCCGGCAAGTCCACGGTCGGGCGCCACCTCGCGCGCCGGCTGGCAATGCCCTTCGTCGACTCGGACCATGTCATCGAGCAGCGGCTGGGCTGCCCGATCCGGCAGTACTTCGAGCAGGAGGGCGAGGAAAGCTTCCGCGATGTCGAGGAGGCGGTCATCGACGACCTCAGCCGGGCCGACCGTGCCGTGCTGTCCACCGGCGGAGGCGCGGTATTGCGGCCGGGCAGCCGGCGCCGGCTCCATGAGCGCAGCCAGGTGGTCTACCTCAAGTCCACGCCGGACGAACTGTTTCGTCGCCTGCGGCATGACCGCAACCGCCCGCTGCTGCAGGTGGCCGATCCGCTGGCCCGCCTGCGGGACCTGTACGCGATCCGCGATCCGCTCTACCGGGAGACCGCCCATTTCACGATCGAGACCGGTCGCCCCTCGGTGGCGACGCTGGTCAACATGATCGTGATGCAGCTCGAACTCGCCGGCGTCTGGCCGTCCCACTGAGCCCAGGCGGCACCACTGGCGCCCGGCGCCCATGCGCGCTACGATGCGGCCGGACTCCGGGAGCACCCCATGTTCTGCAGCCAATGTGGTTCGGCTGTCGGCGCTGACGCGCGCTTCTGTGCGCATTGTGGTGCCGCGCTGGCGCGCTCGGCGCCGGATGAGGGTGAGCGGCGCCACGCAACCATCGTCTTCTCCGATCTGTGCGGCTACACCGCGCTGGGCGAACGCCTGGATCCGGAGGAGGTCGAGGACATCATGGGCCGCGTCAAGGCCGCCGCGCAGCAGGCGGTGGAGCGCCACGGCGGGACCGTGAACCAGTTCGTTGGCGACGAGGTCATGGCGCTGTTCGGCATCCCGGTGGCGCGGCGCGACGACGCGCAGCGCGCAGTGCGCGCCGCCATGGACCTTCACGCGGCCGTCCAGGCCCTGTCCGTGGCTCTGCCGTGTCCGGCGGTCGCCGCCGTGGCCATGCACACGGGCATCAACACCGGCCTGGTCATTGCGCGCGCCAGCGATGGCCGCTCCGGCCGCTTCCAGCTGACCGGTGACACGGTCAACACGGCCGCGCGGCTGCTCCAGCTCGCCGGTGCCGGCGAGATTGTCGTGGGCCAGGAAACCTGGCGTGCGCTGCAGGGCCGCTTTGAGGGTGTTGCGAGGTCGGCGACCGAGGTCAAGGGCAAGGAGCATCCCTTGCGGCCCTGGCAGATCCTGGGGGAGCATGCGCATGCCGGACCGGGGCTGCGGCCGATCGTCGGGCGCGACGCGGAGCTGGCGCGCTGTGCTGCCTGGGTCCGGGCGGGCCGCGCGCCTGGCGCCGGCGGTCTGCTGCTGCTGCGGGGGGACCCCGGCATCGGCAAGAGCCGCCTGGCCGAGGAATGCCTGCGCCAGGCCGCCAGCGATGGCTTCGCGACCCACCGGGCGCTGGTGCTGGACTTCAGCACCGGTCGCGGCACCGAGGCGGTGCACGCGCTGGCCCGCAGCCTCGCGGCCCACACGGCCCCGGTCCCGGCCGGCCGGGAGCAGCGCGTTTTCCTGGCCAGCCTGCTGGACGAAGCCCTGGACGACGATGCCCGGCGCCTGGCCAGTGCGATGCCCGATTCCGTGCGTCGGCTGGGCATGCGAACCGCCCTGCGCGCTTTGGCCGCAGCGGCAGCGGCCCGGCAGCCGCAGCTGCTGCTGGTCGAGGACCTGCACTGGGCCGATGCCACCGTGCTGGACGTCCTGGCGGACCTTGCGCAGCAGGCCCGAGGCCACGCGTTGCTGCTGCTGGGCACGACACGGCGCGATGGCGATGTGGCACCGCATTTCGCGGAATGCAGCGGCCTGCAGGTGCTGGATCTCGCGCCGCTGGAGCCCGGCGCCATGGCCCGCTTTGCGGCTGCGTTCGACATGGTTCCTGCGCCGGCGGCCACCGAGATGATCGCGCGCGCCGAGGGCAACCCGCTGTTTCTGGAGCAATTGCTGCTGCATGCCGGTGATGGGGTACGGCAGGAGCTGCCAGGGTCGATCCAGGGTCTGGTGCTGGCGCGCATGGATCACCTGGCGGCGGCGGACCGCGCCGCCTTGCAGGCCGCGTCGGTGCTGGGCCAACGGTTCACGCTGGACGCCCTGCGCTGGATGCTGGACGACCCGGCCCAGGACTGCCGCGGCCTGCTGGACCACTTCCTGCTGCGGCCGGATGGCGACAGCCTGCTGTTCTGGCATGCGCTGATCCGGGACGGTGCCTATGCCGCACTGCTCAAGGCGCGCCGTCGCCAGTTGCACGCCCGGGCTGCGCAGTGGTTTCGCGCGCGCGACCCGGCGCTGGCGGCCGAGCATCTCGAGCGCGCCGAGGATCCCGCCGCCGCTGTGGCCTACCTGGAGGCCGCGCAGGCGCAGGCGCGGCGCTTCCACCACGACCAGGCGCTGGCACTGATTGCCCGCGGGTTGCCACTGGCCCAGGAGGGACGGGACCGGCACCACCTGCTGGCAGCCCGCGGGCAAGCCCTGCTGGACGCAAACCGGGCTGAGGAGGCCATCGTGGCCTGGCGGGAGGCTCTTGCCACCGCCCCGGATGTGCGCGCACGCTGCCGGTCGCATATCGGCATCGCGGCCGGGCTGCGTCTGCTCGATCGGACCACCGAAGGCCTGGAGGCCTTGGCGCAGGCAGAGCCGTGGGCGCAGGAGCCGGCCATGGCGCTGGAGTGCTCCCGACTGCAGCACTTGCGGGGCAACCTGTGCTTTGCGCTGGGGCGCATCGACGACTGCCTGCGGGCGCATGACGCCGCGCTGGCGGCGGCGATCACCGCGCGCTCCGACGAGGCGCAGGCCCAGGCGCTGGGGGGATTGGGGGATGCGCTGTACCTGCGCGGCCGCCTGCGGTCCGCCCACCAGCAGTTCGGCCGCTGCGTGGCACTGGCCCACCAGGGCGGATTCGGCCGCATCGAGGTGGCCAATCTGCACATGGTCGGCTGGACCGCCCATGCGCTGTGCCGGTTCGACGAGGCCCTGGATACCGCGACCCGCTGCCTGGAGCTTGCCCGCGAGGTGGCGCACCGGCGTGTGGAGATGATCAGCCTGGCCCTCGCCGGCTATGTCGGTGGCTGGATGCTGGGGGACCTGGAGGCCGGCCAGCGCGGCATCCGGGCCTGCCTCACGCTGGCGCAGACCCTCGGTGCGCGCCGCTTCGAGGCGCAGGGGCAGGTGTATCTTGCGCAGTTTGCACTCCGCGCGGGGGACCGTGAACTGGCTCGGCAGCTGGCAGCGCAGGCCCTCGACTTCTGCCGCCTCCATGCGATGGCCTTCTTCGGCCCGGTGGCGCTGGGGCTGGTGGCCCGGCTCGAGGACGATCCGCGGCGCCGCGCCGGGTTGCATGCCGACGCGCAGGCCCTGCTGGCGGCCGGTGCGGTCAGCCATTGCCACCTGGAGTACCACAACCACGCCATCGACGGTGCCCTGGAGCGCGGCGACTGGGACGCGGCGCTGCACCATTGCCAACTGCTGCAGCACTACACCGCCGAAGAGCCGCTGGAGCTGACGGACTTCCTGATCGCGCGCGGTCGCGTGCTGGCGCAGGCCGGCCAGGGATTGCGGGAGGAGGGTGTTCGTCGCCAGTTGCTGGCCGTGCGCGCGCAAGGCCAGGGCTGGGGTCTGCGTCCCTGGCTGCCAGCGCTGGACGCGGCGCTGTCCCGCGTCTGAACAGGGCCGCCGGGCGGGGTTCCTCTAAACTCGACGGCTATGCCACTGTCCCCTGCCGTCGAGACCGTCTCCATTGCGCTGGCGGAGCGCAGCTACCCGATCCTGATCGCTTCCGGGCTGCTGGGCGATGCCGCGGTGTGGGACGACCTGCCGGCGGCCGGCGCGGCGCTGATCGTCACCAACGTCACGGTGGCGCCGCTGTACGCGGCCCGTCTGCAGGCGGCCCTTGCCGGGCGCTACCGGCAGGTGCACACCGTCGTGCTGCCGGACGGCGAGGCCTTCAAGACCTGGGAGACGCTGAACCGGATCTTCGACGAACTGCTGGGCCGGGGCTGCGACCGGCGCACGGTGCTGTTCGCACTGGGCGGCGGCGTGGTCGGTGACATGACGGGCTTCGCTGCGGCGTCCTTCATGCGGGGTGTGCCCTTCGTGCAGGTGCCCACGACACTGCTGGCCCAGGTCGACTCCTCGGTCGGTGGCAAGACTGCCATCAACCACCCGCTGGGCAAGAACATGATCGGCGCGTTCTACCAGCCGCTGAAGGTGGTCTGCGATCTGCAGACGCTG
This sequence comes from Rhodoferax sp., assembly GCA_016790475.1. Lineage (GTDB taxonomy): Bacteria > Pseudomonadota > Gammaproteobacteria > Burkholderiales > Burkholderiaceae_C > CAISIP01. Next base: position 18,667 of record JAEUOX010000167.1, on the reverse strand, counting down.
CAGAGCCTGCCGGCGCGCGAACTCAGTGCCGGGCTGGCGGAGGTCATCAAGTACGGGCCGATCGCCGACATGGCCTTCCTGGACTGGATCGAGGCCCACCTGCCGGCGCTGCGCGCCTGCGAGCCCGCCGCGCTGGCGCACGCGGTGCGGCGCAGTTGCGAGATCAAGGCCTCAGTAGTGGGCCAGGACGAGCGCGAGACCGGCTTGCGCGCGATCCTCAACTTCGGCCACACCTTCGGCCATGCCATCGAAGCCGGCATGGGTTATGGGCAGTGGCTCCATGGCGAGGCGGTCGGCTGCGGCATGGTGATGGCGACGCGACTGTCCCAGGCGCTGGGGCTGGTGGACGCGGCGTTCGCCGACCGGCTGGTGCGCCTGGTGGCGGCGGCGGGACTGCCGGTCGTGGGGCCGGTGCTGCCTGCGCCGCAGGGCGGGCCGGCGGCCGACAACGCGGAGCGCTATCTGGCACTGATGCGCGTCGACAAGAAGGCGCAGGATGGTGACATCCGCTTCGTGCTGATCGACGGGCCGGGTCGCGCGGTGGTCCGCAGCGCGCCCGACGCCCTGGTGCGACAGGTGATCGACGCCTGCTGCCGCTGAGCCATGGCGCCCGACCTTTCGATGCCGGTGGCGCCGCAGCCCGCTGCGGCGCCGCAGGCGCTGGCTCCCTATGCCTGCGACCCGGCCCGGTCGCGCGGCCGGCGCCATGCCGAGCCGCCCGCACCGGGTCGCACCGAGTTCCAGCGCGACCGGGACCGCGTCATCCACAGCTCGGCCTTCCGGCGCCTCGTCTACAAGACCCAGGTCTTCCTGAACCACGAGGGGGATCTGTTCCGCACCCGTCTGACGCACTCGCTGGAGGTGGCACAGCTCGGGAGGTCGATGGCCCGCTCGCTGCGGCTCAACGAGGATCTGGTCGAGGCGATCGCGCTCGCGCATGACCTGGGACACACCCCGTTCGGCCATGCCGGGCAGGACGCCCTGCATGCCTGCATGGCCGATGCCGGCGGCTTCGAGCACAACCTGCAGAGCCTGCGGGTGGTGGACCGGCTGGAGCAGCGCTACCCGACCTTCGACGGTCTGAACCTGAGCTTCGAGGCGCGGGAGGGGGTGCTCAAGCACTGCTCGCTGCGCAATGCGCAGCGACTGGAGGCCGCAGAGCCGGCTCATGCCGACGGGCAGGGCGGCGTCGGGCAGCGCTTCCTGAACCGCACACAACCCAGCCTGGAGGCGCAGCTGTGCAACCTGGCCGACGAGGTGGCCTACAACGCCCATGACATCGACGATGGCGTGCGCTCCGGCCTGATCCGGATCGACCAGCTGGAGCAGCTCGCGCTGGTGGGCGCGCACCTGCGCCAGACGCTGCAGCGGCACCCGTACCTCGCCGGCGCAGACCAGGGGCGCCGGCTGCTGTACGAGACGATCCGGCAGATGCTCAGCGCGCAGGTCTACGACATCATCGACGCCAGCCGCGGTGCGATCCACCGCGCCGGGCCGGACAGTGTGCAGGCGGTCCGGAGGAGCCCGCCGCTGATCTGTTTCCGGCCGGAGATGGCCGCGCAGTCCGGCGAGCTCAAGCAGTTTCTGCTGCGCAACCTCTATCGCCACCCGCAGGTGATGGACACGACCCGCCAGGCCAAGCAGGTGGTGGCCGACCTGTTCGCGGCCTACCGGCAGGCCCCTGGCGAAATGCAGCCGCACTTTGCGCGGCGCGCCGCGCAGGCCGAGCGGCCGGGTGCCGCCGCGCGCGTCGTGGCGGACTACATCGCCGGCATGACCGACCGTTTCGCGGCCCGCGAGCATGTCCGGCTGACGGGGCAGCGGCTGCTGGCGGTAAGCCCGTGAGTACCGGTGCGGCGGCCGCCCGTTTCGGGCCGGAGCTGGTGGTCGTGCTGGCCGGCGTCAGCGCGGCGCTGCATGTGGCCAAGCTGTCGCCGGCGTTGCCGGTGCTCCGCGATGCGCTGCAGATCAGCCTGCTACAGGCCGGTTTCCTGCTGTCGATGGTGCAGCTGGGCGGCATGCTGCTGGGCATCCTGCTCGGCGGGGGTGCCGACACGCTGGGCCTGCGGCGCAGTTTCCTCGCCGGGCTGGTGCTGCTGTCCGTGGCCGGGGCGGCTGGCGGCTGGGCGCCGGATGCAGGCGCCCTGCTGGTACTGCGTGCGGTGGAGGGCCTGGGCTTCCTGCTGGTCACCGTGCCGGCGCCGGGCCTGATCATGCGCCTGGTCCCGGCGTCCCGGCGGAGCGCCGCCATGGGCCTGTGGGGCGCCTACATGCCCACCGGAACCGCGCTCGCGTTGCTGCTGGGCCCGGTCATGGTGGCTCGTCTCGGGTGGCCGGCCTGGTGGTGGCTGCTGGCCGGGTTCACGCTGCTGATGGCGGCCTGGGCCTGGCACCGCATTCCTGCGGATCCCGCCCCACCGGCGACGTCCGTCCGGCAGCCGGAGTTGGATGGTGGCTGGATGCAGCGGCTGCGCCGGACGTTGGGCGCCCGCGGCCCCTGGCTGGTCGCCCTGGCCTTCGCGGTCTACGCGGGCCAGTGGCTGGCCGTGATCGGCTTCCTGCCGACGGTGTTCGCCAGCACGTCGGCGCCGGGGCTGCTGGCCGCGGCGCCGCTGGCGCTGGTGGCGGCCGTGAACATGATCGGCAACATCGCCTCCGGACGCCTGCTGCAGCGGGGCGTCCCGCCCCACTGGCTGCTGTCGGCCGGCTACGCGACGATGGCGCTGGGGGCGATGCTGGCCTTCGCCGTGCTGCCCGGGCCGGAGGCCAGCCCGTTGCCCCTGGCCTGGCGCTATGCAGGTGTGCTGATGTTCTCGCTGGTTGGCGGCATGGTGCCGGGTACCCTGTTCACGCTGGCAGGCGCCGTCGCGCCGGATCCATCGTGCGTGTCGACGACGGTTGGCTGGATGCAGCAGTGGTCGTCGATCGGGCAGTTTGCCGGCCCGCCGCTGGTCGGCTGGGTGGCCGGGCTCGCGGGGGATTGGCGCTGGACCTGGCTCGTGACCGGCGCGTGCGCACTGGCCGGCATCGGGCTGGCCTTCGGGCTGCGCCGGGAGCTGCGGCGATGAGCCGTCTGCGGACCTTCGCGGCGGCGGACCGGGTGCTGGCCGACATGCACCGCTGGCTGGAGCGGGCCGTGATCGGGCTGAACCTGTGCCCGTTCGCGAAGGCGGTGCATGTGCGGGGCCAGATCCACTGGGTTGTCAGCACTGCGGCCGACACGGTGGCCCTGGAGGACGAACTGCTGCACGAACTGGAGGCGCTGGCCGCAGCCGACCCGGCGGTGCGCGACACGACGCTGCTGGTCGTGTCGCAGGGCCTGCTGGACGACTTCTTCCTGTTCCACCATTTCGTGCGCGATGCCGAGCGGCTGCTGCAGCGCCACGGCTGGGAGGGCGTGCTGCAGTTGGCGAGCTTCCACCCGGATTTCCAGTTCGCGGACGCGCCCCCGGACGCGCTGAGCCACTGCACCAACCGGGCACCGTATCCGACGCTGCATCTGTTGCGCGAGGCCAGCATCGACCGGGCCGTGCAGGCCTTCCCGGATGCGGAGGCGATCTACGGCAACAATATCCGGACGCTCGAGCGCCTCGGCGCCGCCGGCTGGCAGGCGCTGGGAGTCGGGCGGTCGAAGCCGCCGGCCGGGGAGGGCCCATGAAGACACGCAGACCGTCGGGTCCCTTGCCGCCGCCGGTGGCGCCCCTGGAGGGCCTGCGGCCCGGTCAATCGGTCGAGCTGCTGAAGGAGCTGCACATCCTGACGCGGGACGGCCGCCTGAACCAGGACTCGCGGCGCAAGCTCAAGCAGGTGCATCACCTGTTCCAGTTCATCGAGCCGCTGCTCCAGGAGCTGGGAGACGGCATCCAGGTGGCGGACCATGGCGCCGGCAAGTCCTACCTGGGCTTCATCCTGTACGACCTGTTCTTCCGGCATCGTGCCGACGGCTGGGTGCATGGCATCGAGGCGCGCGAGGAACTGGTCACACGTTCCCGGGAGCTGTCCGCCCGGCTCGGCTTTGCGCGCATGCAGTTCCTGCCGATGCGCGTCGCCGAGGCGGCCGGGTCGGCCGACCTGCCGGCGCGCATCGACATGGTCACCGCGCTGCACGCCTGCGACACCGCCACCGACGACGCGATCCGCTTCGGGCTGCAGAAGCAGGCCCGCTGCATGGTGCTGGTGCCCTGCTGCCAGGCGGAGTTGGCCCGGCTTCTGAACGCGAACAAGGCCCTGAGCCTGCGGCGCACGCCGCTGGCGGAGCTCTGGCGCCACCCGCTGCACACCCGTGAACTCGGCAGCCAGCTCAGCAATGTGCTGCGCTGCCTGTACCTGGAGGCCTGGGGCTACCAGGTCACGGTCACGGAACTGGTCGGCTGGGAGCACAGCCTGAAGAACGAGCTGATCCTGGCCCGGCAGACCGGCCGGCAGCGCCCCTCCGCCGCGCGCCGCCTGCGGGCCGTGCTGGAGGAGTTCGGCCTGACGTCGCTGCTGCAGAACCGTTTCGTGCTGCCGCCGGAGCCGGCAGGCGCTGCCCAGGCGGTGGGCACCGCGTCGGACGACGTCCCCGATCTGGTGCAGCCGGTGCCAGGGGGCCCGCAGACACCGGAGATCTGAAAAAGGGGTCAGAGCATGTTTATGATGGGGCCTCCCGACCCGCACCACCGATGGCCCGCCTGCCCCGCCTTTCCATTCCCGGGTACCCGCACCATGTCATCCAGCGGGGCAACAACCGGCAGCCGGTTTTCCTGAGCGAACCGGACCGCCAGGTCTTCCTGGACCTGCTGCGCGACAGCGCTGCCGGGGAGGGCGTTGTCGTCCATGCCTATGTGCTGATGGACAACCATTTCCATCTGCTGCTGACGCCGTCGGTTGACGGAGCGCTGTCGCGTTGCATGCAGGCGCTGGGCCGCAGCTACGTGCGCCATGTCAACCGGTCCCATGGTCGCTCCGGCACGTTGTGGGAAGGCCGCTACCGCGCCGCGCTGCTGCAGCCGGAGGCCTACCTGTTGCCCTGCATGGCCTACCTGGACCTGAACCCGGTCCGCCACGGGCTGGTGCTGCAGCCGCAGGAATGGCCCTGGTCCAGCCATGCCCACTATGCCGGCTTGCGGGTGGACCGCTGGCTGACCCCGCACCCGCTGGTGTGGCAGCTGGGCAACACCCCATTCGACCGCGAGTCCCGCTACCGGGCGATGGTCGCGCAGGGGCCGACGGCGGAGCAGCAGGCGGCGCTGACCCGGTCGGCGCTGGCCGGCTGGGCGCTCGGTACGCCGGAGTTCCTGGCGCAGCTGCAGCAGTCGACGCAGCGGCGCCTGACGCGCGGGCGGCCGGGCCGGCCACCCCGCACGGGGTGACGTGCCGCTTCGGTCCGGCTGGGCGCATTTAATGTGTCCCCAATTGATTTCTGGCGTCCATGTAATGACTTCAATAGGCATCTGACCCCATTTGTTTGGCTTGGCATCATTGTTGCAGTGCACTACACTGCATTTTTGTCTGTGAGCCGCCGATGGAATCCGTCCGTTGCGGCTGTCAACCCGAAGGATCCGCCATGGCGACTTCCGCTGAAATCGAACACCTGGAAAAGTCCGGGCTGTACTCCGCCGCCAACGAGCACGATGCCTGCGGCGTCGGCTTCGTCGCCAACATCCGCGGCGTCAAGTCGCATGCGATCGTCAAGAACGCCCTGAAGATCCTGGAGAACCTGGACCACCGCGGCGCCGTCGGTGCCGACAAGTTGATGGGTGACGGCGCCGGCATCCTGATCCAGCTGCCGGACGCGCTGTACCGCGAGGAGATGGCCGCGCAGGGCGTGACGCTGCCGGCACCGGGCGAATACGGCGTGGGCATGATCTTCCTGCCGAAGGAACATGCCTCCCGGCTGGCCTGCGAGCAGGAGATGGAGCGCGCGATCAAGGCCGAGGGCCAGGTGCTGCTGGGCTGGCGGGACGTGCCGGTCAACCGCGACATGCCGATGTCGCCGGCGGTTCGCAAGAAGGAGCCGATCATGCGGCAGGTGTTCATCGGCCGTGGCGCCGATGTCATCGTGCAGGACGCGCTGGAGCGCAAGCTGTATGTGATCCGCAAGACCGCCAGCGCCGCGATCCAGAAACTGCGCCTGAAGCACAGCAAGGAATACTATGTGCCGAGCATGTCCAGCCGCACCGTGGTCTACAAGGGGCTGCTGCTGGCGGACCAGGTGGGCGTGTACTTCCGCGACCTGGAAGACGCCCGCTGCGTCTCGGCGCTGGGCCTGGTGCACCAGCGCTTCTCGACCAACACCTTCCCGGAGTGGCCGCTGTCGCACCCGTACCGTTATGTCGCGCACAACGGCGAGATCAACACCGTCAAGGGCAACTACAACTGGATGAAGGCGCGCGAGGGCGTGATGTCCTCGCCGGTGCTGGGCGCCGACCTCGCCAAGCTGTACCCGATCAGCTTCGCCGGCCAGTCGGACACCGCCACCTTCGACAACTGCCTGGAACTGCTGACGATGGCCGGCTACCCGATCGGGCAGGCGGTCATGATGATGATCCCGGAGCCCTGGGAGCAGCACACGATGATGGACGAGCGCCGCCGCGCGTTTTATGAATACCACGCCGCGATGCTGGAACCCTGGGACGGCCCGGCTTCGATCGTGTTCACCGACGGCCGCCAGATCGGCGCCACGCTGGACCGCAACGGCCTGCGCCCGTCGCGCTACTGCATCACCGACGACGACCAGGTCATCATGGCCTCCGAATCCGGCGTGCTGCCGGTGCCGGAGAACAAGATCGTGCGCAAGTGGCGCCTGCAGCCGGGCAAGATGTTCCTGATTGATCTGGAGCAGGGCCGCATGATCGACGACGAGGAGCTGAAGTCCAACCTGGCCAACAGCAAACCCTACAAGCAGTGGATCGAGAACCTGCGGATCCGTCTGGACGACGTGCAGGCGCCCGGGCTGGCCGCCGGGCCGGCGGCGGCCGACGTGGCGCTGCTGGACCGCCAGCAGGCCTTCGGCTACACGCAGGAAGACCTGAAGTTCCTGATTGGCCCGATGGCGCAGGCCGGCGAGGAGGCGATCGGCTCGATGGGCAATGACAGCCCGCTGGCGGTGCTGTCCGACAAGAACAAGCCGCTGTACAACTACTTCAAGCAACTCTTCGCGCAGGTGACCAACCCGCCAATCGACCCGATCCGCGAGGCGATCGTGATGTCGCTGGTGTCCTTCATCGGCCCGAAGCCGAACCTGCTGGACATCAACCAGGTGAACCCGCCGATGCGCCTGGAGGTGGCCCAGCCGATCCTGGACTTCGCCGACATGGCCAAGCTGCAGGACATCGAGCGCCACACGCACGGCAAGTTCCGCAGCTACACGTTGGACATCACCTATCCGCTGGCCTGGGGCCGTGAGGGCGTCGAGGCCAAGCTGGCCTCGCTGTGTGCCGAGGCGGTGGATGCGATCCGCGGCGGCAAGAACATCCTGATCATCAGCGACCGCGCGCTGGGCCCGGCCCAGCTGGCGATCCCGGCACTGCTGGCGCTCAGCGCGGTGCACCAGCACCTGGTGCGCGAAGGGCTGCGCACTACCGCTGGCCTGGTCGTCGAGACCGGCAGCGCCCGCGAGGTGCACCATTTCGCTGCGCTGGCCGGCTACGGTGCCGAAGCGGTACATCCCTACCTTGCGCTGGAGACCCTGGTGGACCTGTTCGGCCGCCTGCCCGGTGCGATCGGTGCCGACAAGGCCATCTACAACTACATCAAGGCGGTCGGCAAGGGCCTGTCCAAGATCATGTCGAAGATGGGCGTGTCGACCTACATGAGCTACTGCGGCGCGCAGCTGTTCGAGGCGATCGGCATCAACAGCGACACCGTCGACAAGTACTTCACCGGAACCCCCAGCCGCGTGGGCGGCATCGGCGTGTTCGAGATCGCGGAGGAGGCGATCCGGATGCACAAGGCGGCGTTCGGCGATGACCCGGTGCTGCAGACCATGCTGGACGCCGGAGGCGAGTACGCCTGGCGTGTGCGCGGCGAGGAGCACATGTGGTCGCCGGACGCGATCGCCAAGCTGCAGCACAGCACGCGCGCCAACAGCTGGAACACCTACAAGGAATACGCCCAGCTGATCAACGACCAGTCGCGCCGCCACATGACGCTGCGCGGGTTGTTCGAGTTCCGCATCGATCCGGCGCGCGCGATCCCGGTCGACGAGGTGGAGCCAGCCTCCGAGATCGTCAAGCGCTTTGCGACCGGCGCGATGTCGCTGGGTTCGATCTCGACCGAGGCCCATGCCACGCTGGCCGTCGCGATGAACCGCATCGGCGGCAAGAGCAACACCGGCGAAGGCGGCGAGGACCCGAGCCGCTACCGCCAGGAGCTCAAGGGCATCCCGATCCGCAAGGGCCAGACGCTGGGTGACGTGATGGGCAGCGGCGTCGTCGAGGTCGACTACCCGCTGCACGATCAGGACTCGCTGCGCTCGCGCATCAAGCAGGTGGCCTCCGGCCGTTTTGGCGTGACCGCGGAATACCTCAGCAGTGCCGACCAGATCCAGATCAAGATGGCCCAGGGCGCCAAGCCGGGCGAAGGCGGTCAGCTGCCGGGCGGCAAGGTGTCGGAGTACATCGGACGGCTGCGCTACTCGGTGCCGGGGGTGGGCCTGATCTCGCCGCCGCCGCACCACGACATCTACTCGATCGAGGATCTGGCGCAGCTGATCCATGACCTGAAGAATGTCGCGCCGCACGCCAGCGTCAGCGTCAAGCTGGTCAGCGAGATCGGCGTCGGCACGATCGCCGCGGGCGTCGCGAAGTGCAAGAGCGACCATGTCGTGATCGCCGGCCATGATGGCGGCACCGGGGCCTCGCCCTGGTCGTCGATCAAGCACGCCGGCAGCCCCTGGGAGATCGGCCTGGCCGAGACCCAGCAGACGCTGGTGCTCAATCGCCTGCGCGGCCGCATCCGGGTGCAGGCCGACGGCCAGATGAAGACCGGCCGCGATGTCGCGATCGGCGCGATGCTGGGCGCCGACGAGTTCGGCTTCGCGACGGCCCCGCTGGTCGTGCAGGGCTGCATCATGATGCGCAAGTGCCACCTGAATACCTGCCCGGTCGGCGTCGCGACGCAGGACCCGGTGCTGCGCCGCAAGTTCTCCGGCAAGCCGGAGCATGTCGTCAACTACTTCTTCTTCGTGGCCGAAGAGGTGCGCCAGATCATGGCGCAGCTGGGCCTCCGCAAGTTCGACGACATGATCGGCCGCTCGGACCTGCTGGACACCGCGCGTGGCCTGTCGCACTGGAAGGCCAGCGGGCTGGATTTCAGCCGCCTGTTCGCGCAGCCGGCCGCGCCGGCCGACGTGCCGCGCTTCCATGTGCAGGAGCAGGACCACGGCCTGGACCGTTCGCTGGACCAGGTGCTGATCGAGAAGTCGCGCCCGGCCATCGAGCGCGGTGAGAAGGTCAAGTTCATGGAGGTCGCACGCAACGTGAACCGCTCGGTTGGCGCGATGCTGTCCGGTGCGCTGACCAAGGTGCACCCGCAGGGCCTGCCGGACGACAGCATCCGGATCCAGCTGGAGGGGACCGGCGGCCAGTCCTTTGGCGCCTTCCTGGCCAACGGCATCACGCTCTACCTGATCGGTGACGCGAACGACTACACCGGCAAGGGCCTCAGCGGCGGGCGGGTGGTGGTGCGGCCGAGCATCGACTTCCGCGGCCAGCCGACGCAGAACATCATCATCGGCAACACCGCACTGTATGGCGCGACGACCGGCGAGGCCTTCTTCAGCGGCGTGGCCGGCGAGCGCTTCGCGGTGCGCCTGTCCGGTGCCACCGCCGTCGTCGAAGGCACCGGCGACCATGGCTGCGAATACATGACCGGCGGCACCGTGGTGGTGCTCGGCAAGACTGGGCGCAACTTCGCGGCCGGCATGAGCGGCGGCGTCGCCTATGTCTATGACGAGGATGGCCAGTTCGCACGTCGCTGCAACACCGCGATGGTCGCGCTGGAGCCCCTGGTGGCGGCAGACCAGCAGCCGGGCGATCCGGCCGCCTGGCACAACGGCCTGGCCGACGAGGTGCAGCTGAAGAAGCTGCTGGAGGACCACAACCGCTGGACCGGCAGCAAGCGCGCCCGTGAACTGCTGGACCACTGGGAGGCCTCCCGCGGGCGCTTCATCAAGGTGTTCCCGACCGAGTACAAGCGCGCCCTCGACGGCATCGCGGCACGCAAGGCCGCCGCCGCGGCCAGCGCCCGCCAGGCGGCCAGCACATCGGCCGTGGCCGCCAGCTGAATCGCCCCGAACCCGCCAAACACAGGATCAACAGCATCATGGGCAAAGTCACAGGATTCATGGAATACGAGCGGCTGGAGGAGGGCTATCGCCCGGTCACCGAGCGGCTGAAGAACTACCGGGAATTCGTCATCGGCCTCGACGACGAGCGCGCGAAGGTGCAGGGCGCCCGCTGCATGGACTGCGGCACGCCGTTCTGCAACAACGGCTGCCCGGTCAACAACATCATTCCGGATTTCAACGATCTGGTCTACCAGGGTGACTGGCGCAACGCCATCACGGTGCTGCACAGCACCAACAACTTCCCGGAGTTCACCGGCCGCATCTGCCCGGCCCCCTGCGAGGCCGCCTGCACGCTGAACGTCAACGATGACGCGGTCGGCATCAAGTCGATCGAGCACGCGATCATCGACCGGGCCTGGGCCGAGGGCTGGGTGCAGCCGCAACCGCCGCGCCACCGGACCGGCAAGTCGGTGGCGGTGGTCGGTTCCGGGCCGGCCGGCCTGGCAGCGGCCCAGCAGCTGGCGCGCGCCGGGCATGCGGTCACGGTATTCGAGAAGAACGACCGCATCGGTGGCCTGCTGCGCTACGGCATCCCGGACTTCAAGATGGAGAAGTCCCACATTGACCGGCGTGTCGAGCAGATGCAGACCGAGGGCGTGGTGTTCCGCACGGGCGTGCTGGTCGGCGAACTGCCGGCGGACAGCAGGGTCACGAACTGGGCCCGCGAAACCGTGACGCCGGCCCAGCTGCAGGCCGACTTCGACGCCGTGCTGCTGGCCGGCGGGGCGGAGCAGTCGCGGGACCTGCCGGTGCCGGGGCGCGATCTGCAGGGCATCCACTTCGCGATGGAGTTCCTGCCGCAGCAGAACAAGGTCAATGCGGGCGACGCATTGGCCGGGCAGCTCCGCGCGGACGGCAAGCATGTGATCGTGATCGGTGGCGGCGATACCGGCAGCGACTGCGTCGGCACCAGCAACCGCCATGGCGCGCTGAGCGTGACGCAGTTCGAGCTGATGCCGCAGCCGCCGATCGAGGAAAACCGGCCAATGACCTGGCCCTACTGGCCGATCAAGCTGCGCACCAGCTCCAGCCATGAGGAAGGCTGCACGCGCGAGTTCGCGATCTCCACGAAGGAGTTCCTCGGCGAGAAGGGCCGCGTGACCGGCCTCAAGACGGTGCGCGTCGAATGGAAGGACGGCAAGATGGTCGAGGTGGCCGGGTCGGAGCAGACGCTGCCGGCCGACCTGGTGCTGCTGGCGATGGGCTTCGTCTCGCCGGTCGCCTCGGTGCTGGAAGCCTTCGGCGTGTCCCGCGATGCCCGCGGCAATGCGCGTGCCACCGCAGAATTTACCGGCGGTTACCAGACCAACCAGCCCAAGGTGTTTGCGGCGGGCGACATGCGCCGCGGCCAGAGCCTGGTGGTCTGGGCCATCCGGGAGGGGCGCCAGGCCGCCCGTGCGGTGGACGAATTCCTGATGGGATTCAGCGACCTGCCGCGCTGACCACGGGGCACCGCAGCCCCGCGTGCTGCGGGCGTATCCCTTATCATGCCAACGCCGGCCTGTGTCCGGCGTTTGTTTTTTGCATGCCAGAGCCCTTGTCTTCCGCCCTCGTCGAGTTTCGTGCACTGCGCTTCGGCTACGGTGCGCGCGTCATTCTCGATGGTGTGTCGCTGTCGATCCCGCGCGGCAAGGTCACGGCCCTGATGGGTGCGTCCGGCGGCGGCAAGACCACGATCCTGCGGCTGATTGGTGGCCAGTACCGCGCGCAGCAGGGCGAGCTGCGTCTGTACGGGGAGGACGGCTTCCAGGACGTGGGGAGGCTCGATGCCGCCGCCCTGTATGCCGCGCGCCGGCGCATGGGCATGCTGTTCCAGTTCGGCGCGCTGTTCCCGGACATGGACCTGTTTGACAATGTGGCCTTCCCGTTGCGCGAGCACACCGACCTGCCGGAGAGCCTGATCCGTGACATCGTCCTCATGAAACTCAATGCCGTCGGTCTGCGCGGTGCGCGTGCGCTGATGCCCAGCCAGGTGTCTGGCGGCATGGCGCGCCGGGCCGCGCTGGCCCGCGCGATCGCGCTGGATCCGGAGCTGGTCATGTACGACGAGCCCTTGACCGGTCTGGATCCGATCTCCACCGGCACCGCAGCGCAGCTGATCCGCCAGCTGAACGACGCGATGGGCCTGACCAGCATCTTCGTGTCGCACGAGCTGGAGCAGACCTTCACGATCGCCGACCATGTGGTGATCCTTGCCAACGGGCGGGTCGCCACCGAAGGCACCCCCGAGCATGTGCGCCAGAGCACCGACCCGCTTGTCAAACAATATGTGAATGCCCTGGCGGACGGCCCGGTCCGGTTCCATTACCCCGGGCCGAGCCTGGAGCAGGACTACGGTTCGGCCCCGGATGTGCCGCAGCGCAAGGAGCGTGTGCATTGAGCTGGTACCGCCCCTCGAACGTCGGCCTGGCCGTGCGCGTCGGTCTGGCGCAGCTTGGCCAGGGGGCACGGCTGTTCCTGCGGCTGCTGCTGCTGGCCGGCCCGAGCCTGCGGCGGTTCGGCCTGGTGCGGGACCAGATGCATTTCCTGGGCAACTACTCGCTGGCGATCATCGCGGTCTCCGGCCTGTTTGTCGGCTTTGTATTCGGATTGCAGGGTTATTACACCTTGCAACGTTATGGGTCTGCCGAGGCACTCGGTCTGCTGGTCACACTCACGCTGGTGCGCGAACTCGGGCCGGTGGTCACCGCGCTTTTGTTTGCCGGCCGGGCCGGCACCTCGCTGACCGCCGAGATCGGCCTGATGAAGGCTGGCGAGCAGATCAGCGTGCTGGAAATGATGGCGGTGGATCCGGTCCAGCGCATCCTGGCGCCGCGTTTCTGGGCCGGTGTGATCGTGATGCCGCTGCTGTGTGCGGTGTTCAGCGCCATGGGCATCATCGGCGGCTGGGTCGTCGGGGTGTTGCTGATCGGGGTGGATGCCGGATCGTTCTGGAGCCAGATCCAGGGCGGCGTGGATGTGTGGCGGGACGTCGGCAACGGGCTGCTCAAGAGCCTGGTGTTCGGCATCACCGTGACCTTCATCGCGCTGCGCCAGGGCTACGAGGCGCAGGCCACGCCGGAGGGGGTCTCCAAGGCCACCACCCGCACCGTTGTCGTCGCGTCGCTGTCGGTGCTGGGGCTGGATTTCATCCTGACGGCCATGATGTTCAGTTTGTGAGCGTGGGAGTGCAGCATGCAAAAGTCGAAGAATGATGTGTGGGTGGGGCTGTTCGTGCTGGTGGGCTTTGCCGCCATCCTGTTCCTGGCCCTGCAGGCGGCGAACCTGCTGAACCTCAATTTCCAGAAGACCTACCGGGTCGAGGCGAAGTTCGACAACGTCGGCGGCCTCAAGCCCAAGGCCGCCGTGCGCAGCGCCGGCGTGCTGGTGGGGCGGGTCGAGTCGATCACGTTCGATGACAAGTCCTTCCAGGCCCGGGTGTCGATCGCGATGGAGACGCGCTATGGGTTTCCGAAGGACAGCTCGCTGAAGATCCTGACCAGCGGGCTGCTGGGCGAGCAGTACATTGGCCTGGAGCCGGGGGCCGACACCCGCAACCTGGCCGCAGGTGATACCATTTCCAGCACGCAGTCGGCCGTCGTCCTGGAGAACCTGATCAGCCAGTTCCTCTACAGCAAGGCCGCCGAAGGCGGGGATGCGCAGGGAAGCAAGGACAAGAAATGAGCACTCACCTGATCACCGGCCGGTCCGGGTTGCCGTGGCGATCGGCCCTCGCCGTCGCGGTGGCGCTCGCCTGCGTCGGCTGCGCGACCCGGCCTGACGGCAATCCCCGCGACCCCTTCGAGAACTACAACCGCGGCATGTTCGCGTTCAACGACGGTGTCGACCGGGCGATCTTCAAGCCGGCCGCCACGATGTACCGTGCCGTCACGCCTGCCCCGGTACGCACCGGCGTCAGCAATTTCCTCGGCAACCTGGAGGACGTCTGGTCCTTCGTCAACAGCCTGCTGCAAGGCAAGCCGCAGGCGGCCGCGCAGACCTTCGTGCGTTTCAACGTCAACACCTTTCTCGGGCTGGGTGGCGTGCTGGACATCGCCAGCGAGGCGCGGATCGACCGCCAGCGCGAGGATTTCGGCCAGACCCTGGGCGTCTGGGGCGTGCCCAGTGGCCCGTATCTGGTGCTGCCCTTCCTCGGGCCCTCGACCGTGCGCGACACGGTGGGCCTGCCGGTGGACATGGCGGCCGACCTCATCAGCAACATCGATCATGTGCCCACGCGCAACGCCGCCAAGGTGGTGGACCTGCTGGACACCCGCGCGGCGCTGCTGCGTGCCGGCGACACCCTCGAAGAGGCCGCGCTGGACAAGTACAGTTTCACGCGGGATGCCTTCCTGCAGCGCCGGCGCAGTGCGGTGTACGACGGCGATCCGCCGGACGAGTCCGCCGAACCCCGCCGCTGAGGCCCGGGCGGGCGCCGGGTGGCCGTCGGCCGCCAGGCCCGCTCGTGCGTTGAGTTCCTGTCCCCTCCGATTTCTCTGCCACTGGATGACCCGAGATGCAACGTCGTAGCCTGAATATCGCCGCCGCCCTGGGGCTGGCGGGTGCGCTCCTGCTTTCCGTCCTGCCGGCCCGTGCGGCCGATGAGGCGCCGGACGCGATGATCAAGCGCCTGTCCACCGAGGTGCTCGACAGCATCAAGGCGGACAAGAACATCCAGAATGGCGACATGTCGCGCATCATCGCGCTGGTCGACCAGAAGATCCTGCCCAATCTGAACTTCCAGCGCATGACCGCGTCGGCCGTGGGCCCGGCCTGGCGGCAGGCCACCCCGGACCAGCAGAAGCGCCTCCAGGAGGAGTTCAAGACACTGCTGGTGCGGACCTATGCCGGCGCCCTGTCGCAGGTTAGCGACCAGACCATCCTGGTCAAGCCGCTGCGCGCGGCGGCCGACGACAAGGAAGTGGTCGTGCGCACCGAAGTCAAGGGCCGCGGCGACCCGATCCAGCTCGACTACCGACTGGAGCGTACCCCGGGGCAGGGCGCAGGCTGGCAGATCTTCAATCTCAACGTGCTGGGCGTCTGGCTGGTCGAAACCTACCGCAGCCAGTTCAGCCAGGAGATCAACGCAAAGGGCCTCGACGGTCTCATCACGACGCTGTCCGAGCGCAACAAGAGCAACGCCAGGAAGGGCTGAGCATGCTTGTGCTGCCCGTCGACCTGACGCGCAACCAGGCGAACGCCTGCCTGAAGATGCTGCTGCAGGGCCTGCAGTCCGAGCCCGGGCCGGTCGTCGTGGTCGATGCCACCGCACTCAATCGCTTTGATTCCGCCGCACTCGCCGTGCTGCTCGAATGCCGCCGCGAGGGCCTGCACCTGGGCAAGAGGGTCGCCATCCGGGCGATGCCGCAGGGGCTGCGGGATCTGGCCGGCCTCTACGGCATCGCGGAGCTGCTGCCGGCGGCCTGAGCTCCGCGGCTAAAATCGGCGGCTCCCATGCCCGCGATCTCGTTCCAGTCGGTCACCAAGACCTATCCTTCCGCACGCGGGCCCTCCAACGGCAGCTTCAAGGCGCTTGACGGCGTGTCCTTCGACATCCAGCAGGGCGAGTTCTTCGGGCTGCTCGGGCCCAACGGTGCCGGCAAGACCACGCTGATCAGCATCCTGGCCGGTCTGACCCGTGCCACCAGCGGCCGCGTTGCGGTGCTGGGCAGCGACGTGCAGGCCGACTACGCGCAGGCCCGCCGCAAGCTCGGGGTGGTGCCGCAGGAGCTGGTCTTCGACCCCTTCTTCAATGTGCGCGAGGCGCTGCGCTTCCAGTCGGGCTATTTCGGTGTGCGCAACAACGACGCCTGGATCGATGAGCTGCTGCAGAGCCTGGGGCTGGCGGACAAGGCCGGCTCCAACATGCGCCAGCTCTCCGGTGGCATGAAGCGGCGCATGCTGGTGGCGCAGGCCCTGGTGCATCGCCCGCCGGTGATCGTGCTCGACGAGCCCACCGCCGGCGTGGACGTGGAACTGCGCCAGACGCTGTGGCATTTCATTGCCCGGCTCAACAAGGAAGGCCATACGGTGCTGCTGACCACCCACTACCTGGAGGAGGCCGAGGCCCTGTGCGGGCGCATCGCGATGCTCCAGACGGGCCGGGTGGTGGCGCTGGACCACACCAGTGCGCTGCTCAAGGCGGCGTCGGGCAATGTGTTGCGCTTCAAGGTCGACGCCGATCTGCCGCCGGCGCTGGCCGCCCAGGCGCGCGTGACCGGCCGCATCGTGCAGCTGCCGGCCCATGATGCGCTGGAGATCGAGCGCTACCTGGCCGCGGTGCGCGAAGCCGGGTTGCACGCGGAAGACATCGAGATCCGCAAGGCCGATCTGGAGGATGTGTTCCTGGACGTGATGACGCAGCACCGGGAGGCAGTTGCTGCATGAACGGCTGGCAGACGCTCTTCTACAAGGAGATCCTGCGCTTCTGGAAGGTCGGCTTCCAGACGGTCGCGGCGCCGGTCCTCACGGCCATTTTGTACCTGCTGATCTTCGGCCATGTGCTGGAGGACCACGTCAAGGTCTACAACACGCTGTCCTACACCGCCTTCCTGGTGCCGGGCCTGGTGATGATGAGCGTGCTGCAGAACGCGTTCGCGAACAGCTCGTCCTCGCTGATCCAGAGCAAGATCATGGGCAACCTGGTGTTCCTGCTGCTGACGCCGCTGTCGCACTGGAGCTGGTTCTTCGCGTATGTCGCGTCTTCGGTCGTGCGCGGGCTGGTGGTGGGCCTCGGCGTGCTGCTGGTGACAGCGTTCTTCACGATCCCGCCGATGGTGGCACCGCACTGGATCCTGGTGTTCGCGCTGCTCGGCGCGGCGCTGCTTGGCACGCTGGGCCTGATCGCCGGGCTGTGGGCCGAGAAGTTCGACCAGCTCGCCGCGTTCCAGAACTTCATCATCATGCCGATGACCTTCCTCAGCGGCGTGTTCTATTCGATCGGGTCGCTGCCGCCGTTCTGGCAGAAGGTGAGCCATATCAATCCGTTCTTCTACATGATCGACGGTTTCCGGTACGGCTTTTTCGGCGTCAGTGACGCCTCGCCCTGGCTGAGCCTGGGCATCGTGGGTGCCGCCCTCGCCGTGTCGGGCGCGGTGGCGGTGCACCTGCTGCGGATCGGCTACAAGATCCGCAGCTGAACCGGATGAAAGCCGATGACCGCTGAAGAACTGCGCAGCCTGATCGTCGCCGGGTTGCCCTGCGACCACTGCACGCTGGAAGGTGACGGGCGCCACTGGTATGCGACGATCGTCTCCGCCGCCTTCCAGGGCAAGCGCCCGATCCAGCGGCACCAGATGGTCTACGCGACGCTGGGGGCCCGCATGCACACCGACGAGGTGCACGCGTTGTCGATGAAGACGCTGACCCCGCAGGAATGGAGCGCCGATGGCCAGGCTGCCTGAATCCGCAGGCCCGAGCCTGCGCGCCCTGCCATGATCACGCTGGCGCTCTCGAAAGGGCGCATCTTCGACGAGGCGTTGCCGCTGCTGGGCGCCGCCGGCATCACCGTGCTGGACGACCCGGAGACCTCGCGCAAGCTGATCCTGGACACCAACCAGCCCGACGTGCGCGTGTTGCTGGTGCGCGCGACGGATGTCCCGACCTATGTGCAATACGGTGGCGCCGACCTGGGCATCACCGGGCGCGACACGTTGCTGGAGCATGGCACGGACGGGCTGTACCAGCCGCTGGACCTGCAGATCGCGCGTTGCCGCATCAGCGTCGCGGTACGGGAGGGTTTCGACTACGCCTCGGCGGTACGCCAGGGCTCGCGCCTGACGGTCGCCACGAAGTATGTCGCGATCGCCCGCGAGTTCTTCGCGACCAAGGGCGTGCATGTAGATCTGATCAAGCTGTATGGCAGCATGGAACTGGCGCCGCTCACCGGCATGGCCGACGCGATCGTCGATCTGGTCTCCACCGGCAGCACGCTGCGGGCCAACCGCCTGGTGGAGGTGGAGCACATCATGGACATCAGCTCGCGCCTGGTCGTCAACCAGGCGGCGTTGAAGCTCAAGCAGGCGCCGATCCGGCGCATCATCGACGCGTTCGCCAGTGCCGTGCGGCCGCGCGCAGCCTGATACCGGAGGCCCCATGGACACGCTGCGCGCATCGCCCCTGCGGCTGAACACCGCCGACGCGGATTTCGAGTCCGCATTCGCGCGCCGGCTGTTCTGGTCGGGCGATACCGACGCCGCGATCGAGCAGCGGGTGCAGGAGATCCTGGCCGATGTGCAGGCCCGTGGCGATGCCGCGGTGCTGGAGTACACCCGCCGCTTCGACCGGCTCCAGGCGCCGTCGGTCGCGGCACTGGAGGTCGGGCAGGCGGAGCTGCAGGCGGCCTTCGACGGCCTGGCG